>CAJWHT010000124.1 GCA_913041495.1 uncultured Desulfobacteraceae bacterium | reverse complement strand
ACGACCGGCAAATTATTGACATCGGCAAATGTTACTGAACGCCGGCAAATGCTCCCCGGTTTTTGCTGTTATTGACGTTAATGCTGACGTTAATGGTCAGCCGAGGCCAAACGTCGATGCTGCTAGGGGTGAGCGCAGCCACTTCTTGACCTCGCGATCGCTCAGGTTGAGCTCGAAGGCCGTGATCGGGCCGGGCGTCCAGTTGAGCGCCTGCTTTCAATTTAATTTTAGAACCATCATACGATTCTAGATTGATTTCTGCATTATTGTTTATCACTCCTTTTCTTGTTGCTAAAAGATTTATTGGTTCAGTCTTTGTAAAATAGTTGCCATTAGTATAATTATTAACAGCTTCAGATATTTGTTTATTAACAAGATCGACAGGACGTCCGAAAGATCCATCCGGTATGCAAAAAAGACGGCTGGGGAAAAAGGTCTGGACATTGATTATTATCAGCAGAATTATCTTGAGTTTGAAACAGACAAACGGTTTGATCTCATCACCATGATTTTCTGCGACTATTGTGCGTTAAGTCCGTCACAAAGAAAAACTCTGCTGGCCAAATTTTATTCTTTTCTGAAACAAGGCGGTTCGATCCTTATGGATGTCCATTCGGTAAATACGTTCAACAACAGGACTGAGAGTGCCCTTTACGAACTAAATCAGCTCGATGGGTTTTAGGCACCGGAAAAATACTATGGATTCGTCAATACCTTTAAATATGAAGATGAAAAAGTGACGCTCGATAAATACACGATTATCCAAAAGGACAAGAGTCGGGTTGTTTACAATTGGCTGCAGTATTTCAATCGGGATTTTTTACAGCAGAAACTCAAAGAGAACGGATTTGATGTCAAATCATTTTATTCCGATGTGGCGGGAACCGCTTTTTCCAAGGGGTCCCCTGATATTGCCGTTGCTGCGGTTAAAACCCAGGGCTGAATCACGCGGATGCTGTCCCAATAATTTTCATTATCGGAGCAGTGTCTCGGGGAAAAAACAAATTTAATTTGATATTTCAAATGCCTTTTACTATTTTCTGGGTAAACCGTTGGAAATGTATTGAAAAAGGTGATGACTATCAACACGGAATACCGGCCAACTGCGCTTATTGCAACCAAATTGTCCGTCCCGGGGATGCGGTCGGCCATTATTCATCGAAACCGCCTGACCGATAAACTCGACAGCGGACTGGCAGGTAAGCTGACATTGGTCAGCGCCCCGGCCGGATTCGGGAAAACCACGCTTCTGACGGACTGGATTTCAAGGATCTCCCGGCCTGTTGCCTGGATATCGCTGGACCGGACGGAGAATGACCCGGTCTGTTTTCTCAGATATCTGTCAAGTGCCCTCAAATCTGTAAACGACACCATTGCCCAGCGTACGGATATCCTGTTAAACAGCGCAGGACAGATCTCCATCGAATCCGTCGTCATTAACCTTATCAACGAGATAGAAAACACTGACAGTGAATTTCTCCTAGTCCTGGATGATTTTCATGTTGTTGAAAATCCGAAGGTTCATAAAACCGTCGCCTCTTTGATTGACTATATGCCGGAGCATATGCACCTGGCCATTTCCACGAGGGCTGATCCGGTACTTCCGGTTTCAAGACTCAAGGTCAGGAACCAGTTGACGGAAATCCGGTATGCGGACCTTTGTTTCAATCCGGATGAAACCGCCTCGTTTTTCAGGGATATCATGGGGTTGAAACTTGCGGACCGGGACATCGCCATTCTGGCATCAAAAACAGAAGGCTGGATCGCAGGCCTTCAACTGGCAGGGATGTCCATGAGCGGGCAAGATGATATCCGGCAGTTTATCGATGCCTTTGCCGGGGACAACCGTCACATCGTGGATTACCTGGCAGAAGAAGTCCTTAGCCGGCAGCCGGAATTGATCCGCACGTTCTTGATTCAAACCTCAATCTTGAACCGGATGTGTGCCGAGTTGTGTGATTTTGTAACCGGGCGGGATGACAGCGCCCAAATTTTAACGCAACTGGAAAAGGCCAACCTTTTCCTTATTCCCCTTGATGATAAGAGGGTGTGGTATCGATATCACCATCTGTTTGCTGAACTGACACATCAAAAATTGAATCAGACCCGACCGGCCGGCATAAACGCACTTCATTTGAACGCGAGCCGGTGGTTTGAGAAACAAGGTCTGGTTGAAGATGCAATAGAACACGCCATTGTATCGACGGCTTTTGACCGGGCAGCCGGTTTGCTTGAACGACTGATCGAAACCAAATGGCGGGGCGGAGAACAGGCAACCCTCCTTCGGTGGCTGAACCAGTTGCCGGACGAAGTGACGTACGCAAGGCCTGCGATATGGATAACCAAGGCCAGGCTGATGTTTGAAAGCGGCAGCCCTGAAGCAGGGGGCAATAACCTGGATATGCTTGAATCGGATCTGCTGGCCCGCAAGGCGCCGTTTGAAGGGATGGGGGCGGAAGAGATACGGATCTGCCGGGGGAAAATCGCTGCGGTTAAGGCCCACTGGGCAACACGAAAAGGCGATGTCCGTTCCATCGTAAAATATGCCGGGACGGCGTTTGAACTGCTGCCTGAAAAAGAGGCGGCCTGGCGGGCCGTGGCTGCCATGTCTTCAGGGATTGCCCATAAAATTCAAGGTGATATGGATGCGGCCATAGAATCTCATGCCCTGGCGGTTACGGCGGCCAGAGCGTCGGGCAATATATTCTGGTATCTGGCCACCCGGGTCTGGCAGTGTATTGATCTAAAGAATGCCGGCCAGATGCCGGAGGCCAAGAAAATCTGCGGGCAACTGCTGTCCGAGACTAAGGGCGGCAATCTGGAGTTCACTGTGGCAAAGGGGCATGTAAACGGTGTTTGGAGTGAGCTTCTGTATGAGTCAAACCGGCTTGAAGATGCACAAACCCATGCAAGGGCTGCGATTGAGTATCTGGAAGCCGGGCATGACAGCAGCCACCTGGGCTGGCGGTATACCTGCCTGCTGAAGGTTTTGTGTTCAATGAACTCCCCTTCAGGCAAAGAGATGCATCAACTGCTTTCAAAGGTGGACCGCTTGGGGGAAACAACCCCCATCCCGCCATGGATCACGACCCAGATCAAGGCGGTCAAGGCAAAAGTCCTGATGATGACAGGGCAGGCAAATGATCTGGCAAAATGGGTTGCAGACTGCGGACTGGACGTGGACAATGACTATTCGGTACTCCATGAAGCGGAAAATATGATGTTTGCAAGAATTCTGCTCCTTCAAAATCGCCTGGATGACGCCCTGAGGGTTGCCGACCGCCTGACCGGTGTCCAAGAAAAGGCCGGCAGACTACTGAATCTCATTGAAACATTGATTATCAAAGCGCTCATTTTGAAAAAAAAGAAGAGGATGAATCGGTCTGAAACCGCCTTGATCCATGCACTGAAGCTGGCGGAATCAGGCGGTTACATCCGGGTATTCGTGGACGAAGGCCCGCCCCTGGCAGAATTCATTGACGCCATTGACCGCTTTGATGACAAATCCGTCAAAAGGTTTGCCAAAAAGCTTTCTGTGGCATTTAAATCCTCGGGCCATGCAAACAGACAAGATGGTCTCATTGAGGAATTAAGTAGCAGGGAGCTTGACGTCTTGCGGCTGATCTGTAAAGGGCGCTCCAACAAACAAATAAGTGCAGCACTTTTTATCTCGGCGAATACCGTTAAAACCCACCTGAAAAACATCTACGGAAAACTGTCCGTTCACAGCCGTTCAGAAGCTATCCTGAAAACACAGGAATTGGACCTGCTGTAATTCAACTATCTGCAGACGCCAAAAAAAAATAAATCACCTGCAATATCACCCGGATGGGTGTTCCCCTGTTTTTTTTATCGTGGCATCATCGTATCGTCTGTAAGAATTTATATGAAAGAACCAGGTAAATCGATGAATTCTTTCATTGTTTGTTGTACCCAGAGGGCAGAAACTGGGCACGGCGCATGATGTTCATGGGCGGACCAGCTTCTGCCCTTTGGGTATGGCCGTTTCCGGGAGGAAGGTGATCTGATGGAGAAAATACAAAAATGTCAAGGACCGGCCAAATACCGGATCACGGTAAAAGGGGTGCTTGGCAATCAGTGGCTGAACTGGTTTGCCGGAATGTCCATTGAATCTAAGGGCAGTTCGACAATCATCACAGGCCTGGTGCCGGATCAGTCCGCCCTGCACGGATTGATCGCAAAAGTCCGTGATCTTGGCCTGCCCCTGATCCGGGTTGAGCGGCTCGGGGAAAACAGGAAAAAAGAAAACCCACAAAAGGATTGAAAGATGAAAAACGTAAACCCCGTTTTTAAGGAAAATTATAGTCGGTATCTGGCACAACTGGATATCGATGCCCCTGTTAAGGTGGATTTTTTGCAAAATACATATCAGGTCTCCGGCTCCGGTGTTTGTGACAGCCTGGGAAATAAACCGGATTATGTGACATGTGTGATTCTGTTGAAATATGTTTTGATGACACCTTCATATGTTCCTCCGGGTAAGGATTGGATTCCCTACAGGGAGTTCAAAGATGCCGGCAGGGGACAGAATGAAGGACTTGCTACCTATACAATCCAAAAGCTTTCGCGATATTTTTCAGGCCGTCTGGATGACCTGAGAACCGCTATAGAAGGGCTTGAAGGGAAACCTCCCGAAGAAGATTATCCCTATGATGTGTGCGCCGTGATTCCTGCGTTGCCCAATATTCCAGTTCTCTTTCTTTTTAACGATGCAGATGCGTATATGCCCGCCAAGGCGATGCTGCTCTATGAAAGACGGGCTGAGTATTTTCTGGATGCGGAGTGCCGGGTTATGCTGGACTTGTGCCTGTTTGAACATTTAAAACGAATGGCTCCTGCGCAGGTGTGATGCCCGGCTTTTGCAAATGATGACCCACCTCTTTGTTTATCGCCCCTCCAAAATGGCTTCTGTGTTAAATGCGGAATGTACAGGGCTCCTGGAAAAAACAGTGTGTTGTCCTAACCCCCACTGAATTTTCACAGGAGCCCATTGGCTGTGGCATCACAGGGGAGTATCCTCCTTTGCTATTTTATTGGCTGTTACATACCCCCACAGCATCGCGAAAAAAAATCCTGCGGTTTTTATAGGTATCCAGATGGACCCTTCGCCCTGGCCAAAGATGATGCCAATTAAGGACACACTGAACAGCCCTGCGATTACCGGTAAGGCCGTGATGAGAAGGACGATTCTCCGCTCAACAGGATTTTTGGACGCCCAGGCCAAAAGAGCCGTCCATCCAGCCATCAATGATGCCGCAATCCCTGCAATCAGGCGCACGGACAGGTCGTCCGTCATGGCATTGTTACCTGTTAAACCGGTAAACAGTTTCGGCCAGACCAGGGCCATGGTCCACAGGGCATCAACAGCAGCCCCAATCAGGCAAAGCATTTTCAGCCGTTGTATTTTTTTTAAGTTTTTCACAGGGTTCTCCTTTTTAGGATGTGTTGATTTATACGTTTTTTTGAAACGATACCTGAAGTTACCAGGATCGGCCGTGCGAATCTTGTTGATCTGTGAACAAGAGTTGATATTTTGCGCAGATTCGGTACATGATGAAAAAAAAATTGTATTGCAGGAGTCAGGTGTGGCTGAGTTTAAGGATTTTAACGTGTCCATCGGGTTGGTGAAAATGTTAAAGGCCTATGCGGATGAAAGGAAGGTGTCGTTTGATACGGTGGCCAAAACGTACGGGCTTGATTCTATAGCGTTGATTGATGGGGGCGCCGGCATAGCGGCAAGCAAATTTGCAGATGTCTGGCTTACCATCGCGGAATTAAGCAAAGATCCCTGCCCCGGTCTGAACCTGGGGAAACAGGCTGTCCATTATTTTCCAGATAACAGCATTCTGTTTTCCATGATGCAGAACAGCCCGAAAATCGGCATTGCATTGGATCTTTTTGTCCGGCACCACCGGATCATGGCCGAAAAGATTCAGCCTGTGGTACGCAAACAGGAGGGACTTGTTTTGCTGTCATGGGATTTTTCCGTACTTGGTTCCCACCGTCTGCATCATCTTTCAGAAGCGTTCTTGTGTACCTGCTTTTCCATTCTGGCAAGGCTGTCACAGGGCCGTATACGGCCAGTTGCGGTCAATTTTATTCACCGGGGTCCGGATCATGTTGAGGATAAGACCGGGTATGAAAGTTTCTTTAAGGCGCCTGTTCATTTTGGGGCAGACAGGGACGAAATTGTGATTGACAGCCGGGATCTGGATATTGCCATTGAATATGCGGATTCGTCAATGTTAAGCCTTTTGGAAAGGTATGCGGACAAGATGGGACAGACCGCCGCACTGGATAAAACATGGTCGGGGAGGGTTGCCGGGTTAATTGGTGAGCATTTACTCAAAGGGTGTTCTCCCTTGATTGATCTCATTGCCCGTGAACTTGCCGTCAGCAAGCGCTCGCTTCAGGAAAAACTTAAAAACGAAAATACAACCTTCCGAAAGCTTGTTCAAATCGTACGCAAAAAGATTGCCGTTGACCAGCTTTCCGATCCGGATATGTCCATCTGTGAGGTGGCGTTTATGCTTGGATATTCAGACCAGAGCGCGTTCAACCATGCCTTTAAAAGATGGACCGGTAAAGCGCCTAACGCGTTTAGGATGCAAGGACACTAAATATCCATTGGGCCGCATTGGTTATAAATGCCGGGTTTTAAGTCTTAAGAGGGACTCTTCTGGCTTGTTGCCAGCATAATTTAGATTTTGAAATCTAAGAATTTTGCCTTTTGTTCCGCCGACCATAGGGCACTCCGAGTTTTTTCATCCGGTGCCGCAATGTATTGGGATTAATCCCCAACAACTGGGCGGCACCGCCATGGCCGTCGATTTTTCCTTTGGCCAGGCCAAGCACCCGCTTGATATGGGCGGCATTGACCTGATCCAGGTTGAGCATCTGCGCATCGGGGGGATACGCCAGGGAACACTCCTTTCTTGTTTTTCCCGTGGGGCCTAAGTCAAAGTCGAGGGGCTCGCCCTGATTTTTTATCAAGGCGCGTTCCACCACATTTTCCAGTTCCCTGATATTCCCCGGCCAGTCATAGGCCATGAGACGGTCTACGGAATCGACGGCCATACGGGATACAATGGGTTTGTTCAGCTCCCGGGCTTTTTTCTGGACCAGATACTGGACCAGCATGGGGATGTCCGTTATCCGCTCTCTCAAGGGGGGAATCATGATGGGGAATACCTTTATCCTGAAATACAGATCTTTTCGGAACCGGCCTTTTTTCAGCATATCATCCAGGTCCCTGTGGGTAGCGGCGATCACCCGTGTATTGACCTTGACAGGCTCCGTGCCGCCCACCCGTTCCAGCTCTTTTTCCTGCAGTACCCTCAGGAGTCTGACCTGGGCATCTAAAGACAGTTCTCCGATTTCATCGAGAAATATGGTGCCGCCGTCTGCCCGCTCAAACCGTCCCCGCTTCATGGTGTTGGCCCCGGTAAAGGCGTTCTTTTCATGACCGAATAATTCGCTGTCGATCAGGGTGGCCGGGATGGCGCCGCAGTTGATTTTGATAAACGGGCCGTTTTTTCTGCTGGATAAATGATGAATGGCGTTGGCAATCACTTCTTTGCCTGTACCGGTTTCTCCCAGTATCAGGACCGGACTGTCATGGCCTGCGACCTGGTAGACTTGATCCATTACTCCCTTCAACCCGGTATCGGCACCAACAATCTCTTTGCCGACACTGCCGGTCAACTCATTTTGAAGATAGCGGTTATCGTCTGCCAGAACGTCTTTCAGGCATTTGAGTTCCCTGTATCTGAGCGCATTGGTGATGGCGATGCCAAAGGGTTTATTCAAAAGTTTGAACAGGTCGGTATGTTCATCGGAAAAGGGTGTTCCCTTTTCATCTAAAATGCTGACGACCCCCACTTCTTCGTTTTCCAGCATCAGGTCCATTATCATTGCCGAGGCCTCTGACAGTCCGAACTCCCGGGCAGTCGCCCTGAGAAAAGACAGATCCCCGATCCTGTCGAAACAATGGACGCCCTGAACCCAGTTTTCCTTGATGTCATTTCGAACATCAATGTCATGCAGGTTTTTTAACGATACGGTTTGTCCGCCGGACATATCCGCCATGGCGATAGTCTCGGTGATACCCAGTTCGTAATCATAGACATGAAACCCCATATGGGTTGCGGGCAAAAAATCCTTTAGATAGAACAGGCAGTTCCAAAGGGCGGTTTCAATATCCAGGGTGGAACAGATATTTAATGTGGCATCCATAAAAAATTTCGTTTTATTGATCATTTTAATACCTCCTGGTGGGGTCAGTATTTTATTGTAGTTGTCTTATATGACAGCTTGTTCGCCTCAACTACCATATATCATAATTTTCTGCAATGGACTGTTGATGGATAAGGCCCCTTCCACGCGCACAAAATACCTGAAAATCAAAATACGCTCCCCAGAGAGGCCGACAAAATTTCTATATTTCATCAAATATTGCGAACGGATTTAAAAAATACCATATTTGATAAAGTTTTGGGTTTTTGCGGTGACTCAAATGAATGAGATGTATCTAAGGGGCTGTTATTAATGACTTAAATAAAAATTTTAATAAACAGGTATGCCGATTGCAGAAGGGCAGTGCCGAATGACATGAGTCGCAGCGGTGTTTTGTCCGGTAATAACCCTTTTAGATTTGGAGGCATGCATGGGAGCAAAAAAACTCAATGCAATGAGTGCAAAGAAGAAAAATGAAATTTTCAAGCAATTCGGAGAGCACATTTCACAAGGCCAGATCCGTTTCCTGATGGCGGGGCATCTGGATATTATGGAGACACGCCGGAAGGGCGTGGCATTTGTGGATGGGAAATCCGGTAAAGCCTATATTGATTGTTTTTCTTCTGCAGGTTCATTCAACACAGGGCGGTGCAATGCAAAGGTGGTGGGCGCCTTTTGTGCCCAGGCGGACCGATCCGATATGGGAACACCGAATCTTCTTTCCGTACCGAAAATAGAGCTTGCCAGAAAGCTTTCTTCCCTTGCCCCGGGCGACCCAACAAGGTGCTTTTCACCGGCAGCGGAGCCGATTCCATAGAGGCCGCCATAAAACTTGCCAAGGGCGCCACAGGCAGAGATGAGGTTATTTCAATGGAACTTGCCTACCACGGTCATTCCGGGTTCAGTCTGTCTGTCGGGGGAAAAGCCTATTATAAGGAATTGTTCGAACCCCTGATGCCGGGGTGCCGCCTGGTGCCTTTCAACGATCTTCCCGCCATCCGGGCAATCGCTTCAAAAAGAACCGCCGCCATCCTGCTTGAACCTGTGCAGGGCGAAGGGGGAATCCATGTGGCCACGGATGCGTATCTTCAAGGCTTAAGAACCCTGTGTGATGAACTGGGCATTATCCTTATTTTTGATGAAATTCAGACCGGGTTCGGCCGGACCGGAAAAATTTGGTTTTCCGAGCATTCGGGCGTGGTGCCGGATATCATGTGCCTGGCGAAATCCATCGGCGGCGGGGTGTGCCCCAACGGCGCCATCGTTTACCGTGACACTGAGCAATTGGCCGGATACGTTAACCGGAATCCTTTTTTCCATACATCCTCCGGCGGGGGAAATGATATCAGCTGCCAGGTCTCTTCAAAGGTGATTGACGTACTTCTGGAGCGAAAACTCTGGGAAAATGCGGAAATGATGGGGACGCGTTTAAAAGAGGGACTGACCCGGATCATGGAAAACAATGCATCCATTATCAAAGAAATTCGTGGCAAGGGCCTGATGATCGGTATTGAATATACCCAGGAATTTATGGGGGTGCTCATGGCCGACTGTCTGTCAAATTCGGGGATCTTTGCGGCATATTCCGGTAACGCCCCCCAGGTGATGCGGTTTATGCTTCCCTTGACGGTGACGGAAACCCAGGTGGATGAATTTTTGAACCGGTTTAAAAAAGCGGTGTCCATACAGCGGCTTTACCTGTTTTTCCTCTTGCCCCTGTCAAAGATACCCATTGTCAGAAAATGGCTCAATGAAGACGATATCCTGATCCCTGTGAATGTTCTCTTACGCAAGTTCGGTATGTAAAAAAAGAGAAAGGAATACCCCATGACGACGATGCCAGCATATAAAGCGATACAGAAAGGTGCGATGACAAAAGAATTGATCAGCGAAGCCAGATCCCTTTTTTCCCAAGGATTGGTGGAAAGATTATCCGCGCACGGCTTGGATATTGTGGAAAGCCATGCGAAGGGAGCTTATTTATACGATGTGGATGGAAATGCCTATATTGACGGTTATTCCGGTGCGTCAACCTACAACCTCGGCCGGAAAAATACATCGGCCGTCGAGGTACTCAAACAGTCCGCACGTGAGACCGATCACGGAAATTTCGTGTTGATTTCAGAAGAAAAGGCAACGCTTGCCAGCAGGCTTGCCGATTTCATTTCAGGGGATTTGAGCTGTTCACTGTTTACGGTGGTCCGTGGGGAAGCCATGGATGCCGCCTGCAAACTTGCCAGGGGATATACCGGCAAGACTGAACTCATTTCGGTGGACGGCGGATGGTACGGAGAGACCGGATTTTCCATGGGACTTTCGGACCGTGGGGATAAAAAACAGTTTGGCACCCTGATTCCGGGGCAGACAATTGTTGAGTTCAACAATATAGATGCTGCCCAAAAATCCATCAATCATGATACTGCCGCGTTTATCCTGGAACCCGTACAGGCGGAGAACCACTGCCGGAAAGCTGATGAGAAGTATCTGCGTGAGCTTAAACTATTGTGCGAGCATTTCGGTACGCTGCTGATCTTTGATGAGACCCAGACCGGGTTCGGCCGGACCGGCCATAAGTTCGCAAAGGATTATTACGGGGTTGAACCGGATATACTCGTTTTCGGCGAAGCCGTCACAGCAGGTGTTTTTCCTATGACGGGCCTTGTGTTTACACCAGAGGTTAAAACTTTTTTTGATGCGCATCCATTAATTCATCTGTGTACGTTCGGCGGGCATGATGTGGGCTGCAGGGTGGCGTGTCATATGCTGGATCAGTATGACGCAAAGCGTCCGTGGGAGCAAACGCAGAAAACAGGAAAGAGACTGATGGATGATTTAAGGTCATTATTGCAGGACAAACCCGAAGTGCTTGATTCCGTCTCCGGCATGGGGCTTCTCGTATCCATGCGGTTTAAAGACAGGGATGTGGCCAAAGATTTTTGTGTGGCGGCGCGGAACAACGGTCTTTTTGTCGTACAGGGGGCAGTGGCAAAAGAAAGTGTGGTATTGCGGCCGCCGCTGACGATTACGGAAAATGAAATAGATCAACTGACCGACATTGTAAAGATTGTAATGAAAAAGATTTAATGGCGAATTCAGCGGCAAGGTGGGGATGCGCTTTGCCGCTGATCAACATAAGGATAACCATGATTTGTGATAATGAAAACACCCTGGAACTTAAGTTTGATGGAGATTACCAGTATGGGGTCTCGTCAAACTTTTTGATTTCCCTTTGCAGTGCCGACGCGTTCTTCTTATTCGGTGGTATGGGGCTGCCGGCCTTCGCCGCCGGAACAATATACGTTTCAACCCATTTTAAGGGCAGTTCGAGTTCATGCAGGGCAAGCTCGGAAGTGAACACTGCAACCGCATCAATACCGGGCATTACGACAATGAACTGGCCCTGGTACCCCAAAGAGTGGAATCCATAGGGTTGCAGATACCACCCGTATCCGTAATGATTCGCCACAAATCCCTTCCAGTTCATTTGAGCCTGTATCTTTGCAGACGCGCTGACCCATCCTTTTGATATGACTTGGCGGCCGTCCCATTGCCCGCCCTTCAGATAAAGGTACCCGATTTTCGCCATATCCCTGGGGCACATGACAAGGCCGTGGCTTCCGTTCGGCAGCCCTTCATTGGTTTTATTCCAGAAGTATCTGTCCGGGGTGATGCCCAAAGGGGCAAACAGGTGCCGGCGGGCAAACCGTTCCACATCCAGTCCGGCGTTGTTCAGAACCGCTGTCAGCACGATGTAGTTCCCTGAGCTGTAGTTGAAGATCGTTCCGGGGTTTTGGGCCATGGGTCTTTTTAATACATATTCGGCCCAGTTATGGCTCATCTCCATCTGGTATTCCGGGTTTTTATCGTAGGCCAGACTCGTTTGTGTTTCAGGCCAGTCCAGTCCGGAACGCATTGATAGGAGGTGTCCCAGACGTATTGCCTTTTTCAGGGGATCTTTTTTTTGAGTTTCCTGGCGGGGAAAAAACTCAAGCGTCCTTTGATCCGGGTTTTTGAGTACTCCCCGGTCCAGGGCGATACCCACCAGCCCGGACAGAATGCTTTTTGTGGAAGACCAGAGAGGCCGGGTATGCTCCGGTTCACTCCGGTCGGCTTCAGCCACGATATATCCGTTTTTCACCACAAGCACACTGTTGATATAGTATTTCCCGTCATTGATTTGCTTGAACATCATGGCCAGGTGACCGGAATGCATCCCCTGTGTTTCCGGTGTGGAGTATTTCCACCCATTTGTCGGCCAGTACGCCGAGTGTGGGGAGAACTTGAACTCCGGATACGTATCCTGGGCTTGCAATTGGGACGGACATTCACTCAAAAGAAACAGGCAGGCAAGCAAAAACAAAAAACATCGGATCATATTATTCTCCTTTATTACCAGATGGATCTATAGGTTTAAACGCGGAAATAATCCTTTTGCATTGGATGTGAGCACTCTCTCAAGATTTTCTTTGCTAAATCCGCTCTTGTTTCTGAGTTCCCATAGAGAAGATGACGTGACAACCTCCGGGGCAAACGGGTCGTCGCTGCCGTATAGCAACTGTCCGGTACCGGCAAGTTCGGATAGCAGGTTTAACGGATACCGGGATGTTTACAAGGCCGTATCATAATAAAACTGCTTCAGGCAGGAAACCGCCCGGCTGCCGTCCATGGAAGAGATTCGGGCCGTCAATGACATTTTCCAGGCCAAGTATGGGGCCGTGCCTCCGGCATGGGCGATGATGAACCGGATGTTGGGAAACCGCCCGGGGATATCCCTTCCGATCAGCGTCGCAACGGCCCGTGTGGTATCAAAGGGAAATTCAAAAAAGGAGGGGGGCAGGTTCATTTCTGGAAATCGGTTGTCGTGGGGTTCCGTCGGGTGAACGTACACCACGGCCTTTCGCCGGTCCAGCTCCGCGTACACCTCGTCAAATTGCGGATCTCCCGGATATTTTCCTTCCACGTTGCTTAATAAAACCACACCGTCGAGTTTTAATACATCCAGGGCGTACGCAATCTCTGCTGCGGCTGCCTGGGTGTCCGGCAGCGGCAGTACGGCAAACCCTCCGAAACGTTCGGGGTATTGGCTGATGAGGTCTGCAGAGAATTCATTGCAGCGTCTGGAAAGTTCGATGGCAAAGCCGGTATCTCCAAAATAGACACCAGGCGAAGAAATTGAGGTCAGTGCCGTCCTGATCCCATTTCGATCCATGAGCTTTATTGATTTTTGGGGATCCCAATGTGGAAAGCGTGCCCCATTGGCCCTGGTGATGCCTATTTTTGAAAGCGTTTCGGTATAGACTTTAGGGAGAATATGGTGGTGGACATCGATGATGCCGGGATTTTTTCTGTCCTTTGGGGGTAATTCAGATTCCCCGGTTGCCTTTGATACCCCGGGCGTCAATGAGAGTCCGAACATCAGTGCGTATTTTAAAAAGTTTCTTCGGTTTATTATTCTTTTCACAGCCCGTAATCTCCTGGATTATATGCTCAATATAAAACGCCGTTATCTGCTTTGGCTTTGTTTCATTTGATGACGTCGCGGTTGAGTCTGCCGTAGAGTATGGTGTGGCGGAAAAAAAAGAACAACACCCATTTGGGTGATTCGGTACAGGTATTGTTTAATTTTTTAACCGTTTATAATAAGACGGATGAAGACGATTGTTGCGGAGCGAGGGGATTTTGGTTGTGTATTGTGAGGTTGCTTAGGGGTGCCTATGAACGTGTGCCGCCCAAACTTCTTATGTCTGATGAAGCAGATCAACAAAGTGCAGCGGGAGGTTTCGGTCCTGCTGCGCTTTGTTGCGCAAACTGAATGGACTACTCCAGAGCGTTGGCAATGGCCCTGAGTACGGCAATGTTTTCCCGGCTCTTCTCGTTGCCGTCCTTGTTATAATCCGCATAGGCCGTATTTTTAACAATTACCACCTTGAGCTCCGGATTGATGTAAATATACTGGTTGTATATCCCGATGGCCGAGTAATCGCCGTTGCCTCCGGGGGGAATCCACCACTGGTATCCGTACCCCCTTAACGGGTAGTCTTTGCCCGGCTCCCGGCGGCCCGGCATCAGGTGGGGGGCATCCGGAGTGATCGAGGCCTTAACCCATGCTTCGGGCACAATCTGACGGTTGTTGAGTTTTCCGTTGTTAAGATAGAGCAGTCCGAACCTGGCGTAGTCCCTGGCTGTGGCATTCAGACCGCCGAACACCAATTCCATGCCTTCGTTGTCCGTGAGCCAATAGGCATCTGCATCCGTACCCAGGGGCTGCCAGAGTTTTCTTTCCATGTAGGCGCCGACAGGTTCACCGGTGGCTTCCCTGAGAATCATACCCAGTACCTGGGTATCCATGCTGACGTAGTGGTTATAGGTGCCGGGTGGGCGTTCATTTTTCAGCGATTTGACAAACGCGTCTATGGATGTGTTCAGGGCCAGGGACCGCCCCATCCGGTTGATGTCGGAATCCGGATCACTGTAAGTTTCATCAAAGCGGATACCCGAGGACATCTGAAGAACGTCTTTGATGCGGACTTTTTCGTAGCCGCTCTCTTTGAGGTACGGTACGTAATGGGCAACGTTTTTTTCAATATCAATAAACCCTTCATGTACGGCTATTCCGAAGACGGCAGACAACAATGATTTGCTCACGGACCAGGCAATGACTTTTGAGTCTTTGGTGTTCCCTTGGAAGTATGCTTCATGGACGATAACGCCGTCTTTGATCACCAGAAGTCCTGTGGTTGAGTTCTCTTTTAAAAATGCGGAGATGCTTTTTTCCCGGCCCTGCCATAGGTATGTATCCGTGATGGGGCGGGGCGCCTTTGCCAGCGCAAAATGCGGGTTGCCCTTATTCATGACAGCCTTGTCAAATATGGTATCCATGCTCCGGAAGTTTTCGGCGATCTGTGCTTCGTCGAAAAGGGTGGCGACACGATAAGCCCGGTACAGGGGGCGATGGAATATGGCGAGCAGAAGAAAAATGACCGCAATAAGGCCGAGTGATATCCGGAAGAGTAACTTTTTCATGGCGATCTCCAGGTTCGAAGCGTTTCAGGTGTCAAGTGGGGTCTGTGGTATCATCTATAACTGATTGCGTTTTTCCGGTCTTGATGCTGTCGGTTTGTGGGCGGATATCTGAAGGGTGCCCTTTATCCAGGCAAGGGCATTGTCCCGGGAGTTGAAAATTTTGACGGTTCGTTTGATCTTTTGGGCCAGCCCGTGTTGAATAAACAGGTTCGACAGGGTGATGGTGATATCGTCGGAGGCCACAAAGGCTGTTTTATCGCCGGAGCGGCTTTTTTTGATTCGCGGCGTATAATTTGCCAGTTTTTCGATCTGACTGACGGTCAGATCCCAGACAGAGGCCTGCTCGAGATTCCAGATGACATTGGCCGTGGGGTCCTTATCGTAGAACCTTTTGATCGCGGCCATCAGGTCTTCGAAGCTTGCGCTGCCTTTCACCGTAAATATGGTCAGGTCTGCGCTTCTATCTGTGCTGACATCAATCGTCATGGCATTCCCTGTTTCTACATCCGGTTTTTTAGTGAAATTATACCCTAATATAATACGAATAATTAAAAAAATATATAATAACCTGTATATCGGATGGGAGTGCCTTTTTTTTAAGTATCCTCCGGCTGAATTACGAAGACCTGCGCCGCCTTTTTTTATAGGCTGAAATCAAACCTGTGGTTGAACTGTCATGGGAAGCCGCAGGTTCTCCGGGTGCAATGTCTTTCGACTGTATTTCAGCCAGGATTTTTTGGGATAATTCTTTTCCAAGCTCAACCCCCCATTGGTCAAAGCTGAAAATATTCCAGATCACCCCTTGGACAAACACCTTGTGTTCATAGATGGCAATCAGGCTTCCCAGGGTTTTGGGGGTCAGGTGATCCATAAGGATGGTATTGGACGGGCGGTTGCCTGTAAACACGCGGTATGGGGCGGCTTTGGTTGTTTTGGGAGTTGTCGTTTCCCCGTTCACCTGCGCCAGGGATTTGCCGCACATCAACGCCTCGGTCTGGGAAAAGCAGTTCGCCATGAGAATGTCGTGGTGTTCCCCCACATCGACACTGGGGGTGGCCGTTGCGATAAAGGTTGCCGGTATCAGGCTGGTACCCTGGTGGATTAACTGAAAAAAAGCGTGCTGCCCGTTGGTGCCGGGTTCTCCCCATAGAATCTGCCCGGTGGGGTAGGTGACCGTTTCACCCCTGCGGTCTACGCTTTTCCCGTTGCTCTCCATACTCAACTGCTGCAGGTATGCAGGCAACAGATCCAGGCTTTGGATGTAGGGCAGAACAGCTTCGGTTTCACATTTGAAAAAATTATTGTACCAGATCCCCAGCAGTGCCAGTACAACCGGGATATTTTTTTCAAAGGGTGCGGATCTAAAATGCCTGTCCATACTGTGGGCGCCTTCCAAAAGTGCGGAAAAACCGTCAAATCCGATGGCGATACTGATGGGAAGGCCGATGGCAGACCACAGGGAGTATCGTCCCCCCACAAAATCCCAGAATTTAAA
>CAJWHT010000123.1 GCA_913041495.1 uncultured Desulfobacteraceae bacterium | reverse complement strand
CCCTGGGTATACACCCCGCTTGCAGCAGCAGTTGCCGCAATGGTGGTGGGGTTCGTGGTGGAGGCACACAAGGTGAAGCTCGGAATGTTGGTGACCGAGGCATAATCCATGATGGTCGCAGCCGTCATGGTTGCCGTAACCGTCATGTTGGATGTCACCACCAAAGCCGTTGGCGTCGTTCCCATGGAGCAGGAAATGGTGGCACCCGAGACAACTAAACTGGCCATGTAAACGCTCCTTTTTCCTCAGGGTTAGGAATCATCATCGCTCTCATCATCCTGGGTCTGCAGCAGGATGGATTCATCGCTGACCTGGATCAACTGGGTATCGGTTCCGTATGTCCGCTCAATGGTGAGGACCGGTTTGCTTTCGTCGTAGTAATGCTGCATCGAAGTCTGATCCTCATCGTTTTTCCCGAACAATATGTGATTGCCCTGATAATCGTCGGGCAGCCGTGTGGAATCTCCCCAGTCAAGCACCCTGGCGATTCTCGCGCCGTTCAGGGTCAGTTCCACCAGCACACGGGTATCCCTGAAAAGGGGAAAATACATGTGTCCGGGCAGAAAATCCGGAATATAGGGGGTCAGGATGTTGACTTCCCATAGGGGGATATAGACCTTGTAGTACTCCACGGAGGTATCCTCATCCTCGTAAATCTGGTAGGTCTTGTCCGTGTCTTCCCCTGTTTCACTGACCACGGTGCCCTCCACACTCAGGGGATATCTGGGCGGGATAAACCGGGGAAACATCTGTGCGGCATTCTCCTTGTTTTCCATCTTCGCGGTCATCTCGATTTCAAAGGGCACATATTCCGCATTTATACCGGATTCACCGATCTGGTTCACCGCCTCGGCCTTAAGGCTGATCTCATAGACCCGGAAGGTATCGTCGTTGAAACTTAAATCCTGATACCACTTATCATCGTCAAACGCCACCTGGGAGCCAACGGTAAAGGTGGTTCTGGGCATCTGCTTAAAATCGAGATGAACCTCCTTGGAAGGAACGCTTACCGTTGCCTCCAGGTATCCGGACGCTGTGGTGACATCACTTGTAATATCGGTTCTCATGACGTAGTCCCGGTAGATGCCGTCCACAGCTTCATCCTGGGAAATATCCGTTGTGGAATTGTTTTCGGAACTGACGTTGTAAAGTCTGAGGTTATGCCGTTTTATTTCAGGGATCACCAGACGGTAAGACCCCACATCGTCGATAGTAAGCGTGGAGGTATCATCGGCCTCCGGCTTGCTGTCAGTGATGACGATCTCTTTTTCGGAATAGTCGTAGTACAGGACACCGTTCCGGGATTTGACATACCAGATGAGAAAATCATAAAAGCTGGCGTGGTTGCCTTCCACCCCAAGGGCAAGGCAGATCTGATCACAGGTGGTTTCAAGGGGTTCCCAATCCGCATTCACGGTGAAATTCTCTACGGTATGCTCCGTAATAACATCTTTCATGGAGGTATCTGCGTACACTTTCACCGGATAATGCTGACGCCATAAAACCTGAGCCGCATCTTTGAACTCAATGTCAAAATCATACCAGATAATGGGGGTGTCCTTCATGATTTCCACGGTGTATTCACGGACGGATTTCCTGATGACCAGCCCTTCCACGTAAAGGGGGTCCGGTGTGTCATCCGGCTGGTTCCAGGTGGCCTGGACGGACAGGGAAAAAGAGGTGATGGTTGTGTCTGCAAATGCAGTAAAAAAATCATTGTCATCCCTGGATGTCAGGGTAAATGCCGCCCTGCCCTCAAAGCCCAGTACCCCCATGTGAAGCCCAAGGGAGCGTATGCTGCCGGCGGGAATCTCATAGTCCGTACCGTCAATGGTAATCGTCAATGTGGCAATAAGTGAGTCGGTAAACATCTTAAGATCTCCCTTTGATGGACGAATCATATATTCTGGTCATCGCCCGCGTTATCTGCGGCAGTCGCTTCATCAGCGGCAGTTGCTTCACTTGCGATGTCATCTTCCACAAGGTGATAGTTGTTCTTGTAAAAACAATCCGGGCAATAGGGGACATCCTGAAATTGCTTTGCAGCCACTTTTTTAATAGTCCTGCGGCAGCCGGTGCAGGGAACCGTCTCCATGGGGTCCTGCCAGGGGATATCCGGTTCCGCATCTGCGGTATCCGCTTCATCAGGCGCTTCTTCACTGATTTTCACAGGTTCAGGCCGAGAGATCAGTTCCTGGTAGCAATTGCCGCAAACCGTCAGGATACCCATATCGTGGCCGCCCTGCTCCCCGAGCACCGCATTGCACACCGTGCACCGGGCCTGCTCCTCCTGGATGACCAGGGGTGGAGAATCTTCATCTGATTCCGGAGCCGCCAAGTGGTCCACCAGCGTCTCACCGGAAGAAATACCCCGGTCATCTTCAGCATTCCCCGCAGAAGACCCGTCCAGGAGTTTATCAAAACAGGGGGGGCAAAACCCCCACTTACCGACCTTTTTCAGTTGCGATTCAGAAAAATCTTTGGCACAGCCTTTACACTCCATTGGCTCCTCCTGTCATGGGTTTTCTTTTATGAAAGAACCAAGCAATCCGCTAAATTCTTTCATGGTTTGTTGTGGGCACGCCGAATGACATTCATGGGCGGCCCAGCTTCTGCCCTTTGGGTATGGCCGTAAGTTAGGGATTACTGCAAAATTTACACAGCGCTTGGGCGTCCTTAATCCCCGTACCCGTCGTTGTAGTTATCCTCATAAGACTCGTCATAACCCTCGGTTGAACCGGATTGCCCCGCCTCCGTGTGGATATCGGAAAAATCCAGATCCATGTCCATGGATTCAAACCTGTCGATGTCAACGTTGTAAAGCGCCTTCAAAGACTTCCACTCTGCAGAATTCACATAATTTTTGGATGTCAGGATTTCTTTGATGTTCATCGAGTATAACAGGGAAAATTCCGCAAATATTTCAGGAAAATAAAGGCGCGGATCAAAATTTTCAATAATGCCGTCGATGTCAAACGCCACCAAAGCGGCCTGTTCATATTTTTTCTTTTTAATCAATGACTTAAACGCCGCAATTTTCCGATGCAACTGGGCCAGGTGGTAGTTGCCCTGAACCACCATCTGGGGCTGGGTCCCAGGCGCCGCAGTGGCAACCGGAGCGGGTGATTCCGCGTCAGTCGGCTCAGCTTCGGTTTCGGGAGCAGCCTCGGCCGCAGCTTCCTCTTCCGGCTCGGGTTCGGGTTTGTAAATCAGTCGCGCAAAGGAGCCCAGCCATGTTTTCAGGCTGGAAATTCCGTCCACAAGTTCAGGGGCAAGGTCCTCCAGATGCTGGGAAAGCACCTTTTGGAGATCGGCGCACCCGTCTATGTCCGCCTGCACGGTTTCCGTATCCACTTCCTGCTGCCAGGCGATCCACTCGGGGCTCTCCTTTTTTTCCTCATAATCAATCTTACGGTTCACCTGTTTAAGCAGCCACTTGATACTGTTGACCGCCTGTTTTTCCTTGTTCCTGACCGGCCCCACAGCCTCCCAATTTTCGGTAAAAATCCGTGACAGAGAATCCAGGATTTCCCCGATCCCGGCCACCCCGTGCTCCAGAAACACCCCGTAAAGAAAGTAACAGATTACCCTGACATCGTAGATTTCCTCTCTGATAATGCTCTCGGCCAGGTTGGCCACCTCTTTGAAGTCACCGTTCTGGATATGGGTACTCAGTTCGTTAAACCGCGGGTCTGTCAATGCCAGCCCCGGATTTTCCTGCACAGTGAACGTGTTGAGCAACAGTTGCTTATCCATGTTTATCTCCGCTTGCTATGTTAAGGGTATCTTGATTGTAGGTTGCACCGCTTTTTGCGGCAGGTTTTCCCGCCCATGAAACCGGATGGGTCAGTCGAGAAGATGCCCGCTGAAAATCCGTATCATCCTCACCGGATTGTCTCCCCCCTGTATTTTATCGTAGCCCAGGTAGGAATTTTGCTCCAGCTTTGCCCAGGTCTCCTGGAACCGGATAACCAGAACCACCTGAATATCCACCCCAACGGTAGAAAGGACAGGAAAAACGTGGGTTTCAAGCCTGCGTCGGATCTCTTTTGGCCAGGGCACATCTTTGTTGGTTCTTTCCTCTTCGGAAAAAAGGGTGATCCGGACGCCCCGGGTGGCAATATTTGTTCTGGCACCAAATGTCGCGGTGTCTCCCAAAACGGCCCGCCCCAAAACAAAGGGATTGGTAGCAATGTCCCGCCGGCTGCTGATCTTGTCCACACGCAGTGTCAGTTCCGGAAAAAAAAGAGAGACAAACCAATGAAGTGAGTTTACGGATTTCAGGTCCAGCATCTTTATGAAGTTCATCCGGGTCTGGTCCCAATCCGGAAACAGCTTTGTATTTTCTTCAGGCATGACACTTTTTACCAGTTCCTCCGTCAACGGCTGATCAAAGAAATTTAAAAAGAGGTAAAAGGCGTTGACGTCGATCATGCCCTTATCGATTATTTTTTGAAAATAGCTGGGCAAGGGAGTTTGAGGTGCAAGCAAGCCCAGGTTCAAGGTGAGTTCGGCGATCTCTCCCGGCCATTTCCTGAATTTTATCTCCTGGATCAGCGACTTCTGGGATAACTGGGTATTATAGCTTTTAAACCTGATCTGATGGTCCTCGTAGCCGATGTGCCGCAGCAGCCTGATCAGGGAGATCAGGTCAAAGCGGGTGGCATTTTCCCGGATGCGGGCCTCTAGGGCCAAAGTTTTGGCTTTGTCAGCGGTTCCGGTCATTGCCGTAAATCACCCTGGGCCCCCAGATAGGCCTCTAACATGTCTTCCAGCTTCTGGATTTTCATGATCATTGCGAGCACCTCCTCATCCTGTACAGGTGATTTCCCATCGCCTCGGCAGACAGCGGCCATCCCATCCTGAAGTTCGCCAAGCATTGCTGCAACCACCTTTTTCCTGCGTTCGCCCTTTACGACGTTCACCACCGCCTTGGAAACAGTGGTAAATGCCTCCTCCAGACCTTTGGCCGTCACCTGCCCGGGCAAGTCGGCACTGTCTGATGGTTTGGGTTCCGCAGGCCGCTGCCACCGTTTTCCAAGCTTTTCAGGTGAAAACAGAGTTTCTACTCGGTCATTCATCAGGATCGCTTTCACATTGAGGTTGTCCACCATACAAGCGGGATACCGGAAACCATACCCCAACCCCTGTTTAAAATCAATTAAAACCACGCCCGGCGGCTTTTCCAAGGATTATGATCCTTATAAAACCCTTTTAAATCCTTCCTGTGTCAAAACCGCTCCACTTTAATTTGGTACGCCGTCATGTGATATGCATATCACGATTCACGACATGAATCGGATTTACCGGAACCCGCCTGTCGATAAAACAAATCTTCCGGTTACCACACTGAAACGAAAGAGCAAGTCCTGTGCCAATACAGGAATTTACCTATTACAGCCAGATTTTCAGCGAAACCTGCATGAAAAGTGACAACAAACTACACAGTCATGCAAATCGAGACCCAGATAGCCAATTTTCTTGGCACATCGTATCTCGCTGTATCGTTCCTGGCCTTGCTCCGGAAAATTTGAGACATGCCCCATGGCACTTAAGACATAGTTGTATCATAAATTCGACAACGCACCAATGCCACAGCCGTGTCAAATGGCAAAAGAGTGGAGTTTCTGCCAGAGGGCCTCATCTTTGGCATCGGCGTTAAATCCCCTGACCATGGCGGATGCTTGCTTTAATGGCACGTGAAAAGCATTGCCTGCGGTATCCAATGACGGCACGATGGTTCTAGAAAGCGTATAGTGGTCGCCGGATTCTTTCCACCATTGCGGGTGAAGGGCCCTAAACCCGAACCTATCCTGGTAGTCACGGTAGTGTGTGTAGATATGGTTTCCCGGATAATAGGAAAAGCGCTGGTATTTAACCCGCAGATAACCGTTCCTGAGTTCAGGTGTCACCCGGGTGTGAAAAAAGGCCTTGAATTCCTCCCAGGTGTCAGCGGACTCACCGGGGTGATCAAAGATGAGATAGGAATCATGAAATACACCGGCCCTGGAAAATCCTTTGGATACCCGGAGAAAATCATCCAGATAAGCTTTCGGGCGCCTGGATTTTCCCATGATCCCGAGCATGGTCTCTGAAAAGCTGTCAATCCCGAGATCCACCTTTACCTTCAGATCTGACAACAGTTGAATATCCGTATCGTCCACCAGATCCACCCGGGTTTCAAGCCAGAGATAAATATCCAGGTTCTGCCTGGAAAGCGCTTTGAGAAAATCTCTTTTCCAGGTGCGGTTGAGCCCGAAACAGGCATCAAACACCGTCACATATTTCAAGGGAAGGGTCTTGCAGGCGTCAACGATTCGGGATACGGCGGTTTCCACCGGCAGGCTGGACCACTTGCGTTTATACTCCATACAATAGCGGCAGTTAAAGGGACAGCCTGCGCCTAAAAACAAACCGATGGTTCCCTGGCCGTCATAATAAGGGTAGCTTTCGTATTCCGGCTCGACCTCGTAGGTGTTGTCAGGTCCGGGGGCATCCATCCCAAGCGCTGGGAAAATATTTTTAATTTCTCCTCCCACCACCCTGTCAAAAGGGGAACCCACAAAGGTGAAATCTTCCGGTACGAAGGTGGGATGGTATCCGCCCACCACCACCAGGGCGTCCGGCCGTCTGGCCTTGTAAGCTGTGGCAAAAAAAACAGACGACAAATAGTTGAGGCTTGACCAGCAGGATATGGCCAGAATATCGGTTTCCACGGCAAGGAGGCGCTCCAGCGCCCTTTCCTTGAACCGGTCCAGGGATGAGCCGTTCACAGGCCGTGAAAACTCATTTTCAAGATCGATGACCGCCACATCGAAATGGGGTGCAAGATAAGCGTGCATATATACCATATGCGGTTTAAGTGTCAGGTAGCGTCCCCACGCCATGGAATAAAAATCACCGGGATACAATAGTGTGAGCCGTTGTTTTCTCATAGGAACCTGCGACGATGTTGTTAAAATGTGTTGGATCAACGTTAAACTTTGTAGTTCTACACCTAGATCGCTTTTCACTAAATGTCAAGAAGATTGAGAGATACGAACGCCATCGCTGCCGCCTGGTAGTTTTCCAGCCTTGAAACCAGACAAGTCAGGCACCCTGATATGGAGAGAGTATGGCTTTTAAAATACTCCCGGATATGAGATAATGCCCCTTTGAATGATATTATAGACAGAAAACGTGGTGCATAATTGATACCCTTTATATCCCAGATGGCCAGAGAGGCCGGTCATATCTGCCTGGAAGAACGGGCACGCCTCACTTTAGCAGATCTCTCCTTTAAAAGCGCCAAAGATTTAGTAACGGTGGCAGACCGGCGGGTTGAAATGTTTTTGGTGTCCACCATCAAAAAAAACTACCCGGACCATTGCATTCTCGGTGAAGAAACCGGTGAAACAACGGGCACCGCCCCCATAAGATGGATCATAGACCCCATTGACGGGACCACCTCTTTTGTTCATCACCAGCCGTTTTACAGTGTGAGCATCGCCCTTGAAAAAAACGGCTGCGTCATCGCATCCGGGGTATATGCCCCTGTACTGGACGAATTATTCGTCGCTGAAAAGGGAAAAGGCGCCTCACTTAACGGAACCCCCATCCGGGTTTCGGACACATTTAAAATGGAACATGCCGTTATGGCAACCGGATTTGCCTGCCTCAGGGCGGGGTGGGCCGACAATAACCTTCGCTACCTGAACCGTATAGCTCCCGGGTTGCGGGATGTGAGGCGATACGGCTCTGCAGCCCTGGATCTTTGCTACACCGCCTGCGGACGCCTGGACGGGTACTGGGAGATGAACCTCAACCTCTACGATATTGCCGCAGGCGCACTGATTCTCAGTGAGGCCGGCGGACGTGTCAGCGATTTCAACGGGACTGACCGGTTTCCGGAAAATGGCACTGCGGCAGCCAACCCGCACCTTCACCCCAAACTGCTTGATCATTTGAAAAACTGATGCCCCCTGAAAGACACACCTGATGAATATGATTTTCGGCATAATTTTTGTATTAAGTATTGCAGGCGGTGCGGCCTGGGGGTATATAAACAACCTGACGGTTTTCGGAACCATCCTGAGCATTACGGCAGGCGGTTTTATCGGTTCCAGTATCATCGCCATGGTATTTACTTATCTGTTGTTCACTCAAAAGGCAGGCGCCCCCAAAGGGCCTGAACAACCGGAACAAAAAGATGAATCTAAAACACGCAAACGCTTAAACCGGTAAATAGACATCCATGAATATACAATGGTACCCAGGCCACATGCTGGACACCAAAAATCAATTGAAACAATCCATTTCCAAAGTGGACGCCATCCTGGAGATCCTCGATGCCAGACTACCGGTGGCAAGCGCAAACCCATTTGTAAACAATCTGGGAAAAGACAAGGCAAGGCTCAAGGTGCTCAACAAGACGGACCTTGCCGATCCTGCCGTGACCCAGGCGTGGCTGGATTATTTTTCACAGGATTTAAAGATCCCCGCCGCGGCCATCAGCGGCACCGTACCCGGAGAGGCAGGCAAAGCGCTTCAAGCATGCGTATCCCAGGTACAACGCAACCGGGCAAGAAAGATAAAAGTAATGGTGGTGGGCATCCCCAACACGGGCAAATCCACCATACTGAACAGCCTGGCCGGCAAGAAAGTGGCTAAAACCGGCAATGTACCGGCAGTAACCCGCCATCAACAACGGACCAGCCTGGCAAACAACATTGACATCTACGACACCCCCGGCATCCTGTGGCCTGTGATCGAACCCCGGGAACGCGCCCTGGCACTGGCCGTGTCCGGTGCCATTTCAGACACGGCGGTCGATTACCATGAGCTTGCCTTCTATGCCGCCACCCTGATGATCGCGCGCTACCCGGAATTTCTGCTGGCCCGCTATGATTTTCTGGAGGAAGCGGCCCTTAGCCGTTCACAACCTGACACATCCCGGTTGGACGCATCGCAGTTTATCGACACTGTGGGCAGGGCCAGAGGTTGCCTGAAAAAGGGTGGGATAATTGACTATCAAAAGGCGTCTGAGCTGATAATCAGAGACCTGAGGTCCGGCAGAATCGGACGGATCTCTTATGAAACCCCGGAGGATATTGAACCTGCAAATGAAACCGAAGCTCACACGTAATAACAGGCACTGGCCGGGACACCTTGTCCTGGGTCTTTTTTACCTTCTTATTTTAGCCGGCAGTGCTGCGGCTGCAATCACTCCCCTGGCCCCCCTCCGGGAGTACTCCCAGCAAAGCATCACAATCGTAAGAGCCCTGGAACAGGCCCATTTCACAGGAAAAAAACTGGATGCCGACATGGCATCCCAGGTGTTTGACCGGTATATCAAACACCTGGACCCTGCCAAACATCTGCTCACCCAGGCGGATCTGGATGAATTCGAACCCTTCAGATATCTGGTGCACCGTGCCGTCAAGCGGGGAGACCTGGGTCCTGCCTATGAGATTTTCAACCGGTACCAGGCCCGGTCCCAGCAGCGCCTGACCTATATTCTTGACCGGATCAAACGATGGGAAACCGACCTTGATTTCTCCCTGGATGATACCATCACCATTGATCATGAAAAGCGCCGTTTTCAGCCGGATACCCAGAGCCTGCTTCCCCTGTGGGAAAAGGAGCTTAAAAACCATATCATCACCTTGAAACTGGACGGACTTGAAAACGATAAAATCTCGGAAACCCTTGAAAAAATATACAGCAACCGTCTGGCCCGGCTCTCCCAGACACACCCAAGAGACGTCTTTCAACTTTTTATGAACAGCGTCGCCTATTGTTTTGATCCCCATACCCAGTATTTCCCGCCCCGGGCATCCGAGGATTTTGACATCCACATGAGCCTCTCTTTGGAGGGGATTGGCGCCGTTCTGCAGAATGAATACGAATATACTAAGGTTGTCCGGCTCATCCCCAAAGGACCTGCGGACAAATCCCACAAGCTCATGCCAGGCGATAAGATCATCGGTGTGGGCCAGGGCAAGGACGGCGAAATCAAGGACACCATCGGCCAGCGCATCGACGATGTGGTCAAACTGATCCGGGGGCCCAAGGACACCTATGTCCGGCTTAAAATTATCCCTGCCAAAAAAGCCAACGCCACCAACACCATCGCCATCAAACGGGACAAGGTGAAGCTGGAGGAACAATCTGCCAAAAAAAAGATTGTCACGGTACCTGGCGAAGACGGCGAAACCTATAAGATCGGCATCATTGAAATCCCCAACTTTTACATTGACTTTGCCGCCTTCCACCGGGGGGAAAAAAATTATAAGAGCACCAGCAGGGACGTGGCCAGACTTCTTTTCGAACTCAAAGAAGAGAGGATTGACGGACTGATCGTGGATCTGCGGGATAACGGGGGCGGTTCCCTCAAGGAGGCCAACGATCTCACCGGCCTTTTCCTCAAATCCGGCCCCACGGTACAGATCAAAACCAAACACCGGATATCAAGACTCTACGACCAGGACCCCTCCATCGCCTACACCGGCCCTCTGGTGGTGATGATGAACCGGATGAGCGCATCGGCCTCTGAAATTTTCGCCGGTGCCATCAGGGACTACAACCGGGGTCTGGTGGTGGGCACCCGGAGCTTTGGCAAGGGAACGGTTCAGGAACTAAAACCCCTGGGAGACGGACGGCTCAAACTGACCTCTGCCAAATTCTACCGTGTGTCGGGAAAAAGCACCCAGCACAAAGGGGTTGAGCCGGACATCTGGCTGCCCAAACTGTACAAGGTGGAAGACACCGGTGAAAGTGCCCTTGACGGCGCCCTGCTCTGGGACCGCATTTCCAGTACCCGATACCTTGCGTATCGTCCCTTGGAAGCGCTTTTTCCGTCCTTGATTGAAGGGTATACCAAACGGTCGGAAAACGCACCGGATATGATCTATCTTAAAAAAAGAATCGATATGGCAAACACCATCAGCCAGATGAATGACCTTCCCTTGAACCTTGAGGCGAGAAAACAGATGAACAAGGACCACGAGACCCGGGAACTGGCACTGGAAAATGAGTATCGTGTAAGCAAGGGGGAGGCGCCGCTGAAGACCCTGGAAGACGCCGATCCGAAAATCAAAGAATTTAAGGAAATCCTGCTGGAGCAGACCCAGTACCTGACCGCCGATTTGATCAGCACAAGCAGGCAGATGGGATATACCTGGTAGGCAAAACACATTAACTTAAAACCCACCAAAGGAGAAACACACCATGGCAAGAGCCAGTGCAAGACATATTCTTGTGGACAGTGAAGATTTTTGCAAAGAACTGATTGAAAAAATCAACGGCGGCGCCGATTTTGAAGAATTGGCCAAAGCCCATTCAAAATGCCCCTCCGGAGCCAGGGGCGGCGATCTGGGACAATTCGGCCCCGGCCAGATGGTACCGGAATTCGACACCGTTGTTTTCAACGAAAGCGTAGGCGTTGCCCACGGACCTGTTAAAACAGATTTCGGGTTTCACATCGTAGAAATCACGGAACGCACCGAATAACGCCGCCGCCCCCTGTTCAACATACAGGGGGCGCTCAACACTTGCTATCGTCTTGTGAACGCCACAATAAAAAGGATTTGCCTATACCTGACAGCATCACTTATCGCACTGGTGCTGACGGCGCCTTTTTACCTTGAATCCCTGATCAACTCGGGCCTTCTCAAGGCAAGGCTCTCCACCGAGCTGGAAAATAGAACAGGAGTGTTCATTGATCCGGACACCATTGAATTTAAGCTGTTTCCCCTTCCCGGTCTTCAACTGCTGGATTTCGACCACACCTTTAACCCACAGTTCCGCCTCACTGTCCAACGTACCGAAGTTGACCTGGCCCTGTTAAAACTGTTTGGCGGCAAGATTGCCGTGGATAAGATACGGGTCATCGCCCCGCAACTTCGATACACCCCGACACCCGATACCCCGCAGATGGGAGATTTTGAATTCCAGATCCCCGAAGACGCAGTCAATGAACTGTTTGCTCTTTTCCCGGACAGCCAGGATACATTAGAACTTGAGGTCATCCAGGCCAAAACCGATTTTTTTGACGCCATGGATGCCCAGTTCCTGGTGCACAGGGACAACAGGGCCGTTATCTTCAAAGCAAGGGCCACGGGAATAGATATCAGCCACGGCACGCTTCCCGAATTTGATAAAAGAACCGAAAACAAGATCAGGCATCTGACAATTCAACAGGCCTTTTTCGACCTTCAACTGGACAAAACCAACACCCTGTCCGGATCACTTCGGTTGCTTTCTCCTCAAGCCGGCCTGACGGATCTGCCCGGAAACGTATTGGCCTGCGACCGTATGGACCTGAACTTTTCTTTGTCCAGGGACAATATATCGGCCACCCTTTCTCCTGTAAGCTTCAGCTACCCCAAGGCCCAGGTGGGCATCGAATTTCATCAGGATTTTAAAAACAACCGGTCTGCCATTTCGTTTTCCGGCAGGCAGATTGATATTGTCCAGGCGAGGGCAGCCTGCCTGCCGGTTTTAAAAGGGAATGATGTTGTTGATGAACTTTTCGATATTCTCAGGGCGGGTACGGCCAAGTACATCAGTGTCAGCTTTGCCTCCAGATCCCTTTCTAAGCTATTCCTGGCTGAAAATCTCGTGCTCAAGGGCTCTGCTTCGGGGGCAACGGTGCACATTCCCGAAGTCCCCCTGATTGCACGGGAAGCCTCAGGCAGGGCCGCCGTAAAAAACGGCGTTCTGAGTATTGATGTCCAAAAAGCCAGGATAGATACTGCCACGGTTACCGGAGGACACTTGGATGTAGATCTTAGAACAAATGAAGACCTCATCTTTGAGGGGGATTTTGACCTGGACGTCAACATGGAAAAACTGCCAGAAACGCTGATCACCCTGTTACCGGACACAACGCTGGCCCGTGAACTTGCCCGGATTTCCGAAATTTCCGGCCGGGCCGATGCAAAATTAGGCCTTCGAATGACCACGGAACAAGCCATGCCGGATGTGGAAGTGCAGGCCGTCAATCTTGATATCCGCGGCCGATACAACCGCGTGCCCCTGCCCATTCTGGTAAAGGGGGGACAATTTTCCTACAAGGCAGATATCGTTGTCCTCCGGAACGCGGATGTGACGCTACCCGATGCCGCAACCATAAAAGGATTAAACGGATCAGTGGATTTTACTGCCGATCCAGTGCTTCACATCGACACTGCCGCAGCCGATCTTTTCCTCTCCCGGCTGATGCCGTGGATAGCCCAAACGCCTCAAGTGTTGTCACTTATAGCGCCGGCTGTGAACCTGAACGGAAACATCCGGGTGGATAAAACCGTCCTTAAAGGTCCCATGTTCCATCCTGCAAAATGGGTATTCGAGATTCAGGGCAGCGGCAGCAACGTGGATATCGGATTCACAGACAAAAGTTTTGCCCTCCGGAATGTTTCCGGCCTATTCAAGGTCAATGAAGGCCGTGTTGACGTCTCCGGCCTCGACGCCGGTATCACTGATTTATCCTGGCTGAAAGACAGCGTATCAAAGGATTACCTCGAGAGCATCCGTCTGCCGCTTCATGTCATCGAATGCGGTATCGTGGAAAAAGAAGGCAAAGATTTTGTCCATGGTAAAATTGTCACCCCGGCCGGCCCGCTGATCTCCTTTGATCTCAACGGCGAACAGATTTCTGATATGTCGCTGACCCTGGTGGTGCTTGAAGATCCCGGCATCACCAATGTGATGGTGATTCCCAATCCGGACCATGACAAACCCATGATCAGTTTTGAAGGCAAACTCAATACCCTGACCTTGGAAAAACTCCTGGTTCCAGACTCCCCCCTCTACGAAAAATTGATCTCCCTTACCGCCGGAGACCCGATTACCGTTTCAACGGATGCCTTTTCCCAGGTTCATTTGAATACCGAACGCCTCAATCTGGATGCCGTATTATCCAATAAGCAAAAGGCAGACAACGTCCCAAGCCGGCCTCTTCTTGCCCAAAAAGCCATGTTTTTTAAGGCAGATTCCCTGATTTACAAAGCCCGGGAATTTAAAAAGGTGGACAGTAAAATTTCTTTTGCCCCGGATAAAACCCGGGTTCAGATTCTGCACGCAGACCTCTGCGATCTGGGTGCCGGAGGGTTTGCAGATATTTTTCACGGCACGGACAACCCCAGGGTTGTTTCGGAATTTAAAATTACCTCGAAGCATCACAAGGATATATCCAATGTTTTGGGCTGTCTGTTTAAGACGGAAAGTCTAATTGAGGGCAGCTATATTCTTGACGGCGTTCTGACCGGCAACGCCAAGGCGGACCGGATTTATGCCCGTCAGAACGGCCAGTTGCGTTTTGAAGCCAAGTCCGGAAGAATTTACAAGGCGACCTTGCTGTCCAGAGTCCTGTCCGTAATCAACCTGTTCAGTGAGGTTGACATCCGGCAGCAGGGGTTCGGCTACAAACGGTTCACCGTCACAGCAGATATCAGGGACAGTGTCATTCATGTGGAGCGGGCCTATATTGACGCCGACAATATGGCAGTCATTGCCAGCGGCTGGATGGATCCCGTCAACGACCGCCTTGATATGACGTTCCTGGTGGCCCCCCTTAAAACCGTTGATACCATCATTCAGAACATTCCCCTGGTCAACACCATCCTTGGCGGCCGTTTGATTTCTTTTCCCGCCAAAGCCACCGGAAAATTGTCTGACCCCACGGTCATCCCCCTGCACCCGTCCGCCGTGGGAAAAGGCCTGCTCAACCTTTTGGGAGACATTATCAAGGCACCGGTCCGGCTCTTTCAGGAGGACGATACCCAATGACAGCACCTGATTGTTTTACAAGTGAACTTGCCCTGCCCTATTCCGCCCTCAACACCAACGGCAGAATCAAGGCGGACTGGCTGCTAAACCTTTTCCAGGATGCGGCTTCCCACCAATGCCACGGGCTTGGGATTTCCGGATTCGACATGGCCCAAAAAGGGTTCAAATGGGTGGTCTCCCAATACGATATCCATATTCACAGCCACCCCTCCTGGCTGTCGAACCTTAATCTGTCCACATGGCGGTCACCCTGGAAAAACCTATACGAAGTCCGCAGATTCATCATTGCAAAAAAGGATGGACAGCCGCTGATATCTGCCACCGGTATCTGGATACTGATCAAGGCTGTCAACGGGAAACCGGTCCGCCTGTCCCCTCATCTGCCAGACCACCTGATGCAGCCCCCTGCCGAGCCGCCTGAGCTTTTCAGAGTCTCCACGCCTCTTACGGAATACCATCACGAATTTCCCATCCGGGTACGGTTTCTTGATTTGGACTTGAACCAGCATGTCAATAACCGGGAATACCTGCGCTGGGCAGTGGAATCCTTACCGGAACCCCATTGTTTCTCATACACCCCGGTCCGGTGTAAAATCGCCTATCTCAAGGAAGGCCTCTTCGGCCAGGATCTGGTAAGCCGGGTCCGGCTGGAATTTACCCCCACAGGTCTGGACACCGAGCATGCCATCGTACACCCGGAAAAAGACATAGAACTGGCACGGATATCCATATCCTGGTCTCCTTTGACCGAAACTGACCCATAGCATTACCTTTGGACGCCATACCCATGACCTCTGAATTTTCAAAATCCCACGCCCTTGCCCTTAAATATTTAGCCAGACGGGCAAGATCCGTCCGGGAGATGACCGTTTATCTTGCCGGGAAACAGGTTTCAGACGATGTGTCCCAGGAAGTCGTATCCCGGCTTCTGGATGACGGCTACCTGGACGATGAAACCTTTGCCCGCCAGTTCATCGAATCCAGGATCCGTTCCAAGCCCAAGTCCACCTATGCCCTTAAATATGAACTGCGGCAAAAAGGGGTGTCCTCCGCCGTATCAGAACCGCTTCTAAACGATTACGACGACGAGACCCTGGCCTGCCGGGCTGCGGCATCCAAGCGCGGCTTCTGGCGGCACCTGGATGAAGAGACACGGCAGAAGAAACTGATGAACCACCTCAGGTACAGGGGGTTTGACCACCAGACCTGCCTTGCCGCCTGGCAGTATTTCAAACATTTGGACGCTCCTGAGTAAATCAGTGAAACAGGACGGGCTATCCATTCACCCATCCTATTAAGTGTTATTTTTTACCTAAACCATCACATATTTTTCTCAATATAATTTTATTTTAGGCCGCCCTCGAACGCCCGCGCCTTTGCCTATCCGCTGAAAACCTTTGACTGACAAGGGTGTTATCGTTTTCTTCTTTAAATTCGAGAACTCGCTTTGAAATGGCACATATGATGCAACCCTCATATATCAACTTCATAGAAAACCAATTGGCACCGACAATCACCCGATACCATCCGGGTGGGGGAGAAAAATCTATGGTTGGCAGAAAGAGAACCGTCGAAAGACGGAAGAACAAAAGATACAAAGCGGTTGAAGGCGCCTATGCAGCCATCAGCCCCAATTCCCACAAACTTGGCCAGATCATAGATATCAGCATGGGCGGGCTGTCCTTCAAGTATATCGACACCTCCGGCGGAAGGGCCGAAGCCGGACTTTCAGGGGAAGAGGCTATTTTTCTGAGCAGCATGGGGTACTATGTCGGAGATCTTCCCTTTAAGACCGTCGCGGATTACGAAGTGACCAATGCCCCGTCCTTCAGCTCCATGAAGGTCAGAAAACGCCACTTACAGTTCACGGACCTGACCTTTAAACAACTGTTCGATCTGGACTACTACCTGAGAAATAATGTGTCCGAGCAGGTGGAACCGCTGCCCGACCAATACAAGTCCTGACACGAAGGCCCCCCTTTAGGCCCTATATGTCCTATCTTTTGATTAACGGCCATGGGCCGTCCATGAATGCTATTACTCCGGCAATTTAATACGTGACCGTTATGCAGCATAAGCGATCTTTGGGT
>CAJWHT010000122.1 GCA_913041495.1 uncultured Desulfobacteraceae bacterium | reverse complement strand
AATATCTGGATTGCGGTGATCTTCATATCGCTCCGGGAGCCATGCTGGAAGACCTGGAAGAGATTTTTCAGTATGAGGTGTTCCAGATGCTCAAAAAAGAGGGCAAAATAACGAATGCTGTTATCGTTATATGCTGTCATGGCGCCATTCAGGTTTCAATGTTATATCGGCGAAAGCTTCCGATGAGGTACCGCCAAAGTCGTATATGCATCGAAAGACCGGAAGTTCACGAAGACTTTCAACGTTCTGGCCAGGCTGGTGACGCATATTCCCGGCCGATATGAGCAGACGGTCCGTTACTATGGTTATTTATATGAAAGAACCAAGCAACTCGTTGAATTCTTTCATGGTTTGTTTTGGGCTCGGCACATGGCGTTCATGGGCGGCCCATGGCCGTTATTCGAACAAATCCCGCGGGCTGTGGCCGGTGCATGACAGGGCGATGTGTCGCGATTAGAGGGGTAAAGAAGCCCCTTCAGATCTACTCTACGCTGAAGGGGGGGAGAAAAAACATATCGTCAAGGTGTTTAAACTATTGTAATTATCCATCTGTTTGGGTGTATAGTGTTTGGCGATACTTCAATCTTATTTCGTCAACACAACCTTGTTTGAGGAGAAACCCATGGGAATAGGATACAAAAGTTTTACCGATGCGCGTTTGATCCGGGAACACGGGGCCAGTGCCCATCCGGTACTGCAGGTTGCACGGCCCAGAAAAGGTAGTGAAGGGGAGACCGTATGGTTTACCAAGGAGCTGGAAAGCGTTCAGGAGGCCCAGATAGAATGTATGACCGGGGAAATTTACCGGTACCTGATCGGCCCCGGGCAACCCAAGATTCGTCTTGAGAATGAAAACACAGTGGCGTCGGAAGGCCTGGACTTTTATTCGATACGGGATATTATCGAGGATCCGGAAAAGCGGGCCAGTTTCAGGAATTTCCAATCCAAGTTCTGCGACAATATAAAGGGCTTCATGATGATTGCCTTTTCATCGATTTTTTTTGAGGAGAACGACCTGTCCGCCAATAATTACGGCCTGACCATAATTGATGGAAACTCGAGGCTGAAAAGTTTCGGCACCTTTGCCAAAATCGACCACGGCCAGTCCTTCAACTCCCTTCGCATTGCCGGTAAAAGAATCCTTGCCCTGGCAGAGATTAAGCATTTCCCCCCGATTCTGCCGGTACCGGACACGGACTGGCGGACCAAAAACGACCGGTCGAGAATCCGGGTGGGGGCAGGCAAACGTAAATACCACCTCAGCCATTCTTTCCTGGATCGTATCGTCATCGACTTCATGGACGGCAGCATTGATGGGGCCTATATTAAAAAATTAAGATTCCAGCCGAGCATCCTTCCCTTTTATGACGGCAGGCTGCTGACGATTTTAAAGGGTCTGGACCCTGACACCGCATACGTGAAAATGGAGATGGCAAAATACTGGGCCGTTTCCCAGATCCTGTTTACTTCAGAGGACGCCTATCTCTACATTGCAACAAACGCCGTAGAGAGAAATGAAAGGGTCAGGGGGATTTGTGACCGGGTCCTGGAAAAGATCAGGAAAAACAGGGATACCCTGAAAGAGGAGATGGTGCAGGACCAGGACTGGCTCAGGTTCTGTGCGGTATTTGATTATTATATAAAGGAGCGGATTACAGCGGCCTGGCATCTGATGATCCATAAAAAGGACGGAAGACGTTATTCGGACCGGTACGGCGGTGGCAGGACCATAGATCCCATTGACCGGGAATCCCTGCGGGAGGCCAAGCGGCTGGGAGATGAATACCAGAAGGTGCTCCAGCTGACAGATACCTACCTGACAGAGCTGCGCGACACAATTGAATCCTATGCCTGGATGACGAAGCGGGGCGGGGGAACAACAATAACCATGAAAGGCCGTCGCAGAAAGGTTCCGGCCACAGTGGCCCTGATTTATGATCATCTCCTCATTTCCGGCAGATGCGAAGTCAGGCTCATACGGGCCGTCGCATCCATAGCAGATATCCTGGTCAAAAGCCTGGCCCGCACCCGCCGCCACACCCGCCACAGCACCACCACCGAAGCTTATAAGAGCTTCAGGACCAAGATTAGAACTCTGGGACGTGGCATGAGGGAATGTGGGTGCAGTGAAGAGGCCGTGGGGCTGATCCATCCCGAGTTGCTGAAAGGATGATTATGTGATATTCCGTTTGAATGACAACGGGTCTGTAACATAGGCGTGTCAAAGAATAACCGGATTTTTTTTCCCGATCTTCAGGTGGCGTGTGACCTTCAGGTCATGAAACACTGGGGTAAATTATCTTTCTACAGAGTGCGGTACCATGTTTGAAAAGGCCATGACATTAGCTGAAAAAGGAAACGGAAGACGCCTGCTCAATTCCCTTTAAAGACTGGACCCCATTACTGCATGAACTGCGGTTTTGAGTTTACAAAGCAGAAGATTTTTAAGAAACCGGGGAAATGCCCGGGATGCCGGGACGGCAGAATTGCTTCTGCCGTCTACCGGATTGTGCCTTAACCGCTTTCCCGGATCTTATACGGCCATTTTTTAGGTGAGCTGTTTCCGCTTTTATCTTTAATGAACCAGCGAAAGGACAGACAATCCCGGACATGGATTGACGATTCTTCCGATTGATGATCAAAAGGTCTGTTTCAGGACCACCTCACTGCCGTCCCGAGTCACATTAAATCCCATTTTCTTGCCCAGGTTGATCATGCCGCTGTTCTCTGCCAGGACATAGCCCTCCACGGTTTTGAATTTCCGGTCTCTGGCGATGTCCAGGCAGTAGCGGAGAATCTTGCCCCCGATCCCCTTGCCGTGCCAGGGGTCCCCCACCATCACCGCAAATTCACCGGTGGTTGCGTCCGGGTCGCCCATGATCCTTGCAACCCCCAGCATTTTTTCAACCCCCGCTTCCTCGGCAATGGCCACAAGGGCAATTTCTCGGTCATAGTCGATCTGGGTGAACCGGGCCAGCATGTCCGGCTTGAGTTCCCGGATGGGGGTGAAAAAACGGTAGTAGAGGCTCTTGGAGGAGAGCACCTTGTAAAACTCCTGGAACATGGGGGCGTCCTCCGGCCGGACCGGGCGAAGGAGAATGGGGGAGCCGTCCTTGGCGGTTACGGTTTTTTCGTATTCCGCCGGGTAGGGACTGATGACCAGGTGGTGGGGAGAACGGATGTGTGTGCGGGCGACCCGCAGCCTTGCCCCTGCCAGCACGGCCTTTGTGTCCTTGATCAGCACGGGGTTCATGTCCAGTTCTTGAATTTCGGGGAAATCGATCATCAGCTGGGAGAGCCGGATGATCAGGTCCTGGAGTTGTTCAACATCTGCCGGCGGCCGGTTTCGAACCCCCTTGAGTACCTCAGAAACATGGGTTGCTTCAATGAGGTGACTTGCCAGAAGGCGGTTCATGGGGGGCAGGCCCAGGGCCCTGTCCCTGGAGATTTCGCTAAATATGCCGCCGGGCCCGAAACCGATGACCGGACCGAAGACCGGGTCCTGCCTGCTGCTTAGAGAGATTTCATAATCCGGCTGATCCATGAACGGCTGGATGAGAACCCCGCCTTTGGCAGCCTGTGATGCCGCCGCCGATGACATGATCTGCCCGAAAGCCTCTCTCACTTCGTCTTCGGACCGCAGGCCCAGTTTTACACCGCCGGCTTCGATTTTATGGGTGATGTCCGGTGACAGCAGTTTCATGGCCAGGGGGAAGCCCATCTCCCGGGCTTTTTCAACGGCCTCTTTTGCAGTCTCTGCCAGGGCTGAGGGCAGAACCTTCATTCCGTAGGCGGTCAGAACAGCCCGGCAGTCCGGATCAGGCATCACCTCACCATCCTTTGGTTTCCCCAGAAGGTCCACTGCTATCTCCCGGTTGATGCCGAGGTGCCGGGTCATCCTCGGGGGGATCTGGGTCAGGGCTGCCCGGTTTCTGGCATACTCCCTCAGGCATAGACAGGCCTTCACGGCCCGCTCCGGGGTTTCATAGGTGGGGATGCCCGCCTGGTTCAGCATGGCCATGGCCCCCGCAATGCGGGCGCCCCCCATCAGACAGATGATGACCGGAAAACTGCGGCCGCTCAGGGCTGCCAGCAAGGCCTCTGCCAGGTCTGCCGGATCGGACAGGGGCGGGGGGGCCAGGGCCATGAGAACGCCGTGGATCTCCGTGGCCCGAACGCAGACGTCCAGAACATCCCTAACACTTTGCGGGGCTGCATCCTCGGCAAGACAGACCGGGTTGGTCCGCCCCCGGGATGCCGGCAGTATCTTGTCCAGCTCGGCCGACACCTGCTCCGGCAGCGGGGCCAATGCCTGACCGCTCCGGTAGAGTTCATCGGTGACCATGACACCGGGGCTGCTGCCGTTGGTGATGACGGCCAGGCCGGTTCCCATGGGCCGGGGCTGCTTGGCCGTCAGTTCTGCACAGTCAAACAGCTCCTGAATGGTATTCACCCGGACGATACCCGCCCGTCTGAATGCCGCATCGTAGACTGCATCGGCTTCAGGATCAGCGCCCTTGCCTGGTTTAAGGGCGATAATGGGCTTGATCCGGGAGATCGAACGGGCCGCGCTCATGAACTTGCGCACCTGGGTCAGGTTCTCAATATACAGCAGAATGCTTTTGGTGGCCCCGTCATTGCCCAGGTAATCGATGATATCGTCAAAATCCACATCCAGCATGGTTCCCAGGCTGATGAAATGCCGGAACCCGAAGTGCTCTTTTTTTGCCAGGTCCAGCACCGCCGTGCTGATGGTGTTGCTCTGGGAGATAAAGGCCAGGTTTCCTGCCGGGGGCATCTCAGGAACCACGCTGGCATTGAGTTTGTCTCCCGGGCAGACGATACCCAGGCTCCGGGGTCCCAGAATCCGTAATCCGGTGTCACGGGAGATCTGTTTGATTTCCGATGCCAGCCTGCGGCCTTCTTTTTCATCCTCCCCAAAGATGTCGGACATGATCATGGCACCGGCCGCATTTTTCGCGGCGCAGGCCCTGAGCACCTCCGGCACGTCGTTGGCAGGTGTGGCAACGATGACCAGGTCCGGTTCTTCCTCAAGTGCCTCAACACGGCTGTAGCAGGTCATGTCATGGAGATTCCCGCAGACCTTGTTCACCGGCATGAGGGTCCCCTTGAACCCGCCGTGGATCAAATTGGCCATGACAGCATTGCCAAAGGTGCCCGGTTCTTTGTCTGCTTCCACCACCGCAATTCGCGACGGTTTTAAAAGCCGCCTTAAATTATACTGTCCCATTTTCACCTGCCTCTGAATAAGATGTTGAAGTGAAACGAACGCTACCCCGGTTTCCGCTTTATTGATCTTTAGAAAATATCAGGGAATTTGTCCAGTCAGACATTCTTAAATCCCCGACCGTTCCCCAGAAGCAGGACAATCCATATCAGTGACCTTTATCAGTGATCCTTATGTTTTCTGGCTGCAATAGGTACGAAGATAATTTCTCACTCAGTTTTTTTACATGGGGTGCCTGGGCCATGTTGTGATGGTGGCCTTCCGCCGGAATAATCTTAGCCCCCTCACTGGCATAGGCCGACCAACCGAGATCGGGTTTTCTCTTTAAATTTGTCAGGGGATCTTGCGCTTTGAAGAGAATGATTTTTCCCTGAAATCTATGGTCTGGGGTATAGGCCTGTGAGGCGTTCAGATTGGCCTTGTATACCCCGAAGTAACGCCGGAGTTGGTCAATGCTGATATCCGCCGGAAAGTATCCGGTCTGCCGTCCTTTATCTCTGATGTAGCAAAGCTGTTTATCCGCCTTAAGTTCCCTGAGCATATCAAGGGAAAGGGGGATACCCTGCTCCGTCAGCAGTTCGTGGATAAGTTGTGCATCATCCGGCATGGCAGGCGGGGCCTCATTGGGAATGCGCATGAATGCGTCCAGGACTGCCAGCAGAGAAACGGATTCTCCTTGGGACTGTAGCAGACAGGCCATTTCAAATGCCACCTGCCCGCCAAGAGACCAGCCGGCAAGCTGGTAGGGGCCGCGGGGCTGGATTGATCTGATGCCTTCAATGTACCGGGCCGCCATGTCCTCTATGCGGCAGAGGGGGGCCGCTCCCGGTTCAATTCCCCTGGATTGAATCCCATAGACGGGCTGATTCTTCCCCAGATGCTGTGCCAGTTCCCAATAGCAGAACACGGTGCCGCCTGCGGGATGGACACAGAACAGGGGCGGGTGGTGCCCTTTGCCGTTTATCGTAACGATGGGTGACCATTTTGTTTCCGATATGGTGTCCGGTGCTAACGACCTGGCCATGGCTTCAATGGTCGGGCCCTGGAACAGGGAGGAAATGGGGACATCGGTTTTAAAGGCCTGGCTTATTTGGCTTGCCAGCCTGACGGCCAGTATGGAATGTCCCCCCAGTTCAAAGAAATTATCCCTGATTCCGATATGGGCAATGCCCAGAAGGTCTTCCCATATCTGGACCAGTTTTAGCTCTCTTTGGTTCCTGGGGGCCAGGAATCCATCGGAGTATGGTCCCGGCGCCGGTGCGGGCAGGCTGTTCCGGTCCACTTTGCCGCTGGACGTCAGGGGGAAGGTTTCAAGGGGTGTGATATCTGCGGGTACCATATATCCGGGCAGGAATTTTCCGGCCCAGGCCTTCAGGCTTGACTGTATGGGATCAGACAACCCCCTGGTGGGCATGTCCTTTTTCAAGATGACATACCCGGAGAGCCTGGCGCCGGTTTCTCCGTTGTGCATCACCACTGCGGCATCGGTCACGGCCTCGTGTTTCCTGAGAACGGATTCTATCTCTGCAGGTTCGATTCGGAATCCGTTAAGTTTAACCTGATGGTCCAGTCTTCCCATAAATGCGAGGGTGCCGTCCAGGCGCCACAATGCCAAGTCTCCTGTTTTGTAGACACGCTGGGGGGCACCCCAGATATCCGTTTCCACAAAGTGTGCTGCTGACAGTTCCGGATTGTTCCGGTAACCCCGGGCCAGCCCGATACCTGCAATGCAGAGTTCTCCGGGGACGCCCGGGGGCAGGGGATTTTGATTTTCGTCCAGAACGTATACCCGGGCGTTGTCTATGGGACGGCCGATGGCTGTGTCCGAAGTGTCGGGTTTCAACCGGAAGAAGGTGGTGTCGATCGTCGCTTCCGTGGGACCGTAAAGGTTGAACAATTGGGTGTCCGGACATTCTTTGAAAAAGGTCTGGGCCAGATCGGCAGTCAGGGGTTCACCCCCGCAGAAAAGGCAGCGCAGGGAGGCTGCTTTGCGCAGTTCTCCTGTTTCCGTCATCATTTTCAAAGCCGTGGGTACCAGTTGAAGGATTGTAATCCCTTGCTGATGGATGGTTTTCAGCATATATCCGGGATCCAGGTGCCCGCCTGGGTCGGCCATCACCAGGGTGCTTCCGGACAGAAGCGGGGCATAAAATTCCCATACCGAGGCATCAAAACCGAAAGGGGTTTTCTGGAAGAATTTGTCCTTCTTGGAAAAGGCAAAGGTTTTTTTCATCCACAGCATATGGTTCAGCAACGCCCCGTGTTCTATCATTACCCCTTTGGGCCGCCCGGTGGACCCGGACGTATAGATGGTATAGGCCAGGTTTTGAAAACCGACGCTGCGGTCAGGGTTGCCGGACGATTCATGCGTCTGGTCCCCGGGAACCTGTTCGGAGCTCTTCCCAAGGCATTTCGTGGAGATCACTAGTATATCGTCGGGAAGGCCAAGGTCTTCGGCATGGGTGTCGTCGGTCAGCAGGACTTGGAGCCCGGCATCTTCGATAATGAACGCCAGCCGTGATAACGGGGAACCCGGGTCCAAAGGAAGATATGCGCCGCCGGCTTTTAACGTGCCCAGCAGCGCCACAACCATTTCTATGGAGCGATCCATGAGAATACCTGCGAGGACGTCGGGACCTATGCCTTTGCGGCGAAGATATCTGGCCAGGCGGTTGGCCTTTGAATTCAGGGCACGGTAGGTCACGGCCTGGTCTCCGCATACCACGGCCGTGTTTTCAGGGGTCTTTTTAACCTGGTCTTCAAACAGGTCGATCACGGTTTTGTTTTCCGGATGACGGCTGTTTGTATGGTTCCAGGATTCAATGGCACTGATTTCGGCAGCGGTTGCCAGGGGCAGTTGTAAGGCGGTTTTGTCGGGATTCGCCACCAGGGTCTCCATCAGGTGAAATAGCCGGTTCAAAAGGCTTTTTGCATCTTTATCACCATAGCGACGGGTATCGAAGGTGAGTTTGAATCCCAAGGTTTTCCCGGGTATTACCGCAAGGGTCAGCGGATAATTGGTGTATTCTATTCCCGTCACGTCATCAGCCCGGAGTGTTTCAGGAAGCGTATTGCCATCCTGATCCAGCGGATAGTTCTCAAATACCAGGATGGTCTCAAACAGGGCGGTGCCGTTGGGGACCTCGCTGAGATTCTGAATATCTGACAGGGGAATATGGCTGTGCTCATCGTTTGCAAGGTGTTCTGCCTGTATGGACTGTAATACCTCCATCACCGGTCCTTTTGACAGGTTTACCCGCAGGGGCTGGGTATTGATGAACAGGCCCACCATCTGTTCAATGCCTGGAACATCTGTTTGGCGTCCGGAAGTGGTGACACCGAAGACCACATCCGATTCTCCGCTGCAGCGTCCCAGAAGTGCGGCCCAGGCCCATTGGACAAGGGTATTCAGCGTCAGACGGCGGGTGCGGCTGAAATCAGTGAGCTTTTTTGTCAGACGGCTGTCAATCTCCAGGGCCAACTCCCGGAAACCGCCGCTGTACGGCGCCTGAGTTCCCCAGGGCAGGGGCGTTGGGGTCCTGAAACCGGAAAGATACGCCTGCCAATGTGTCGTTGTGGTGCTGCGGTCCTGGCGTGTGAGCCAGGATATGAATGACTTGTAGGGCAATGCCGGCTCCGGTTGGGGCATCCTGTTGCCCCTGAATGCGTCGTAGGCCTCAAACAGTTCTCTAAACAGAATGGGCAGGGACCATCCGTCCAAGAGGATGTGATGGTGGTGCCATACCATGCGCCAGCTTTTCCGGTCTTCCCGGATCAATTGAATCCGCATCAGCGGACCCGTTGCCAGATCAAATCCCCGGCTGCGTTCATCACTGAGCAGCCGGTCCAGGCACCTGTGCCGCTCTTCAGCCGATTTTCGCTGCCAGTCCAGCAACCGGAACGCAAGCTGTGCCTCTTTCATTACCAGCTGAAGGGGAGGGGCATCCAGGTCATGGCGGAAAACCGTTCTCAGGACGGCATGGCGGTTCACCAGGTGTTGCCAGGCCCGCTGGAAGGCGCCTGCGTCCAGATCTCCGGTCAGACGGCAGTGGACCTGCTCAAAGTACATGCCTTCATCCGGGTCCCTGAGGCTGTGGAACAGCATGCCCTCCTGCATGGGGGCGAGGGGATACATATCTTCGATTTGTCGGCTGTAGATGTCGGCCAGGCCGTCCAGCTGGTCCTGGCCCAGGCCTGCCAGCGGAAAATCGGACGGGGTATATCCCGCCCCCTGTTCGCAGTGGGTGATCAGGTTGTTTAGATGGGTCCGGTAGCAGCCGCCCAGCCGTTCAATGGTGGATGGATCGTACTGCCGGCCGCTGTATGTGAAGGTCAGGCTCAGGCATCCGTCCTGGGTCCGCCCGTTGATCTCAATGGGATAGTCACGATTTTCAGACGGATCTGCGGGAAGGCCTGTCTCTTCCGGGGCAAAGGTCCACTGGCTGTCCGAGAGCATGGGGTCCAGCTGGCCCAGGTAGTTGAAAAGGATCTGCCCCTGGGGCAGTGCTTCGCTGTTCAGCCATCGCCGGATGCCATAGCCGATGCCCTGGTGGGGGACCTGTCTTAACTGCTCCTTGACTTTTTTCAAGGCCGCACCCGGATCGGCAGCCTTTTCTGCTGTCTTGGGAATCTTAAGCTCAAGGGGGTATAATGAGGTAAACCAGCCAACGGTTTCGGACAGGTCCGGGGGATTGTCCATGATGCCGCTCAGATCCGCCCGGCCGTGGCCTTCAAGGTCAATCAGCACCCGGTCTCGTCCGGTCCATTCCTTCAGGGTTAGCATGAGGGCTGTCAACAGGTGGTCGTTGATCTGGGTGCGGTAGGCCAAGGTGGCGCGGGTCAGCAACCTGCGTGTTTTATCAGGGGTCAGCCGGACGGTGTGGCGGCGTTCATCCATCAGCCGGTTGGCACCATCGGGATGATCCATGGGCAGGGGAACGGCTTCGGCCGGTGATTGCCAGCAGTCCGGGCCCATGAGTGCTTGGGGAACCTTTTTCTTCCACTGATGGAGTTGTCCTGCCCAGCGCTTGAATGAATCTGTTTTATCCGGCAGGGAGACGGGAATACCTGATGCTGCCTGGTGGTATGCCGTGTGGAGGTCCCGGAGCAGTATCCGCCATGAAACCCCGTCCACCGCAAGGTGATGGATACACCAGAACAAACGGGCCCGGTCACCCATGCGGAAAAGAACCATCTGCATCAGCGGACCGTTTTCAATGTCAAGCCGGGTCTGCCAGTAGGCCGCCCGTTCACCCATAAACAGGTCCTGTTCGACCCGGGATGGGATCTGACTCAAGTCTTCCATATGCCAGGGCAAGTCGCTGTTTTTGTCGTAGGAACCGGTCCATTCCCCATTGCGGCGGGCAAAGGTGAGCCTGAGTGCGTCGTGCCGGAGGACAACCCTTTCCAATGCCTTTTCCATGGCCGCAGCTAAGAGATCTGCGGACACGCTTAACAACACCGACTGGTTAAAGTGGCCGGGACGCTTTCTGGCAGCGGTAAAAAAACGCTGCTGTATGGGAGACAGGGGCATGTCACCGGAAACAGGTCCCTGTTCGGCGGAAGCGTTCTCTACCAGTGGCCGTGCTGCATCGGAGAGGGCGGCAATGGTCTGATACTCGAAAATATCCCTGGGGGTCAGCCCTAGGCCTCGGTTCCTGGCCCGGGATACGATCTGGATACTGAGGATGGAATCCCCCCCCAGTTCGAAGAAATTGTCAAAAATACCGATATTGGGGTGGTTGAGTACCTTTTGCCATATGGATACAAGGTGGCGTTCCGTTCTGGTTCGCGGGGGCGCATAGGCCCGTGAAACCTTTTGGGTCTCAGGTTCGGGCAGGGCTTTCCGGTCGATTTTTCCGTTGGGCGTCAGGGGCAGATGGTCCAGTATCACGATGCTGCCCGGAATCATATAATCGGGAAGGGTGGTGGCAAGCCAGCGCCTCAACTCGGTGGTTAAATGACCCGAATCGCAGGCACCGGCGCAGATCACATAGGCCGCCAGTCCCTGGGTGTTGTTGCGGTTGTACAGCACCACAACGGCATCGTCTATGTCGTTGTGACGCTTTAAAGCCGATTCTATTTCCGGCAATTCGATACGGAATCCTCTGAGTTTAACCTGGTGGTCCATGCGGCCGATGTATTCAAGGTTGCCGTCCTGAGTTCGCCGGACCATGTCTCCGGTCCGGTACATCCGTTTTTTCCGGTTGAAAATGTCAATTTCCATAAATCGCTGGGCCGTTAACTCCGGACGGTTCAGGTAGCCCCTGGCCAGTCCTGCCCCGGCCACATACAGCTCCCCGGGAACGCCTACCGGAACCGGCTGCCGGTGCTGATCCAGTACCCAGGCTTCCAGATCGGAAATGGGTGCGCCGATGCGGTTGCGTCGGCTGCTGTCTTCCGGGGAAAGCGGGTAGTAGGTGACATGGACGGTGGTTTCGGTGATTCCGTACATGTTAACCATCTGGGGTTTCATCGGATCATGGCGGTTATACCAGTCATTGAGCACGCCGAAATCCAGGGCTTCACCGCCGAAAATCACCAGGCGAAGGGACAGGTCCGAAGGCGTTTCATCCACCCGTGTCAGCTGGTTGAATGCGGAAGGGGTCTGGTTGAGCACAGTGACCTTCTGGGTGATAAGCAATTCGTAGAAGGCCTCCGGTGTCCGTGTCACATCAAAGGACGGGATGACAAGTCTTCCCCCGTACAGCAGGGCGCCGAATATTTCCCATACGGAAAAGTCAAAGGCAAAGGAGTGAAAAAGCGTCCATACATCATCCGGGGTAAAACCGAACCGGGAATCGGTGGCCGAAAACAACCGGGTCACATTGGCATGGGTGATCTGACAGCCCTTGGGCTGGCCTGTGGAACCGGACGTATAGATAACATAGGCCAGGTTGTCCGGGTCGCTCTGTAGGGCAGGGTTCTGCCCGGAACGGCGGGCGATTTCTTCTGTATCCCTGTCGGTGCAGACAATCCTGGGTGCGGCCCCAAAAGAAGACGTGGCAGGAGATGGATTAGATCCTGGGGACGGTAGCAGGGAAATGAGGTGGGACTGTGTGATAACGGTTTCAACTCCTGCGTCCTCCAGCATAAATGCCAGCCGTGAAGCGGGATAGGACGGGTCCAGGGGAAGATACGCCCCCCCGGCTTTGAGTATCCCCAGTATGGCGGTGATCATATCCGCAGACCGGTCCATGCAGACACCCACCAGGGTGTCTTTGCCCACGCCGGATGCCATCAGATGACGGGCCAGCCGGTTGGTTTCCTCGTTCAGGCTGCCGTAGCTGATACGTCGGTTTTCATGAACCAGCGCGATCCGGTCCGGGGCGCGTGCGGCATGGGATTCAAACATATCAACGATGGTGGGCGCCCGGCCTTTGACCCGGTTTTTGGCCCGGCTTGTTCCGGTACGGTTCCAGGTGAGCATCTGTTCCTGTTCCCTCCGGCTGAGCATCGGCAGTCGGAAGCAGGCAGATTCCGGCTGGTTGATCATCTCTGAGAGCAGGCGCTCAAAATGGTCCAGCATCCCTTCCATACCCCCTTGGGGGAAGCGGTGTCTGTCAAAGGACAGTTTCACCCGGATTGATGCGGATTCGGGAACCACCGCCAGGGTGATGGGATAATTGGTAAATTCAACCCCTGACGCATCCGCTATTTCCAGGGCAGATGAAGGGCTGTTGCCCCTCAGGGCGTCATCCACGGGATAGTTTTCAAACACCAGGATGGTCTCGAACAAGGGGGTGCCCCGGGGGATATCGCTCCATTGCTGGATATCCGGCAATGCCGTATGGGCGAAATGATTGTTATTCTGCTGATCCGCCTGGATCGCCCGGAACAGGTCCAGAACCGGGATATCTTCCAGGTTAACCCGCAGGGGAAGGGTGTTGATAAAAATTCCGATCATACGGTCAATACCTTCAACAGGTGCCTGCCTGCCGGAAGTGGTGACCCCGAAAACAACGGTTTCCTCTCCGGTGTATCGGCCCAGGATCGCTGCCCAGGCTCCCTGGATCAGGGTGTTCAGGGTCAGGCGGTGTGTTCGGCTGAACCGGTTCAACCGACGGTTAAGATCGGCAGGGAGATCCAGGTACAGATCCCGAAAGTCCGCGGGCTTCCTGCTGAACCGGCCCAAGGGGAGCGGCGTCGGTGTTGTAACTCCCTTGAGATACTCCTGCCAGTATGATTTTGCCCCATGGCGATCCTGGCGGTTGAGCCAGTCGATATAGTCCCGGTAAGGCGTCGGCCGGGGCAGGACCGGGGGCGCTCCGGCTGAAATGGCCTGGTAGGCCTCAAATAATTCTGAGAACAACACCGGAAGACTCCAGCCGTCCATGAGCAGGTGATGATGGTGCCAGACCATGCGCCAGGCCGAGTCGCTTTCCCGGATCATTTGAATCCGCATGAGCGGCGCGCAACCAAGATCGAACCCTTTTGACCGTTCCGCGTCCAGCAGGGCCTCTAATTTCTGGCGGTTGCTTGTGTGCGGCCGGTCCCCCTTATCCCCATCCCCTGAGTCCGGCTCCCTCCAGTCCAGTTCCTGCCAGGGCATCACCGCCGTTTTCTGGACGAGCTGCAACGGACGGGGCAGGTCCTGGCATACGGCGGTACGCAGGATGGTGTGGCGGTCCACAATGAATTGCCAGGCCCGGCGAAAGGCGTCTATGTCCAGGGTCCCCTTGAAAAGGCAGTGCCGTTGCTCAATATATACCCCCTGTCCGGGGGCGTCGAGACTGTGAAACAGCATGCCTTCCTGAATGGGGGCCAATGGATACAGATCTTCAATATTGGTTTTATACTTTTGGGACAAGCGGTCCAGATGGCGCTGGGTGGCGGGGGACCGTCCTGCCGTGCTTGTATCTGTATGGCCTGATACCAAAGGAAAATCAGACGGTGTATGGCCGCAGGTGCCGGCCTCCCATGCCTGGACACAATGGTCAACCAGTTTTTCAAGGAAATGGCGGTATCTGTCGGCCAGGTGCCTTATTGTCCCGGGCCGGAACATGTTGCGGCTGTATCCCCAGGTCATGGTGAAACGATTGCCCATGGTCTGGCTGTTGATTTCCAGAATATAGGATCGGTCTCCCTTGAGACTCATGGAAGGGCCGGTGTCTTCATCAGCCGGGGACCAGGGGCTGCCTTGTGGCCCCTGCTGGAACCGGCCCATATAGTTGAAGAGGATATCTGACCCGGATAGCGGCTCGTTTTTAAGCCACCGGGCCACCCCGTATCCGATACCGTTCCGGGGAACCTGCCGGAGTTGTTCTTTGATCTGTTTCAATGCCGTTCCCAATCCGGATTCCCGGGGCAGGCTTAAGCTCACGGGATGGATGGCCGTAAACCATCCTACGGTGCGTGAGAGGTCCAGATCATCGAAGAGGTGGTGTCGTCCGTGACCTTCCAGATCAATCCGGCAGGTAAGATCAAAGGTCCATTCCCGAAGGGTCAGTGCCAGGGCGGTGAGCAGCAGGTCGTTGATCCGGGTGCGGTAGGTCCGGTGGGATTCGGTGAGCATCAACCGGGTCGTCTCCGGAGAGAGGCGGAAGGTGTGTTCCCGGGTATCTGCCAGGGTGTTGCTCCCTTCCGGATGGTCAAGGGGCAGAGGGGATGCCCCATGCAGACGGCGCCAATAGCCGCAGGAATCGGAAAATGCCCTGTCATCTTTCCATGAGGCCATACGCTGGGCCCAGGACCGGTAAGCACTGGTTTTTTCCGGAAGCCTGATATCCCTGCCTGCGGCTGCTTCGGCGTAGGCCGCAGGGAGGTCTTCCAACAGGATCCGCCAGGAAACACCGTCCACAACCAGGTGGTGGATGCACCAGAGCAGGCGCGACCGGTCACCCATCTTGAACAGGACCATTCGTGTCAGGGGGCCTTTTTCAAGATCAAACCGGGACTGCCAGAACCCAGCCCGTTCTGCCATGGCCGTGTCCTGGGCCGCCGGTGAGGGGTTTTGGCTTAAGTCTTCCACATGGAAGGGGGGAGGTTCCTTAGAGGGTGGCCCGGACCATCCGGACCATTGTCCTTCGTTGTTTCGGAATCTCAGCCGAAGGGCATCGTGGTGGGCAAGGATGGCGTTGAACGCATATGTAAGGGCTGGCACATCGATGTCGTCCGGAAGCGTGAGGAGTACGGCCTGGTTAAAGTGCCAGGGTTCATCAAGGCTCCGGCTGAAAAAGCGCTTTTGTATCGGTGTCAGGGGAACTTCTCCTGTCACCGGTCCCTGGGGGCAGAACGTCCGTGGGGACAGAGGGCGCACCTTTTGGGCCAGTGTCGCTACGGTCTGAGACTCGAACAGGTCCCTGGGGGTGAACCCCATCCCCTGCTCCCTTGACTTGGCAACGATCCTGATGCTCAGGATGGAGTCACCGCCCTGCTCAAAGAAATTGTCATGAATACCCAGGTCCGGCTGGCCCAGGATTTCTTGCCAGATACCCAAAAGACGGGTTTCCCTGTCGGTCCGGGGAGCGGCAAAGGTTGCGGAGGACAACGGCCGGTCCGGGGCGGGCAACGCGCTGCGGTTCACTTTTCCGTTGGGGGCCAGTGGCAGGGCATCCAGTTCGGTAATGGTCAGGGGCACCATAAATTCAGGCAATTGTTTTTTCAGCCAGGTCCTTAAAGCGGTCGTGACCTCCTTTTGGGGGGTGTTCAGGGTAACATATGCGGCAAGGCAGGGGGAATCGGCATCATGGAGTACTGCCACCGCCTCTTTTACATTCTCGTGACGGGTCAGCACCCATTCGATTTCACTCAATTCAATGCGCATGCCCCGCAGTTTTACCTGGTGGTCCATTCGCCCAAGGTATTCCAGGTTCCCTTCCGTGGTGAAGCGGGCCAGGTCTCCGGTTTTGTAAAGGCGCTCAGTCCGGCCCGAGATGTCCGCCTGTACGAAGCGTTCATTGGTGAGATCCGGCCGGTTGATATACCCCTGTGCCAGGCAATTGCCTGCAATGCACAGTTCCCCCGGGATTCCCGGAGGCAGGGGATTTAGAGTGTGATCCAGTATGTATATCCGGGTGTTGTCAATGGGCCGTCCGATGGAGACACGGCGGCACCCCGGGGGACAATACCCGGCGGAGGCGACAATGGTGGCTTCGGTGGGCCCGTAGAGGTTGTATAACCGGGTGTCGGGGAGCCAGTTGTAGACTGCCTTGATCAGGTCCGGGGACAGGGTTTCCCCGCCGCAGAGCAGGTACCGCAGTGAGGTTGCCTGCCCGCAAGTCCCTGCATCCACCAGCATTTTTAGCAGGGAGGGCACCACCCGGAGCACGGTGATGCACTGCTCTCTGATGGTTTCCAGCAGATAGTCCGGATCCTTATGACCGTAGGGTTTTGCCATGACCAGAGCGGCCCCGATCGTCAGGGGAGCGTAGAACTCCCAGACCGAAGGATCAAAACTGAAAGGGGTTTTCTGCAGAAAGCGGTCGTCAGCGGTAAACTCAAAGGTCTTCTGCATCCAGTGCATATGATTCATCAGCGCCCCGTGGGCAACCGACACCCCCTTGGGGCGACCCGTGGAGCCGGATGTATAGATGGTGTAGGCAAGGCCGTGGGGGGAACTTTGCGGCGGCAGATTTTCGTGGCTTTCCGTCTTCAGGGCCGCCTCTATCTGGTCTATCCGGATCCGTTTTTGCCCCGGTATCCGGGGAAGGTGGCGGTCCAGCAGGCTGTGTGTCAGCAGCAGGGACACGCCGGCATCTTCCAGCATATACCGGATCCGTTCCCCGGGATAACCTGGATCTATAGGGACGTATGCGCCTCCGGCCTTGAGCACGCCCA
>CAJWHT010000121.1 GCA_913041495.1 uncultured Desulfobacteraceae bacterium | reverse complement strand
GAAAATCACCTTATTGGCATTTGTCAATGGAGGCGGGATGTTGGAGAGCAACAGTATATAACAGAATTTATCACCCAAGAGGTTATGTAAAGCCTGAAGATGGCGGAGCAATGGTTGAATACGAAGCAATCAAAAATCATGTTACTATGTGGAACGTGGCGGTTGAAAGACAAATTCAAGTCAAAGGTCCAGATGCTGAAGCATTCACAGATTACGTTATCACTCGTGATGCTACAAGGATACCCGTTATGAAACCTGATGGATCTGTTAGAGCAGCTAGATATGTCATTCTATGTAATCACATGGGAGGAGTATTAAATGATCCTATACTACTAAGAGTCGCACAAGATGAATTTTGGTTTTCCTTGTCAGATTCTGATATTGGATTGTATCTGCAGGGAGTTAATCACGACAAAAAATTTGATGTTGAAATTGATGAAATTGATGTTTGCCCTGTTCAAATTCAAGGTCCTAAAGCTCATGCATTAATGAAAGATTTAATTGGTGATCAGGTAGATATAGATGGAATGCCTTTTTATGGATTAGCTGAAGCTAATATTGGTGGAAGAAAATGCGTTATTTCCCAGACAGGCTTTTCTGGAGCTGCGGGCTTTGAAATTTATCTTTATGATGCAACACTTTATGCAGATGATATGTGGAATGCTGTTTTAGAAGCAGGTAAAAAACATAATCTGATGGTAATTGCACCTGCTCATCATAGAAGAATTCAAGCTGGAATTTTATCTTGGGGCCAGGACATGGACAATCAACATAATCCTTTTCAATGTAACTTAGGATATCAGGTATCTTTGTCTGGTGTAGGTGAATGGAATAAATCATCTGATTATATTGGTAAAGAAGCTCTAGAAAAAATGAAAAAAGAAATCACAGCTGGAAACAAGCCATATAAATTGCAATTAGTAGGAATGGTATTAGGAGGAAAACCCATAGAAGAATATGCTCCCGACTTTTGGTTAATATCTCCCGCAGAAGGAGGCGATCCTTGTGGTTACATTACTTCACCTTGGTATCATCCAGAGCAAAAAAGAAATATTGCTATGGGCTATGTTCCTTTCGATGGCACACTTAGTAAAAATGGTTTTCCAATCGGTAATGTTGGTCAAAAATTTAAAGTTCATCTTCCAGATGAATATGCTGACACACCAGGTGTTCCTGTTGATGCAGAAATTGTTTCAGTACCATTTACTGAGCCGGGGATCATCTGGAATTCCATCTCATTGCCGGTAAATTCTGCAACGCTTGAATCGTTACTGCAACCAATTAAAAAGACAGAAAGGATTGGAAGAAGAAATAGCTTTCTCATGGGATTGAACGTTTGACACCAATTTAACGCAACAGAGCACAATTTGGTGCATCATTGCTGCAAAAATGTAACCTTGGTTGCTTTTTAAGCGAAGCCCAAAGCTTTTTTAACACGATGCAATACTTCTCTGGCCACCAAAGCTGCTTTTTCCTCGCCAATGGCCAGTTCTTTTTCCAGCTCGGCAATCTTGGCTTTATCGTCACCGGCGGGAGCTTCAGTGCCGGCATCGTTTTTCCAGGAGTCTTTGAGTTCATCAAATCCCAGGTAAAGTGCAAGCCCGCCACCCAGCAGCAGTACAGGTGGGATACATCCTAAGAGAAGATCCAGGAATTCTCCGAAAAAGACCGCCAGACCGACAACACCGAGAAGAACCGCAATAGCTCCGCCAATTAAAGTTTTCATAAGTATCCTCCTTAAAATCCTGTCTAAAATTTCCAAGTAAATGATTTATAATAAATCAAGAAATGCTCGTGTCAATAGATGCAGAAAACTATCACAGGTCCCTGATTTTATCAAGGCGTTTTTCCGGTGCGACTGTCCCTGGTACATCCCCATGAATTATAGACAGTTGGCCCCATCTCAACAGGTGTTTGGAAGGTGATTATAAAAAATTATGATATTGCCTTCCGACCGCCTCTCTGGTATTGAAGGAGCCAAAAATCCAGCTGTCTCTTAACCCACGGACCAACCCATGAAGGAAACATCCACATGAGCTTTCTAAAAGACTTGGTAACCCGATCAAGAGCCAAAGTCAGAAAGAGCATCAACTGCCTGCTGGGAGATACCCACGACCACTACACCAGTTTTTACCCCGGCAACCAGAGCTATATCATCCGCAAAATCATCACCCGCCTGGTGCGCAAAGTGCCCCTGGACGACCATAACATTGAAAAAATTCAAGGCATAGCACCGGACAGCATCGTGGTGTACACCTGCAAGAATAAGCGGTTTTTCGACTTTTTATACTTCCACACCCGTATGCAGGCCCAGGAACTGCCCTTCCCTGAGCTGGCCTTTGACCTAAGATTTTTTTTCCTCCTGCCGGTCAAGCGGGTCTGCCGGATCATTCTGGCCCAGATGGATCATCTGCTCCATCATTTTCAGGTGAGTGATATTTACAGTTCCGGCTATGTGGAAAAAAGCCTTTTGAACAACAGGGCCGGCTTTCTCTGTCTCATTGAAGAGGATGATTTTTACCGCAGGTTCATCAAGGCCACCCCGGACCCCCTCCACCATCTCATTGAGTTGCAGCGCAGGCTCGACCGGTCGGTGGTCATCGTTCCGGAGGATATCATTTATGTGACCAAGCCCATGCACAAGGACCCGGGCCTGGCGGATATCCTGTTCGGCACCCATGAAAAACCCGGGCTGGTCAAACGGATTTTCACCCTGATCCGCCATCCGGAAAAGATCCGGGTGGAGGTGGCAAGGCCCGTGGATTTAAAAGAATTTATCAACCGGCCTGAAATCCAGCGCCTGGATTCAGAATTCCAGACCCACCGCCTGAGAAGCCACCTGGTGGATATTCTCAACCGCCAGCGCAAAAGTATCACAGGCCCCGTGCTCAAATCCAGACAGGAGATCACCGAAGACATCCTCACCCGCAAGTCCCTCAGGGAATTTTTGGCAGACCATGCCGCCAAGGAAAACATCCCCCTGCGCAAGGTGAACAAAAAGGCGGCCGGTTATATCAACGAGATCGCCGCCAACTACAACCTGAGAGCCATCAATTTTCTCAACTGGCTGCTCACCTGGGTGTTCAACAACATTTTCGAAGGCCTGGTGGTGGACCAGAAGGAAATCAACCGGATGCGGGAGACCTATACCAAGGCCCCGCTGATCCTCATCCCCTGCCATAAAAGCCATTTGGACTATCTGCTGCTGCCCTATGCCATGTTCCGGAACAATATGCCCTGCCCCCATATTGCCGCAGGCAAAAACCTCTCCTTCTGGCCCCTTGGACCGATTTTCAGGGGCGGCGGTGCGTTTTTCCTCCGGCGGACGTTCAAGGGGGCGGAGCTGTATACCCGCATATTTGCAGCCTACCTGGAGAAACTGCTCTACGAAGGTTTCAACATTAAAATTTACATAGAGGGGGGACGCAGCCGCACCGGCAAACTGCTGCCGCCTAAAATCGGCGGCCTGGCCATGATTATCAAAGCCTATCTCAACGGTGCCTGCGAGGATCTTTACTTTGTGCCCATTTACGTGGGATATGACCGTGTGCTGGAGGAAGACGCCTATCTCAAGGAGATCGAAGGCGGCAAAAAGAGTCCGGAAACCCTGAAAGGCCTGCTCAACACCCGTAAATTCCTGAAGAAAAAATACGGGAAAGTGTACCTGAAATTTGATGAGCCCATTTCCATCAACACCTATCTTGCGGGAAAGAATATCGACCTGAAGCGGGCAACGGAAAAAGAGTACATGACCTTTGTTAAAGGGTTCGGCTACAAACTCATTAACGACATCAACGCTAATACCGTGGCCACACCCCACGGCATCATTGCCTCAGCCATTCTCAACTGCGCCAAGAATACCTTTACCAAAGAACAGATGCAGCAGCGGGTGGACACCTACATGAACTTTCTCACCTTCAACGGCTCTTACCTGTCCGACACCCTGCTGATGGACACGGACAATGCCTTTGATGCGGTCATCCAGAACTTTTTGTCCAGAAGCTTTATTGAACTGGCCGACGAAGATGAAGATGAGATCACGGACGCCACCACCCTGATCGTTAAACACAACAAACGGGCCATTCTGGACTATTATAAAAACTCGGTCATCTGTTTCTTTGTGCCGGCGGCCTATACGGCGGTGGCCATGCTTGAAATGGACCGGTTTAAATTTGCCCCGTCCGACCTGGTACTCAGGTACAAGTTCCTCCAGAAGATGTTTACGGACGAATTTTCCTTTGACGAGGAAGTCACGGCCGAAGAGCAGATCTCCCGTGCCATAAAAGGATTCATCAACGAGGGGATTGTGGTGCCGGATGTCAAACGCCAGGATCTTGTGAACATCACCTCCGAAGGGCTGCGTAAACTCAAATGGTTTGCCGCTTTCCTCACCCCGTTTTTCGAATCCTACAAAACCTGCCTCCTCTTTCTGGAAAAGGAAAAAACAGACAAGTACGATGCCAAGGAACGGGCCAAAAAAATCCTGGCCTTCGGCGGCAAGCTCTACAAAAAGAACCATGTGGTGCGCAAGGAGTCCCTCTCCTTGATAAACTACAAGAATGCGGTGAACTACTTTGCCAGAAACAATATCAACGGCTCCGCCGATCAGATCGAAATCGACCACTATAAGGAGATCATTGACCGGCTGGTTCAGTTAATTTAAGGGGGGTGCAGATGAAAGCCCTGGTTCTTGCCGCAGGATTCGGTACACGGCTTGCCCCCTATACCCGTATCCTTCCAAAACCGCTGTTCACCCTCAACGCACGGCCAGTTCTGGATCTTGCGATAGAACGGTTGCTGGCCTGCGGATGCACGAAGATTTTCATCAACACCCATCACCTTGCCCAACAGATACAAGATCATGTTTCAGCCCATCCCCATAGGGAAACGCTTGAGACGGTCTACGAACCCGAAATTCTTGATACCGGCGGTGCCGTCGCCAACCTCAGGGCGCACCTGGAAGATGACGATTTTTTTGTGGTGAATGCCGATATTGTCTGCGATCTTGACCTGTCCCAACTGATGCAGATCCATAAGGGCAGCAACGCCGCGGCCACCCTCGCCGTTCACAATGACATCCGGTTCAACAAACTCAAAGTGGTGCAAGAGACGGATGGAACCGCCCGGGTGGCCCATTTTAAGGAACCCGCCGAAACCGGCATGACCTTTACCGGAATCCAGGCCGTTTCCCCCGCCATTTTTGACCATATGCCGGATACCCCAATTTTTTCCAGCATAGATGTGTATAAACGCCTTTGCCCGGAAGGCCGGATTCACGCCTTTGTCCCGGAGGACATTTACTGGCAGGATATCGGCACACCGGACAGTTACCGGTCAACCTCCCGCAAATTTCTGGCCGGCCGCATTTTTAAATGCCCTCCCTCAGAATTCAAAAGTGTAAAGATTGCCCGGATTGCCGGCGACGGCTCCGACCGCAACTGGTTCAGGGCATCAGCCCCCGAAGATGATGGAGAACAAAGGTCCATCGTTATTTCAGATCACGGCATCTGTCTCAAGGATACGGCAGCGGCAGCAGACCCTAAGTCCACCCAGCCGGATCCCCTGGCCCAGATCCAGGCCTTCACAGCCATCGGCAGCCACCTGAGGCAAAGACAGGTGGCCGTTCCCGAAGTCCTTGGATATGATACCCTTTCCGGCCAGGTGGCCCTGGCCGATCTGGGGCACACCCACCTGGCGGATGCGGTAAAAAAACGTTCCCAAAGCAACGACAATTCAGGTATCAAAACGCTTTATCAGCAGGTCATTGACGCCTTGATCATTTTCTCCCGGGAAGGACACCGGGGATTTAACCCGGACTGGACCTGCCAGACCCGGTCCTATTCAAAACCGCTCATTCTTGATCTGGAATGCCGGTACTTCATCAACGCCTTTGCCCGGGGGTATATGGAAGCTGACGCACCCTGGGAAACGTATGCGGCAGCCTTTGAACATATAGCGGACAATGCCCTGGCCTACGGCTTCACCGGACTTATGCACCGGGACTGCCAGTCCAAAAACATCATGCTCAAAGCGGGCCGCCCCTGGTTCATCGATTTTCAGTCCGCGCGCACAGGGCCCCTGCAATACGATCTGGCTTCCCTTTTAATAGACCCTTATGTTACACTGCCGGACAGTATCCAGGCAGATCTGCTGGACTATGCGGTAGAACGGCTCGGCCTTTCCGGAAAAAAGGCGGCGCAGTTTTGTCACAGCTACACCTATTGCGGCCTCACCCGAAACCTTCAGATGCTTGGGGCATTTGGCTTTTTAACACGGGTAAAGGACAAACCGGCGTTCGCCTCCTACATACCCGCCGCACTGAAGGACCTTCACCTGCGCCTCAATTCCCTGGATGAAGCGCCGCTGGCTGTGTTGAATCACCTGGTGGAAAATTTGTTGCACCGCCTGCCGGCCCGGCACATGACCCAAATATGAATTACACGTTAAGGAGTACCATATGACATCCATTCCCGTAATGATCAACGGCCTGCCCGGCAACGTTGCCCAAATCATGGCGTCAGCCGCAATCCGGGATGAGCGGCTTACCCTCGTCCCCTTTTCCCTTACCGGGGAAATCATAGATGATCCCAGCGTCACGGTAGACGGTCAAAAGATCACCCTTCTCAAACCAAGTATTCGGGACAGCCGGATCGGGCATATCCTGGAGGCATATCCCGATTTAATTGTGGTGGACTACACCCACCCCACCGCGGTGAACGCCAATGCGGAATTTTACACCGAGCACAGGATCCCATTTGTCATGGGGACCACAGGCGGTGACCGGGACGCCCTTGAGGCCGTTGTAAACCTGGCTGACACCCCTGCCGTGATTGCCCCGAACATGGCCAAACAGATCGTAGGCCTGCAGGCCATGTTTGAATATGCGGCAAAAACCTTTCCCGGCCTGTTCAAGGACTACACGCTGGAAGTCAAAGAGAGCCACCAGCAGGGCAAGGCGGATACCTCCGGAACGGCCAAGGCCTTGGTTTCCTGCCTGAACGATCTTGGCCTGGGCTTTGATGTGAATGATATCCAGCAGATCCGTGATCCCAAAGTCCAGGAAAAGGAGTGGGGGATTCCCAAAGAACACCTTGGCGGCCATGGCTGGCATACCTATACGCTGCGGGCCGACGACGGGTCGTCCCTGTTCGAATTCACCCATAATATCAATGGCCGGGACATTTACGTCAGCGGAACCTTTGACGCCGTGGTCTTTCTGGATAAGAAACGACGGGAAGATGATGACGGCAAACGGCTCTACACCATGATCGACGTCATGACCCAGCCAGGTTAACCAGCACAGGATGTTGCGATGTCCCCGTTAATTAAAACCGTTCTCATCCTTTTCGGATTGGCCTATCTCATTTCACCGGCGGATCTCATCCCGGACCTGCTGCTGCCATGGCTGGTTGGCTGGCTGGATGACAGTGTGGTGCTGTATTGTATCTACTATCTGATCCGGTACGGGGAACTGCCCTGGTTTGCCTTTAAAAAGGGGCGCAAAGGATTCCCCGGATCCCGGCAGAAAAAGCCGACACCCGAACCTGACCCGAAACCTGACCAAAAAGCAGGTCCTGGCGCCTCCCAACGTGCACGAAGGCAAGCGCCCCGGGGTCAGAACACCCGCTTCCGGCACAGGCAGCCCGAGGGTAGCGGTAATATCGGACAACAGGCATACAGACAGCAAAACGGCAACAGGCCGGCCGCTCCGGTCAAAACCCCCTACGAAATTTTGGGTGTTTCCCCGGATGCCTCATGGGAGACGATCCAAAAGGCCCACAAGGAAAAAATCAAACAATACCATCCGGACAAGCTGTCCCATCTGGGAGAGGATTTTTCCAACCTGGCAAATGAAAAATTTCTTGAAATCCAGAACGCCTACAACACCCTGAAAAAGAAGCACGGCTGAGCCATGGGAGACCATCTGACCGTTTTTCATAAGGGCCGCCCCTGCCGCATTGACACCCAATGGTACCGCTGCGGCAGCCAGGGACGTCCCGTACTGGTATTCCTCCATGAAGGCCTGGGGTGTATCGCCTCCTGGAAGGATATTCCGGAACAGATCTCCCGGGCCACAAACTGCCATGCCTTTTCATACTCCCGCCTGGGATACGGCGGCTCAGACCCCGTTTCCCTGCCCCGGAAGATCAACCACATGCATGTGGAGGCATTGTCAGTGCTGCCGCAGGTGCTGGATGCCGCCGGCATCAAAGAGCACATCATCATCGGCCATTCCGACGGCGGCTCCATCGGGATTATCCACGCCGGATCCCAAAAAACTGACCTGAGAAAAAAGAGAAAGGGGGTGGCATCTTCCGGCCCCGAGCACCTCAAAGGCCTGATCACCCTGGCCGCCCACCTTTTTTGTGAACCCGTGACCCTGGAAGGTATAAGGGAAGCAAAGCAACGGTATCTTTCCGGCCATCTCCGGGATAAACTTGCCCGCATCCACGGTCCGAATACGGATAACGCCTTCTGGGGATGGAATGACATCTGGCTGTCACCTAAATTTAGCCAGTGGAATATCGAGCGGTATCTGGGACCGATCCGGGTGCCGTTATTCGCCATTCAGGGTACACAGGACCCCTATGGCACCATGGCCCAGCTTGACGCCATCCAGGCAGGCAACAAAGCAGCGAAGATATTTGCTGTACAGGGTTGCGGTCATTTTCCCCACCTGGAGCAAAGAGACAGGGTAACGCAAAGAATCATCTCTTTTATAAAACAACTGCTATAGGGAAATTAAGGGATATTAAAGATCACTGCCTGTGACCCCGGCGGTTGCCAGGCGCCACACCTTTCCTCCACCCTATTGGTTTAGGAAGGCTTCAGCTTCCTTTGCATCATTAAACACACGATAGTTAAACGGCAGAAGTGCGGTCATTTTTACGAACATATCGACGATGGCACTGGTCATAGGCCCAGTTACGAGTATGGAAGATCTGTTTGCAAACTCTTTTTGCCGGGGTTTGTAGAGTCGTAAAATACCGACAATCTCATTAAGATCGCTTATGGACAGTCCCAAATTCGCCTGTGTAAAGTCCCAGAAGGAGTGCTTGTCAAGGTATTCGGGATGTTGCATCAATTCGGATATTGCTGAAATCAGGCCGGGTTTGTCAACAATTCCGGTAACCCTCATTTTAATATAGATGCTATGGGATGCATCAAGTTCGAATTTCACCCGGCCCTCCTGTAGTGGATACGATACGTTTTTTTTGGTCCGCCGCCCATCAAGTGGTTCTGTCAAACGAATCGCCGGCTATGGCTTTATCGTTTAAACCGGGGCGGGTAATCGGTGGATATAATATAAAGCCAACGGGGCATAAAATCCATACATTTTCTCCAATTTGTCCCATACGGATGGACTTGCTGTTACCGGACTTTGCTCTATTGTTTTCTCAATGGGCAGGCTTTAATTGTCCGACTTTTTTCATCGTCATTCAGCGCCCCGATTTTCGCAATTGATGGTATGTGGGTCTGTATTCCATTGAAAAATAATTATGATAGTGCTTGAATGCATTGTCAAAGACACCCGTTTTCACACCCCCAATGAGATTTTATTTTAGGGATGCGACAATGCAAACCGAACTTGCTGAAATAGTAAAAAATATTTTCAAACGGCCCTTGCTAAGATATACGTTTATCATATCAACGGCGATATCCGTATTCTTACCGGCGTACGGCCATTTCATGATATACCCTGAGTTTCAAAACCAGTTGAAAGATTATGCCAAGGACACGGCAATGCGGGTGGCCACCCACCTGAAGTCATCCATATATAGCCATGGCACAACGTTAACGGCTCAGTCCATCACCCCGAAAGTGATTGGTGACGTAACCTCCCTGACAAAGGATTTGAAAATTGAAAAAATCAAAATATTCGCTAAAAGCGGTTTAGTACTTTTTTCAACAGCGCCCCAAGATATCGGACAAAAAAACAAGCATTCCTATTTTTTCGAGCATATCGCCAAAGGAAAGACTTTTTCAAAGATCGTAGATGAACAAGACATGACGATGGAAGGCAGAAAAGTAACGTCAAAAGTGGTGGAAACCTATATTCCCCTGATGGCGGAGGGAGAATTTAAAGGAGCGGTGGAAGTTTACTATGATATAACCGAAAGTGGACACAAGCTTGCGGCCATCATTCAAGAACTCTACACCACCATCACCATTGCATCATTTCTGTTTTTCTCATTACTGCTGGTGATTCTCTTCAAAGCCAGTCGCAACACACTTGTAAAAGAAGCGGCTGAAGAGGCACTGATTGAGGCACGCTCTCATCTTGAAAAGACTGTGGACCAAAGGACAACTGCCCTCAAACAGACCAACCGGAGCCTGGTACATGAAATCGAAGAAAGAATCTGCACCGAAGATTCACTGCAAAAGAGCTATGATACACAACGGATCACAAACAGGCTACTGCAGGAATCCCTAAGGGAAACACCACTTGAGGATATATTGGATATTTGCCTGGACCTCGTCCTTTCTCTTTCATGGCTCTCTTTTGAGTCCATGGGCTGCATTTTCCTTGTGGAGGAGAACTCAGATACCCTGGTGATGAAAACCCAAAGAGGGTTTCCCGATGAACTTGCGGCCCTTTGCAGCAATGTTGCATTTGGCAGATGCCTGTGCGGAAGGGCTGCTGAAACCCAACAGCCGGTTTTTTCGAGCAACATCGACCGCCGGCATGATATCCTTTTACCTGGCACACCGGACCACGGGCATTATTGCGTCCCCTTAACCGCCAATAAAAAAACCCTTGGGGTAATCAACATATACGTAAAACCCGGCCACAATAAGGACGACATGGAGCTGGCATTCTTGGAAGCCGTGGCCAATACCCTTTCAGGTATATTGATCCGGAGACGGGGAGAACAGCAACAAAGAGAAATTGAACAACGCCTGAGCCACTCCCATAAAATGGAAGCTATCGGCACCCTTGCCAGCGGCATTGCCCATGACTTCAATAATATCCTGTCCGGGATAATGGGACATGCCCAGTTGACGTCCATGAACCTGGATAAGGCTGAAAAGGCCAACCAACACATCGACCAGATCCATAAAGGTGCAAAAAGGGCAACAGAACTGATCCAGCAGATCCTAACCTTCAGCCGGCAGACGGCACATGATAAAAAGCCTGTTCGCCTCTCTCCCATTGTTAAGGAAACCTTAAAATTTATTCGTTCCTCCTTTCCTGCAAACATAAAAATCGTTGAGCAAATCACATCAAAATCAAAGGTCAAAGCAGACCCAACCCAGATGCACCAGGTGCTGATGAACCTGTGCACCAATGCCTTTCACGCCATGCGACAAACCGGCGGAACTCTTTGTGTGAATCTTTCTGAAATCCGATACAATCAGGATGTCGGTTCACCGGTCATCCCGGAGACACGAGGAGATCTGTTCATGCTGTTGGAGGTATCCGACACAGGTCATGGAATACCCAAGGATATCCAAAATAAAATATTTGAGCCCTATTTCACCACGAAGAAACCAGGAGACGGCACCGGACTGGGACTCGCCGTTGTTCTGGGTATTGTCGAAGACCACAGCGGCTGGATCAACGTGAAAAGTGATCCCGAACGGGGAACAAATATTCAGGTGTACCTACCCGTTTTCGGGGATAATGTGGAAACGGAGGAAACGGAGGAGCAGATCGACGTTCAGGGGGGTACAGAATGCATCATGGTGGTGGATGATGAATCAAGCATCCTGGATTTTTATTCAGGCCTGTTGGGTGCCTATGGATACCGGGTGGTCACCTTTTCAGACGGCCTTTCTGCGCTCAAGGCGTTTAATAAAAATCCTGGCGCTTACGACATATTGATAACGGACATGACAATGCCTGAAATGACAGGAGATATTCTGGCCCGAGAGATTTTAAAACTTAAAAAAAGATTCCCCATCATTCTAAGCACGGGAATCCATGACAGGATTTCAAAGGCAGATGCATTAAAGGCCGGCATAGCAGAATACCTTCCCAAGCCCCTTGAAGGAAAAAAACTCCTGTCAACAATCAGAAACCTTCTGGACCACTGATTCGAACGGTCAGCCTTTTGTCATCAGGCAACTTTGCGGTCACGGTTTCTTTCGTCCGGATGATAAAACAAGGAGACCCTGCGGTTGCAGACCGAGATACCGTAGTCTTTACCAGGCGTCAGGGAGGCCGGGCTGTTGTCCGTACAAATGACCTGGTGCCCCGATGTCAGTTCAAAGGTATGCAATCTTCCCGGCCCCCTGAAATGGGATTTCAAAAGCGTTGCCCTGCAAACGGAATCAGGATCCACGTATACGTCTTCGGGACGGATGAACACGGAGACCCGGCCGAAACCGCGGCCAAAAGCCTCAGGCACGGTGGTTCCGGAATCGGAGGAAAACGTACCGATCAGGGTGGTCACCTCTCCTTTGGATGACACTTCCCCGGGAAGAAAAGAGCCTTCACCCACGAATCCTGCCACTTCAGGAGATTGCGGGTGGTAGTACAGGTTCTGCGCCGTATCCCATTGGAGCAGCTTACCCGCTGCCATCACCCCGATTTTATCGGCCATGGCAAAGGCTTCGTGCTGATTGTGGGTCACCAGAAGACCGGTAATGCCAAATTCGGTAAGAATGTAGCGGACCTCCTCGGAAAGGGATTCTCGCAGGGCAATATCCAGGTTGGAAAAGGGTTCATCCATGAGCAGAAGCTCGGGCTTGGGCGCAATGGCACGCGCCAGGGCCACCCGCTGCTGCTGACCGCCGGAAAGCTCGTGGGGGTATTTCTTTTCAAAGCCCTTGAGTCCCGTCACCCTGATGAGCTTTTCAAGATGGGTGACGTCCTTTTTTACCGGGCCGAAACAAATGTTTTCCATAACGGTAAGGTGGGGAAACAGGGCATAGTCCTGGAATACCATACCGGTGCGCCGGCGCTCCGGAGGAATATGGATATCCTGCGATGACACCGTGTATTTGCCGATGGTGATGGAACCTGTATCGGGGGTGTCAAACCCTGCAATCATCCGCAGGAGGGTGGTTTTTCCGCAGCCGCTGGGACCGATCAACGCCGCCAGCTCGCCTGGGTTCACAGTGAAGGTGATATCGTCAGCCACCACAGGGCCTGGGATATGACGCTTGTTTATATGGTTTAGGATCAGGCTCATATCAATTCCTCTGTCGCCCCATAAAGGTTAGAATAATGATGGGAATCATGCCGGCAAGTACCAGGGTAAGGGCGGGCAGGGCCGCCCGCTCCCACTCCCCTTCGGAGGTGAGTTCAAAAATTTTCACGGCAAGGGTGTCCCAGCCGAAAGGCCTCAGCATCAAAGTGACCGGCATCTCCTTGATGATCTCCACAAGCACCAGGATGCATCCGGTGGCAATGCCCCGCCGGATCAGGGGAAGATGAACGGATGACAGCAGTTTCATACCGGTCACCTGCATCAGTGAAGCCGCTTCGTCCATGGCAGTGGTCATCCGGGTCATGTTACCGTGAACCGGGTTGTACCCGGCGGTAAGAAAACGGATCATGTAACACAGGGGCAGCAGCAAAAGACTTCCCTTGATAACCCCTGCGGACAAGTTCAGGCCCGCCCACCGTGCCAGGGAAACCATTGCACCGTCCGCCAAGCCCACAACACCGATCATCCCCACGGCAAGCACGGTTCCGGGTAATGCATATCCGGTCATGGACAGTTTTGCAGCCAGCCCCGCCTTCCAGTCCTTGGCCGCCCTGCAGGCGTATGCCAGTCCCACAGCCACCGCCATGGTGGTGGCCATCCCTAAAAAGCCCAGGGTAAACGTATTGAACAGCAGTCTGCCGTAATGGGCACTGATCTCCAGATGAAAGGCCTCAAGGGTCCAGACGAACAGCTGGATCACGGGTATGCCGAAGGCAAGTATGAAAACAAAGCTGCAGTATCCGCTTGCAAGGATTCCGGGCACACCCTTCAGGGGCTGACGCTCCGACGGCTGATGGCTGCCCCGGTTGAAGAACTTTTGTTTCCGCTTCATATAGGCTTCGGCCAGAAAAATCACCAGTACGATAACCACCAGAATAGAGGCGAGCTGAGACGCGGCATTAATGGAGAAGAACCCGTACCAGGCCTTGTACACCCCTGTGGTAAAAGTATCGTAATTAAACACCGATACGGCGCCGAAATCCGCCAGGGTCTCCATGAATACCAGGATAAGCCCGCCGAAAATCCAGGGGCGTGCCATGGGAATCGTCACCCGGAACAGGGTGGAAAGACGCCCTTGCCCAAGGGAGAGCGACGCCTCCACCACGGACCTGCCCATGGATCTGAATCCCGAGGATGCCATGAGGAACACATAGGGGAAGACCGCAAGGGAAATCACCATGATCACCCCCCAGGCAGATCGGATCTCCGGAATCATTCCGGCAAGGGAGGGCAGATGCAAGCGTACGGCCGTTCTTACCGGCCCTGCAAAATCCAGCAGCCCCGTGTAGATAAAAGCCATGACATAGGCCGGAATGGCCAGGGGAAAGAGCAGGAGGCGTTCGAACATCCTGCGTCCTGCGAACTCGTGAAAGGAGGTCAGCCAGGCCAGGGACACGCCCAGTACCGCAGTGGTGGCGATGACCCCAGTGACCAGCACCACCGTATTGCGCAGCAGCCCGGGCAGCACATATTGTTTCAGGTGCCCCCAGATTTCCGGTTCAGCCTTGATTCCCGAAACCAGGATGAAAAGTACCGGTGTCAGGGTGATCAAGGCAATCAGGGCGGCGGTAAGCACGCCGCCCTTGGTTTTTAATAGCTGTGTCATCAAAGGTAGTTACTTATATCCGGCCATGTCCATCAGTTTAATGGCTTCGGCCTGGAGTTCACCGGCTTTGGTCAGGTTGATGCGGTTCTCCTTGAAATCCCCCCAGCCTTTTACGAAATCGTGGGGAGTAACGCTGGTATTCACCGGATATTCCATGTTGGCATCGGCGAAAACTTTCTGGGCGTCCTTTCCGGACAACCATTCAAGAAACTTGACTGCCTGTGCGGTATTTCCGGAGTACTTGACCACGCCAGCACCCGATACGTTCACATGGACACCGGAACCGGCCTGGTCCGCCCAGAAAATCCCCAAGGGGAGATCGGGATTCTTTTTCATGAGGCGGCCGTAGTAATAAGTATTTACCACCCCCACATCCCCCTGGCCTGCGGCAAGGGCTTCCAGCACTTTGGTGTCGGAAGAATAGGGAGGTGCCGCCAGGTTGTTTACCCATCCTTTAACGATGGTTTCTGTCTTTTCCCTGCCCAGGGTTTCAATGAGCATGGCCACCAGGGACTGGTTGTACACTTTTTTTGACGTACGCAGCAGCAGTCGTTTGTGCCAGTCCGCTCCGGCCAGGGCTTCGTAGGAACTCAGATCCCCAGGGGTTACCTTATTTGTGTTGTAAACAATGGTTCTGGCCCGGACGGAAAGACCGAACCACATATTGGCCGGATCCCTGTAATGGGCCGGGATATTGGCGGAAAGCACCGGGGAATTCACGGGTTCAAGCACCCCTTTTTGAGCGGCATGCCAGAGGTTGCCGGCATCTACGGTGAGCAGGATATCCGCTTTGGTCCCCTCCCCTTCGGAAAGGATGCGCTGGAGAAGCACAGCAGCCTTGCCGGTAATATAGGTGACCTTTACCCCGGTTTCTTTTTCATACTGCCCGAAAAGATCCTTTATCAGATGTTCCTTGCGGGCACTGTATACCACCAGCTCATCCTGGGCGGCAACCGACGCTCCGGTAAAGAACACCATCACACTCAGAAGAATGATTACTGCTTTCTTCATCTTACGAAACTCCTTAGTTTTTGTATAGGATATTTAGTCTTGCCAAACTGGATGTGACTTTTAAACAAAATAAAAACATCTGTCAACAATTAAGTTATGCTATCATGACTTTTTAAAAAATATAAGCCTTTTGTCGTAGATTTCGATCAAGTTTAAAAAACAAACTCAATACCAATTATACGGGGACTTGATTCACGGGGCGGGATCGGTGTACTCTAAAGAGCGTCTGACCTGTGCCACTCAACCGCAATCTTATAAGGGATTTTCGCCTTGACACCCAGCGGCTCCAATAGCATGCACGAAAAGATACAGTCCATCGCAGCCTTAAAGGTGGAAAAATACTGTTTTGCCATTGCTATCATTGCTATTTTCTGTTTTACCGGTCTTTCCCAGGCATGGGGGAAGCCCCCCGTCCGGATCCAACTCAAGTGGTTCCACCAGTTCCAATTTGCCGGTTACTACGCGGCAAAGGAAATGGGATTCTACGAGGAAGCCGGACTGGATGTGGAACTCCTGGAAGGCGGGCCCGGAAAACGCGTTCAGGAAATCCTGTCAGCAGGCAACGCAGAATTCGGTGTATTGGGTTCCGAACTTGTACTCCACAAGGCCAACGGAATGGACGTGGTGGTGCTGGCCCCGATCATTCAACATTCCATCCGTGCGGTCATTGCCAGAAAGGACCGGGGTATTGCCACCCCCCACGATCTTCTGGGCAAACAGATCATGCTGAACACAAACGAACTGCCTGAATTTGCGGCCATGTTCCTCAATGAAGGCATTCAATTAAAAAATCTTTCAATGGCAATAGAGGCAGCAAAATTAAATGGACTTAGAGAAAATAAAATTTTTAGCTCATTAAAAAAATTAAAGGATGTAAACGGAAGATTAGAGCTTATTCGAACTTTTTCAAACAAGGTAAAAGTATACGTAGATTTTGCACACACTCCAGATGCTTTAGAGAAAGCTCTTAAATCTTTGCAAAGTTATTATGGTAGAGATATAACTTTAGTTTTTGGATGTGGAGGAGATAGAGATTTTAAAAAAAGACCAATCATGGCAAAGATAGCTAGTATCAATTGTAAAAAAATTTATGTGACTGATGATAATCCAAGAAACGAAGATCCTAAAAAAATCAGAGATGAAATTATCAAAAATATCAAATTTACAAATTACTTTAATATTGGAAATAGAACTCAAGCTATAAAAGCAGCAGTAATGACCGCAGAACCTGGTGAAATCATACTCGTGGCGGGGAAAGGTCACGAAAAAGAGCAAATTTACAAAAATAAAATTATTTCTATCTCGGATAAGAAAGTAATAAAAAAACTTAAAACAAAAATAAAAAAACAGTCAAATATAAATTTTACTTTTTTACAAAACAAAAAAATTTTAGAAAGTATTTTAACAAATACAAAGGTAGGAAATTTCCACGGTTTAGCCATAGACTCTAGAGCAGTAAATAAAGGTAATATTTTTTTAACATTAAAAGGAAAAAATAATGATGGCATTAAATTTATTCCCAAAGCATTAAAAAGGGGGGCTAAATATATAATATCTTCA
>CAJWHT010000120.1 GCA_913041495.1 uncultured Desulfobacteraceae bacterium | reverse complement strand
ATGTTTTATCGGCAATTATTGATTTATTCCTTATCATACCCCAAGTGGGAGATCACCTGTGAAAATACTGGGCAAAACACCTGCCCTGATGTATATTCTCCTTTGATGTATATTCACAAGGTGCGCAAAAACATGTCGCCCCTGATATTAATTTTGATATTAACAGCCAATTAGATACAACGTATATATGATAATTCAAGATGCTGTAGAAGTACTGAAGATAGAAGCCCAGAGCCTGTTGGATCTCACTGAAAAGGTAGATGAGAATTTTGAAACCCTGGTCAATGACATCTGCGCCTCGCCGGGCCGGGTCATCATCTCGGGCATTGGCAAATCCGGGCTCATCGGCCGGAAAATCGCTGCCACCCTGAGCAGTACCGGGACAAACGCCATGTTTCTCCATCCGGTGGAGGCCGTACACGGTGATCTGGGCATGGTCAGCCGGAATGACGTATTCATTGCCATTTCCAACTCCGGGGAGACCGGAGAACTCAACCAACTGCTTCCGGTGATCCGTGAGGTGGGATGCCGTCTGGCCGGATTCACAGGGAAGAAAAATTCCACTATGGCAGGATTTTGCGACATGGTCATTGATACCGGTGTCAAAAAGGAGGCCTGTCCTCTGAATATGGCCCCCACCTCATCCACCACGGCCCAGCTGGCCATGGGGGATGCGCTGGCCGTAGCCCTGATAAACAAAAAAGAATTTAAAAAGGCTGATTTTATACGGTCCCATCCCGGCGGTGCCTTAGGGCAGCGTCTCCAATCCCGGGTGGTGGAATTGATGCTGGGTGTGGAAGCTGCCCCCTGCATTGAGACCGGGGCTGCCATGTCCGAAGCCGTCAAATGCATGGATCAGTACCGGCTTGGCGCAGTGATGGTGCTGGACAGTAAAAAAACGTTGAAGGGTATCCTTACGGACGGGGATATCCGTCATTGCATTGCCGGCGGCGGTGTGGATTTTAATTCGACCCCCGTTGACCAGGTAATGACTGCGTCTCCCCTGTCCCTGGGGCCCCAATCCTTTTTGTATGACGCACTAAACCTGATGGAAAAACACGAAATTACGGTACTCCCTATCGTGGATGAGGGCGATACCTTGGCCGGGCTGCTTCATCTCCACGACATTCTCGGCAAGGGGACATTTAAATTCAACGGAGGAAGTTAATTTTACGGAGGCCTCAATGTTTATCGGTGACGACATCCGCACGGACATTCCCATACTGGGAGAAGCCAAGATACATTCTCCCCTCACCCTAGAGGGGGTAACTGGAGGCGGTTCCCGGTTTATTTCTGAAAATGACAGAATCCTTGTGGATGTGGAAACCAAGACCGCCTGTGCCGGAAAACCGCCCCTGAGTTTTGAACAGGCCGGTCCCAGGGAGAAAATATACTTTGATCCCAGCAAGCTCAAATGTGCCATTGTTACCTGCGGCGGCCTTTGTCCTGGGCTGAACGATATTATCCGGTCCATTGTTCTGGAACTCCACCATCTCTATAAGGTTAGAAATATTTACGGGATCAGGCACGGGCTGCAGGGGTTTATTCCGGAATTCGGCCACGGGGTTATTGATCTTGGACCAAAATCCGTATCCGGAATCCAGAACACCGGCGGGTCCATCCTCGGGTCTTCCCGGGGCGGGCAGGATATCAATGCCGTGGTGGACTGTCTTGAGCGCATGGGAATCGGGATACTATTTATGGTGGGTGGTGACGGCACCCTCATGGCATCCAAACGGATCGCCGATGAAATCTCCGTGCGGAATCTTAAGATATCCGTGGTCGGCATTCCCAAGACCATCGACAATGATATCTTCCTGGTATCCCGTTCCTTTGGATTTGATTCGGCCGTGGATGTGGCCACCCTGGCCATCAAAGGCGCCCACAACGAAGCAGAGGCCTACCCCAACGGTATCGGTCTCATCAAGCTCATGGGACGGCATTCGGGGTTCCTTTCCGCTACGGCCGCCCTGGCCCAGCCCGACGCCAACTTCGTCCTGATTCCCGAAGAGGAAATTCACCTTTACGGCAAAAACGGTTTTTTACAGGCCCTGGAAAGGCGTCTGGTTCAAAGGAAACATGCGGTGGTTATTGTGGCGGAGGGTGCCGGTCAGAACTTTTTTGAAGATAAAGAGAAAAAATATGATGAATCCGGGAATATCAAACTTCAGGATATCGGACTGTTTTTAAAGGATAAAATCACCCAATACTTCAAATCAAAGGAAATCCCCATTTCCCTGAAGTATATCGACCCGTCCTATATCATCCGGAGTTTGCCGGCGAACGCCAATGATTCGGTGTTCTGCGGCCTTTTAGGGCGGGACGCGGTCCACGCAGGCATGGCCGGGAAGACCAACCTGCTCATCAGCTACTGGAACAACCACTATGTCCATGTGCCCATGGCAGCCTCGGCCGGACGGCGAAAGAGTCTTGATCCCGAAGGGCGTCTGTGGCAGTCCGTGCTGGAAACCACCGGTCAGAATTCATTTTTTAAAGGGTAAGGAAGTCAAAGCCTACCGGCTGATTTCAAGAAATTTGCCGCGCTTTACGGTGATGAGAAACAGCTCTTTATGGGGGCTGCCGTCCTTATCAAAAATGGTCTGTCCGGTCACCCCGTCAAACATGATTCTGCCCTGCAGATTATCCCGGATATCCTTTCTGGAGCCTGCCGTGTCATCCATTGCCGCAGTGAAGAGAATGCTGGCGGTATCGTAGGAAATGGCCTCCAGAAAGCCCGGGGCTTCCTTAAATACCTCTCTGAAGTTTTTATCAAATGCCTGGGTTACGGGCCTGCTGCTACCGCCGAAGTAACCGTCGGTGATAACGGTGTTTTTATTGTACCCCCGGGCCTGGGTCAGCAGGCTTTTCTGGTGCCAGAGGTTGGTGCCAAGCAGCACCATGCCCCTGGCATCGTTGAAGGCAAGCTGGGGAAGGATGAGATTCACCCGGGAGAGTCCGTCCGGTATAAAGAGCGCCTGAAAGTCTATTTCGATACGGTCCTCATTGGCCACGGCCGATCCCCTGCTGGAGAGTTTGGGGCGTTTGGGATTCGTTTCTTCCTCCCCGCCGGCCATTTCTCCGTCGTCGGTAAAAAGGCTTTCTTCCGGTTCTTCCGGCTTTGGTTTCAAAAATTCGGGAACGGGGTAAAATTCTCCGGTGAGTTTCTGAACGGGTATGGTAAAATCTGTTTTGGTACCGTCGTAGGCTTCGACGCCGACCATTTCCCCGTTGAACTCGTCCACCACATCCCAGAACAACTCCATATAACGCCGTCCGTATTTCTCATCCGGATAAAGGATCGCAACTTTTTTAAGGCCTAACTCCATGAAAACATAGGATCCAAGCGCCTGGACCTGCATTTCAGGCGTGATGAAATTGGAGAACAGGTAGTCTCCCCCGAGGGGGAATTCGCGTTTCTGGGTCAGGGCAATGAGGGGGATGCCAAGTTCCTGCGCCTTTTGCCCCGCAGACTCGGGCACCAGTAACGGTCCTAAGATGCCCAATACCTCTTCCCTGGCAAGTTCCTCAACGCATTGAATCGCTTGATCCGGATCAGAACGGGTATCTTTGACGATAACGTTGAAGGGTCTGCCATGTTTTTGTGACAGCTCCCGGACGGCCAATTGAATCCCCTTCAGCGCTCTTTCCCCGTAAATACTGTACTTTCCGGAAAGGGGCAGCAGGCAGCCGATGGTATCTTTGCTGAACGCGGCTGTCTGTATCTTATCAAGAAGTGCCTGTGCATCTATTATTTTGGAGTCATCCGGAAATGAGGCAATAAACGCTTCCAGCGTGGTCCGGGCGTCCGTATAATTTTCTTCCCGGATATGGGCGGCACCTAGCCAGTATTGCAAAAGGCTTCCCGGGATCGTCAGGTTCCGGATGCCGGAGAAGGTGTCGATGTCTTCGGCGGATGCCTGTTTTAATACAGACTCGATGGCGGTTAAAACAGCCTTTTTATCTGCTTCGCCGGAAATACCGGCCGATTCAGCCTTGTCCAGCACCTGGTTGTAAATCAACAGGGCATCCTGGTGGTTTCCCTGGTTGGCAAATTTTTCTGCCTCTGCCATAAGAATCGGAATCAGCGGTACCTCTTCCTTTTTTTCAACGACGGGGGTTTCAGGTGCTTCCGGTGCAGGGCTGACCTTAACTTGCGGTTGGCAGCCCCAGGTCAGAACCAACAGGCTGACGAATAACAACGTAATTACGGATCGGGTGGTGTTCATCTGCATCATTTCTATTATATTACCACTTGGGGTGACTGGGGTGGTTCTTTAAACGTTCCTAAATTAACCTTAAGCGCTTTGTCTCTTCGGACCGCAAAACTATATGTAATATCGGCGCTTATGTCAAAAAGTCTTTCACAAGGCGTGCCGCATGGTCAATGTCCTTTGGGGAGACCCAGATCAGGCCGGGCTCCTTTCTGAACCAGGTGAACTGACGCTTGGCGTACCTGCGTGTATCCCGTTTGAGCAGGCGCACGGCCTCTTCCCAGTCTACCTCACCTTGCATGAACATGCCCATGTGTCGGTAACCGATGGACTGCATGGATTTTAGATTCAGGGAATATCCCTTTTCGACCAGGGTGTTCACTTCGTTGAGCAACCCCTGGTCCAGCATGATGTCCACCCGGCGGTTGATCCGGTCGTAGAGTCGGTCCCGGTCCATCTCAAGCCCGAGTGTCAGGCTCCGATACCGTTCATCCCCGAAGTCGTGGTTCTGCTGCCGGCTGGATATGGGGACACCTGTGGTCTGGAATACCTCCAGGGCACGGACGATCCTGAATCCGTCATTGGGATGAATCCGCGCGGCAGCTTCCGGGTCACAGACCTTAAGCCGGTCATGGAGCACTTCGCTGCCCTTTTCTTCCCACTCCCGGTTGAGGTGGGTAAGGGTCTCTTCACAAATGGGATTTGCACGGAAAAGCCCATGAATGAGCGCTCGTATGTATAACCCTGTACCGCCGGCCACAATTGGCAGTTTTCCCCGGGAGGTGATGTCCTCAATGGCCGCATCCGCCATCTTGGCAAATTTGCCTGCATCAAACTCTTCTTTGGGATCCAGAAAGTCCACCAGGTGGTGGACGGCCTGGGCCAATTCATCAGCATCGGGTTTGGCTGTGCCGATGTCCAGAAACTTATAGATTTGCATGGAATCCGCCCCGATGATCTCCCCGTTGAACCGCTTTGCCAGGGCAATGGCAAACCCGGTCTTGCCGATGCCGGTGGGGCCGCAAATGGTGATGATTTTTTTCATATATCTGATCTATTTACTGAATTTCATTCAGGGAATTTTCTAATTCCTCGGTTTGTCTCTAGTATATTGGTGATAATGGTTGAAATATTTGTCAGAACGTTTTATATCATGATTTTTTATTAATGGAAATTAATTAAAGGTAGGTGAGCTACCTTATATTCAGGCAGGGAAAAACAACAACGATAAGCGGTTAGCTTATGTGAGTGTTTATTTTAACCGAAGGAGAGGATAATAATGAACTCTACAAAAACCGGATCTGTAGTGGTGATTGGTGGCGGTATCTCCGGCATGCTCTCAGCCCTCGATCTTGCAAATTCGGGATTTTACGTCTATTTGGTCGAAAAAGGGCCTTCCATCGGCGGCGTCATGGCGCAGCTAGACAAGACCTTCCCGACCAATGACTGTGCGATGTGAATTATCTCACCCACACTGGTCGAGGTCGGCCGGCATTTAAACATTGAGCTTTTAACCCTTTCCGAGGTTAAAAACGTTACAGGTGAAAAAGGCAATTTTCAGGTAGAGATTCTAAAAAAACCCAGGTACGTCAGTGAAGACCTCTGTGTCGGCTGCGGTGCCTGTACTGAGAAATGCCCCGGAAAACATGATGACGGTTACAACGCTGATCTCCAGAAGCGGACCGCTATCTACGTCGAATATCCCCAGGCAGTGCCCCTGAAATACGTCATCAACCCTGACGTCTGCCTGAAACTGCAGAAGGACAAGTGCGGTACCTGCGCGGATGTCTGTCCGGCAAACGCCATTGACTATACCCAGACGGAAGAGACCATCACCCTGAATGCAGGTTCCATTGTCTTCTCCCCCGGGTTCAAGCCTTTTGATCCCAGCAGATTCGACAATTACCAGTACGCCAACTATCCCAACGTGGTCACTTCCATGGAATTCGAACGGCTGCTTTCCGCATCCGGCCCCACCCATGGTCATGTGATGACCATGCCCAAACTGCCCATGAAGCCCAAGAAAAAGGCGGACAAGGCACTGGCGGAAAAACGCAAAGATCCCAAAAAGATAGCCTGGTTCCAATGCGTGGGCTCAAGGGATATGAACAAGTGTGATAATGCTTACTGTTCAAGCGTGTGCTGTATGTACGCGGTGAAAGAAGCCATCATCGCCAAGGAACATGATCCTGAACTTGAACCCTATATTTTCTTCATGGACATGAGGACCCCCGGCAAGGAGTTCGAGAAGTACTATCAGAACGCCAAGGAAAAACACGGAATCAACTTTGTCCGTGCCCGGGTACACTCCGTAACCGAAGACCGGGATACCCATGACCTGAACATCCGTTACGCCGATGAAATGGGTCAGATTGTGGACGACTCCTTTGATATGGTTGTCCTGTCCGTGGGCCTGGAAATCCCCCAGGAAACCCGGGACATGGCAGAGAAACTCGGCATCGATATCACCGATCACGGGTTCTGTAAAACCGATTCCTTTGAACCGGTCACCTCTTCCCGTGACGGCGTTTATGTCTCAGGTGTGTTCAACAACCCGAAAGACATTCCCGAATCCGTTCTGGATGCCTCTGCGGCCGCATCCGCTGCCGGTGATTTCCTGGCAGATGTCCGCGGCACCATGACAAAAGCGGAAGAAAAGATTGAGGAAACCAACGTTATCGGTGATCCGCCCAAGATCGGCGTTTTTGTCTGTGACTGCGGCTCCAACATCGCCGGGGTTGTGGACTGCCCGAGCCTCACCGAGTATGCCAAGGAACTTCCCTACGTGGAATTTGCCACCGAAACCCTGTACGCCTGTGCTCAGGATACCCAGGACAAGATGGTAGAAACCATTAAGGAAAAGGGCCTGAACAGAATCGTGGTGGCGGCCTGTACGCCCAAGACCCATGAGCCCCTGTTCCAGGAATCCATGGTGAATGCAGGTCTGAACAAATACCTGTTCGAAATGACCAACATCCGTAACCACAACTCCTGGGTTCATAAAAACAATCCTGAGATTGCCACTGAAAAGGCCAAAGACCTGGTCCGCATGGCCGTAGCCAAAGCAGCCCTTGCCCAGCCCCTGGCCGAAGAAAAGATCAACGTCAACGACACCGTTATGGTTGTGGGCGGCGGTCTGGCAGGACTCACGGCTGCCAAGAGCTTGGCCACCCAGGGTTATGATACCCACATTGTGGAAAAGAAAGACGTACTGGGCGGCGAAGCACTCAAGCTTTACAAGACGGCTCAGGGTGAAGACGTGGGTGAAAAGATGGCAGCCCTGGTGGCGGATATCGAAGCCAACGAGAAGATTACGGTTCACACCAATACCACCCTTGAAGGCGTCGAAGGATTTGTGGGCAACTTCAAGTCCAAACTCGTCAGCGGCGGAAACGAAACCGAGCTTGAGCACGGCGTGGCGGTGCTTGCCACCGGCGCCAAATGCTCCGAGCCCACCGAATACTGCTTCGGTGACGATGACCGGATCATCAAGACCTTGGATCTGGACAAGATGCTCAAAGAGCAGGATGCGAAGCTGGATTCGGTGAAAACTGCCGTATTTATCCAGTGTGTGGGTTCCAGAGAGCCTAACCGGCCTTATTGTTCAAGGGTTTGCTGTACCCACTCCATCGACAACGCCATTGAGTTGAAAAAACGTAACCCTGAAACGGATGTCTTCATTCTTTACAGGGATATCCGGACCTATGGCGAGCGGGAACTGCTCTACAAGGAAGCAAGGGAACTCGGCGTCATCTTCATCCGCTACGAGGTGGACAGGAAACCTGAGGTGAAGGTGGAAAAAGATGCCGTGAAGATCACCCTGATCGATCACGTCCTCAACCAGCCGGTTGAAATCGAAGCGGATCTGCTGACCCTTGCCGCTGCCATTGAGCCCAGAAAGGACGAGAGGCTGGCCAACTTCTTCAAGGTGCCCCTGAACGACGAAGGCTTCTTTGTTGAAAAACACGCCAAACTAGGTCCTGCTGAGTTTGCCACCGACGGGGTGTTTGTTGCCGGTTCCGGCCACTATCCCAAACCGGTGAATGAAGCTGCCACCCAGGGACGTGCCGCCGCCTCCAGGGCCCTGACCCTGCTGGCCAAAAAGGACAGCCTGTTCACCTCCGGCACCATCGCCACGGTTGACCAGGAAAAATGCTCCCAGTGCGGTGTCTGTGTTTCCATCTGTCCTTACAACGCCCCCGGCTTTGCGGCTGACGGACGGTTTGCAGGCACAGCGGAAATCAACCCGGTTCTCTGCAAGGGCTGCGGTCTTTGCGTGGCATCCTGCCGTTCCGGTGCCCTGCACCTGAGAGGATTCGACACCAACCAGATTTTCTCACAGATTTTTGCCCTGGGCGAAGTGGTTTAAGGCCGCAGGATATTAAGGAGATAAAAATAAAATGAGTGATAATGAAATTAAAATTGTAAGCTTTCTGTGCAACTGGTGCTCCTACGGGGCGGCAGATCTGGCAGGGGTGAGCCGGATGGAGTATCCGGCGGATATCCGGGTGATCCGGATTCCCTGCACAGGCAGAATGAGTCCCAAGTTCGTTCTGTCCGCGTTCAGGGAAGGTGCTGACGCGGTATGGGTATCCGGCTGACATCCCGGTGAATGTCATTACCTGGATGGTAATTATTACGCACGCCGGAAATTCGCTTTAATGGGCAACCTGCTTGAACACATGGGCATTGAGAAAGACCGGGTTCACTTCTCCTGGATCTCCTCTGCCGAAGCCACCAAGTTCGTGGATGTGGTCAAGGAAATCTCTGATAAGGTAAAGGCCCTTGGACCGAACAAGAAATTTGTAAAGGACTATAGCTAAAATGGATACCTGTATACAGAAAATCAGGGAGATCGCGGGCGACCTCCTTGAAAAAGGTGAGGTTGAGCGGGTTATCGGTTTTGCCGAAGGGTCCATCCCCATGGCAACCAGTCCTGTTGCAATCTCAACCAAAGAAGATGCGCAAAAGCTTTGCTTTTCCTCTACCTGCGGTTTGAACCTGGCCAACTATGCCTCCAAAGAGAAAGGCAAGAAAATTGCCGTGGTGGCCAAGGGCTGCGATTCCCGAAACCTGGTCACTCACATCGTTGAAAACCAGATCGACCGCGACAACCTTTATATAATAGGCGTCCCCTGCCCCGGCATGGTGGACAAGTTCAAGATTGCAGCGGAAATGGGCGGGGAAATAACTGGCTTTGAAGAAGCCGGTGATACCCTCATTGTTTCCACAGTCGATGATAAGAAGGAACTGAACAAGCAGGACTACCTGCGTCACAACTGCAGCCTGTGTACCCATAAAAATCCGGTACTATTTGATGTATTGGTGGGTGAGGAAGTTGAAGAGCAGCAATTGGACAATGCGTATCCGGACGTGGATGCCATTGAGGCGCTTACCGCAGACGGCCGCTGGAAACACTTTGAGGAACTGACTCAAAATTGTATCCGCTGCTATGCCTGTCGGAACGCCTGCCCCCTTTGTTACTGCCCCACCTGTTTTGTTGACGAATCAGGACCCCAGTGGGTGGGCAAGGGCCAGGACAAGACGGACGTGGACACCTTCCACTTCCTTCGGGCCTTCCACTGCGCCGGACGCTGCACCGATTGCGGCGCATGTGTGGAAGCCTGTCCCATGGGTATCAATGTCCGGGATTTCACCCGTAAGCTGAACAAGGACGCGCAAGATATGTTCGGCTGGGAAGCAGGGCTTACCATCGACAAGCGTCCGCCGCTTGATGCCTACAGCCCGGATGATCCCAACGATTTTATCAAATAAAAACCAGTCAAAGGAATGAACCAATGAAATTCATTACAATAGACAAGAAAGACTGGGCCAAAGGCATTGATAAATCTCGCGGGACATATCAGCTTTTCGGACCGGTCACTGACATCAACGGCTGTCAGATTAAGGCGCTCGACGCCGATGTCCAGCCGGAAATGGAATATACGGATTCCGTACTTTCCGCCAAATCCGTCCTGTTTCCCCAGTCGGAAAAAATCCTGGTCACCAGCCTGAACGAGGCCGATGATGACCATCACATCATGAAACGGGCCGACGGCGACTACACCCCGCGGGCTGTGATCGGTATCCGTCCTTACGATGCCCGTGCCATCCAATTGGTGAAGATGAACTTCGACACCGAAGATTACCGGGATCCCTACTGGTGTGACGCCTACGAGGCCACCACCTTTGTGGGCCTTGCCATCAATAAACCCGGCCCCCTGGACTTCTCCACATCCACCGGCACCGGCCCCTTCAGTGAAGACGGCCTGGATATCCTGCTGGCGGACATGGACGACAAGTTCCTGGCCAAGGTGCTGACTCCGAAAGGCGAAGCCTACGCTGCGGCCTGTGGGTTTAACACCGAAGCCGACGCCAAGGAAAGCCAGGTGCTGTTCGATGTGATGCGCAAAGACGCAGAAAAGACCATCAGTTCGTCAGTTGAAACCGATAAACTGAAAGACAAGACCATCCTGGATCTTTATGAAGCCCCTTTCTGGGACGACGTGGCCTTCTCCTGCATCAACTGCGGGACTTGCACCTACGTCTGCCCCACCTGCTGGTGCTTCGACATCCAGGACGAGAACAAGCTCAAGGCATCCAGCCGGTTCCGCAACTGGGATACCTGCATGTCTCCCCTGTTCACCCGCCACGCCACCGGTCACAACCCCAGGGGGGAAAAGACCATGCGTGTACGCCAGCGTTTCATGCACAAGCTGAAATACTTTTTGGACAAGTATGACAGCGGCATTATGTGCGTTGGCTGCGGCCGTTGTGTGAAGAGCTGTCCGGTCAATATCGATATCCGGCAGGTCTGCGAGACCATGAACAATTACGAGAAAAAAGAGTAGCGGACAAAGGAGATAAATAAATGGAAAATCCATATCTGCCCTATCCTGTTCGCATTGATGATATTGAAATCGCGACAGAGGACAAGTCTCTGAAGACCTTCAAATTCGTTTTCCTGAACGAGGGTGATGAAGAGAAATTCGCCTACCAGGCCGGCCAGTTTGCCGAGCTTTCCATTCCCGGCGTGGGTGAAATCCCCATCGGGATCGCCTCTTCCCCTGTGGAAAAGGGCTTTGTAAAGTTTACCGTATTCAGAACCGGTGTGGTTACCTCATACCTTCACAACATGAAGGTGGGGGACATCATGGGACTGCGGGGCCCCTTGGGCAACTGGTACCCCTGGGATAAGCTTGAAGGCAAGAACGTGGTCATCATTGGCGGCGGTTTTGCATTCACCACATTGCGCTCCTCCATCGTCTATATGCTGGACCCGGCCAACCGGTCCAAGTTCGGCAACATCGATGTGGTTTACGGTGCAAGATCCCCCGGCATGCTGCTTTACAGGGAAGAATTGTACGAGTGGGAAAAGCGCTCCGACATCAACATGCACATCACCGTTGACGGCACCGATGATCCCGACTGGAAGTACAACAAAGGGTTTGTTCCCCAGATCGTTGAGGAAAAGGCCCCCCAGGCGGATGCCGACACCTTTGCCATCGTCTGCGGGCCGCCCATCATGATCAAGTTCACCCAGCCGGCCCTTACCAAATTGGGGTACGGTCCGGACCAGATTATCATGTCCCTGGAGAACAGAATGAAGTGCGGTATCGGCATGTGCGGTCGCTGCAACATCGGTAAGGAACTGGTCTGCAAAGACGGACCGGTTTTCACCCTTGAAGAGATCAACATGACGCCCAAAGAGTACTAAGAATAGACGGTTTCAGCCTTTGTGCCACCATGTGCCACCCCGGTCCAAATTTTGTGAAACAAAGGCTGATTCTTTGTTGACAAGCTAACTTCGCTGAGCTATGTTTAGTTTTCAATTGTCAAAGTGAACATTTGAAGTGAAGACGGTACGTCTGAAATAGTAAGCAAGAAAACACTTTTTAGGAGGAAATTTTAAATGGCAACAGTCGAATTTAACGGCAAAACTTTTGAAGTAGATGAAGACGGTTTCCTGCTCGATTACAACCTGTATTGTGACGAGTGGGTAGAATATGTAAAAGGTCAGGAAGGTATTGACGAACTGACCGACGAACACTGGCAGCTGGTTAAGGTTCTCCAGGACTACTACGAAAAGAACGGTATCGCTCCCATGGTACGTGTTCTGTCCAAGCTGACCAAGTTCAAACTGAAACACATCTACGAGCTGTTCCCCTCCGGACCGGGTAAAGGTGCCTGTAAAATGGCTGGTCTTCCCAAACCGACCGGTTGTGTATAGCAAAAACTTAATTTTAAGTTTTTCTGTTTAGTCGTAAAGGCCCTGTTTGCAAAAACAGGGCCTTTATAGTCTTAACCCAGCGGAGATTTCCGATTTGATCGACGATACCAACAAGAAGATTCTGAACAGTATTCAGGTTGATTTTCCCATCCATCCAAGGCCCTACAAAGTGATTGGCGAACGTTTGGGACTCACCGAGGCGGAAACCATTCAGCGTATCCGGGAACTGAAAGATCAATTTATCATACGAAGGATCGGGGGAAACTTCAGCCCGGACCGGCTAGGATACCACTCCACCCTCTGTGCGGCACAAGTCCCGGAAGAAAAGATAGAGACCTTTAAAGATGTGGTTAACGCCTTTCCCGGTGTCACCCACAACTACCGCAGGGACCACAAGTTCAACATCTGGTTCACCTTTATCGCCCCGTCCACTGAAATTATCGCCGAAAACCTGGAAGCCATTGCGCAAAAAACAGGGGTTACCACCATTCTCAACCTGCCGGCCACCCACGTATTTAAAATATCAGCCAATTTCAAGGTGTAATGATACGGGCGGCCCTTGTTATCCAGCATTGCCCGGTGGGGGATTTTGAGGGCAACCTGTCACGCACCCTCACCCGGTCTGAAGAAGCGGCATCCATGGGGGCTGATATCGTCGTATTCCCTGAAATGAACCTTACCGGATATGTCCCCGGTGAAAAGTGCCGGCAGATCGCCGTGCCACTGGCATCCCAATGGACGGACCGGCTTTCGAAAGCCGCAGATAGATTGAATATCATTATTCTGGCAGGTCTTGTGGAAAAGGCAGGAAACCCGTCAGAATCCGGGCAGATGTTTGCCACCCACCTGGCATTTTTCCCGGAGGCCTCCCCTGGCAGGTATAGAAAGCTTCATCTTTCCCCCTTTGAAGCCCCTTATTTCACACCCGGCAGCCGTGTGCCGGTGTTTGAGCGCCTTGGATTGCGTTTCGGGGTTCAGCTCTGCTATGATGCCCATTTTCCAGACCTTTCCACAGCCATGGCATTGAAAAACGCCGATGTGGTATTTATTCCCCATGCGTCCCCCAGGGGAACTGCCGAAGATAAGTACAACTCGTGGATGCGTCACCTCACCGCAAGGGCATTTGACAACGGGATGTACGTGGCGGCAGTGAATCAGACCGGAAAGAACGGCGGCGGCCTTGAGTTTCCGGGGCTGGCGCTTTGCATCGGGCCCGACGGAAATCTTGCCTCAAAAAAAACGGACGGCTGTGAAGCCATCCATATGGTGGAGATTGACCGGAACGCCCTGGACCGGGTCCGGTCCCATAAGATGCGGTATTTCCTGCCCAACCGGCGGCCTGATCTGATCGATTAGCGCCTGATCGTATAATATCTGTTGGAAATAAGCGTCCGCCCGCCTCTTTTTATTCCTTGATCAATGATTTTCTGTTCTGGATATAGGCGTTTCTCAGGGCCACATAAGGGTCCAGGGATGCTTCTTTGAGCGCCTCATAGTCACCGATCCTGAAGGATACCGTATTCACCTGATCCAGGCCTCTCATGCCCCAGGCAAGTTCCCAGGGTTCCACATAGGTGATGGGGTTGGCAAAACTGTCTCCCAACCGGCCCACAGTATCTCTCAGGGTGGAAGGACCGAGCAGGGGGAGAACCAGGTAGAACCCGTCGCCGATTCCGTAGACGCCAAGGGTCTGGCCAAGGTCTTCATCCGGCAGGTTTATGTCCATATGCCGCTGGGCAAAATCGTAGAATCCGAGCACCCCCACGGTGGAGTTGACAACGAAGGCACCGAGTTCGTTGGCGGCACGTTCCCCCTTGCCCTGTAGAATGTTGTTGGCAAATCTGATGGGGAACATGAGGTTGTTGAAAAAGTTGCTGATTCCTTTGCGGGCCACCGTGGGGACCACAGCTTTGTACCCCTGTGCCACAGGTTTCAGGGCGTAGAAGTAAAGCACATCGTTGACCGAGAACATGGCGTAGTTGAAATAGTAAAGGGGATCTGCCACCGCCTGGGTGGCCTGCCCTTGTGTTTCATATTCGGCAAACAGGTCTTCGTCATCTAATAAGACCTCCTCTGGCAGGGCCTCATCCGTAGCTACCCCGGCAGTGTCACCGGTGAATCCGTCAACAGGAGAAAAACAGACAAGCGCACACCCCACCAGCAGTACCGCAATCAGTTGTTTCATTATTCAACCTTTTCCTTTAATTGGGTGATAATGTCTTCGGGGGTCAGGGACACTTGCTGGCTGTACTGCTCCCTGTAGTTGGCTGCCATGGATACGCCTTCGATCTTAATGTCGTATATTTTCCACGGTGCGTCGTCCCGTGATATCATTCTGTAAATGATGGGAATCTGGGTATCACCCCGGACAAGTTCGGTGAAAATATCGGTTCTGAAAATCTTTTTTTTGGGCTTTAAGGGGCGGTTGCTCAAATAATTGATACTGATGTTTTCCACATCCTGGCCGGCAAGTTTGGGAAAGTAGGTCTGGGAGATCAGTTTGGAGAAATAGGTTTGAAAATCCGTTCTCTGCTGTGGGGTGAATTTCCTGTACTTGGGACCCAGTGCCAGCATGGAAAAGGTGTTGAAATCAAAAATCTCAAGTCCCTTATCGTAGAGTGTTTTTTCCTGCGCGGGCGGATTGGCGATCAGGTCAGGATCCCTGACGATCACAAGCACTTCGTCCACCAGTTTTTTCAAATAGGTTTCTGCCTGGGCTGCCTTTTGCCTGGCATCATCATCAATACTTGCGAAGGCGGAAAAAGGAGCTGTCGATAAAATGACTAAACAGAACAAAAAGGCAATGGTCACCGGGGCGTACACTCTAAATTTCATCTTAATTCCTAAGTTCGGGTTCCTAAGTTGGGTGGTTCGGTTCAGGGTCCTTCCTTGGTGAAGATAAACTTCCTGATCAGAGATTCAATGTCAAGTGAGGATTCGGTGTTGTAAATTTCATCTCCGTTCTCAAGGGGTATATCTGCACCACCGGGAAGAATCGCAATGTATTTTTCGCCTATTATACCAGATGTTTTTACCGAGGCAATACTATCTTCCGAGATTTCTATGTCGTTGTTGATGTTTAGAACCACGCGAGCCACATAGCGTTCCTTGTCAATGTCGATATGGGCTACGCTGCCGATTTCAACACCGGCCATTTCAACCCTGGCACCGGTTTTCAAACCGGAAGCAGATGAAAAATACCCGTGGATGGCATACTGGTCCCCGGGAAATAAGCTGAATTTGCCGATCACCAGGATCAGGCAGGCTGTGCATATACATCCGATGAGAACAAAAATGCCTACGTATAGCTCAATGTTTTTTTTCTTCATAAGTTGTCCTTCTCTCTATTCTGTGGCGGCACTGTATACCGAAAGCTTAGGTCTGAGGTGATTTTTAGAGTGCCGGAGGTTCTTTTCCGTTGATAAAGGCGTTTACAGTGTCTGTCTGGGAGTTCAAAATGTCTTCTGTACTCCCTTCAAATATGATTTTTCCACGGTCCAGCATAGCCACATGCTGGGTGATCTGAAAAATTTCAGGAATATCGTGACTGACAATAACTGCCGTAAACCCGAACTGTCTTTGGTATTCAACGATCATTCGGTGGATATTGTTTCGCCGGACAGGGTCCAGGCCCGTGGTGGGCTCGTCAAAGAGTACCGCTTTGGGCTCTGTGATCAATGCCCGGGCCAGGGCCACCCGTTTGCGCATCCCCCCTGACAATTGGGAAGGAAATTTTTGCCCGCAGCCTTCAAGGCCTAAAACAGACATTTTTTCCTCTACCCTGGCCTTGATTTCATGAAAGGGGGCGTGTTTTTTTTCCGTCAGCGGCAGGGCAATGTTTTCAAAAACCGATAAAAAGTCGAACAGGGCGTTGTCCTGAAACATGTAGGAGATGTCTTTGTGAAAGCTGTGCTTGGCCTTTCTGCCCATCCGGTCCATGGGGCGCCCCTTGTAGAGCAACTGGCCCGCATCCTGGTTGAGCAGGCCGATAATGTGCTTGAGAAGCACGGATTTCCCCGTCCCGCTGCGTCCGATAATCGCGGTGATTTTCCCCTGGTAAATGGAGAGATTGACACCGCTGAGCACCGCGTTGGTTCCAAAACTTTTATACACGTCTATAAATTTGATCAGGGGCGTTGCCATGGTTACACCAGAAAAAATGTGATGATATAGTCGGAGATGAGAATCATGATACACGAGTTGACCACAGCGTTGGTGGTGGCAAGCGACACCCCTTTTGCCCCCTGCCCCTGACTGCCCCTGTGGGCGTAATACCCCCTGTAGCAGCAGATGGTGGTGACAATCACTGAAAAAACCAGTGCCTTTAGATATCCGCCGTTAATGTCGGCCATATTAATGCTTGCGATGACTTTGTCCATATAAACGGATGGGCTGATGCCAAGCATGAGTGAACCGGTAAGATACCCGCCGAATATACCTACGATGTCAAACAATGAGGTCAGCAGGGGGTAGGATACCAGGGCCGCCACAAGGCGTGGAGTGAAGGTGAAGCGAACCGGTTCTATCTCCATGGTCATCAGGGCATCAATCTGTTCGGACATCCGCATGACACCGATTTCAGCAGCCATGGCTGATCCGGCCCGGGCCGCCACCATAATGGCGGTAAGCACAGGGCCAAGCTCCCGTATCATGGTCATGGCCACGGCTCCCCCTAAGGCGGCTTCAGAGCCGAACTTAACCAGGGTATGGTACCCCTGCAGCCCAAGGACCATTCCGGTAAACAGGCCAGTAAGCAGGATGACGAACATGGACTTGGTCCCGATGAACCAGATTTGCTCCATGATTTTTGAGGTCTGGAAAGGGGCGGTAAATACCTGTGCGATGCCTGTCAACAGAAAAAGATGAAGCCGTCCAAGGGAGGACAATCTGTCTAAGGTGGTTTTTCCGAGTATTTCGAGCTGAGATCTGAACATACAGGGCTTATATAGACTTTGGTCTAAAAAAACAAGTGGGGAAAGTGTGTGAAACCGTTGGGATCTTGGGTGAATTTG
>CAJWHT010000119.1 GCA_913041495.1 uncultured Desulfobacteraceae bacterium | reverse complement strand
CTGCATGATGACTTCTGAAATTGATGCTTCCATGATACCCCCAAGGTTTATGCCCTCTGGATCAGTTTCATGATGCAGACGGGCACGAAAGCTAACAGGCCGCCGGCGGAGACAAGTGAGAAGAAAAAATTGAACATGTCTGCGCCTTCCACACCTGAAATAAACTCAATGATTATGAGTGAGTTGCCGTCAATCATAATACTTCCATCAGTGTTACGGCCTGGCCGGATGCGTTGTTGTTGGACCAGTGGTTGATACGGCATTTGAGCTTCACAGCGGTGTTGGGTTTGTGGGTGCGTTGGAGTTCGAGATCTTTGATTTTTACGATTTCTGCGTCACCGTCGTGAACCTGCATAACGCTCAGAAGTTGGTGGGGTTTGAATTCTTGGCCTGCTTCGGGTTGTCTGTGTTTTGCGGCTACGAGTTGGCCTTCTACGATACCGATCATGATTTGATACCTCCTGATATAGGATTTATTGGAGAATGCGCCGAATTAAAGCGCATGGGTGGCGTGGTGATTTGTTTTGAAATGATTTTTGAAATTTGATAGGCTTGATTCATTACCTGTGTCCTCATGTATATGTGATAACAAGTATCCTTAAGGACAAAAATACATTATAACCAACTAATGTCAACATAAAAATGTCTATACCCAACAAAAATTTTACAGAAGAATTGCGAAATAAATTTATTTCCCTACTAGAATCCAAAAGAGGATTACAGGCTAAGTTATCAAAATCTATAGACAAACCGTCAAGTTACTTCAGCGAAATTAAAAGGGGGAACCCCGTAAATGCTTTGCACCTAAAAGCAGTTCAAATTATTTTAGGATCAAAAAAAGTAATTGAGTTGTTGGATATAGACAACAAATTCGATGCTACATCAATAGTTCAAAATAAAAATGTGATGGAGCGATTTGAGGATTTAGGAAGAATAAAAAACATAATTAACGATTTGGCAATTCTTGAGAAAATAGACACGGAAAGCTTAGACGAAATTCATGGTATCATTAAACTAAAAATCGAAATGAAAAAATCTCTCGTAAATAAATCAAATAAAAACCGAAAAAAAATAAGTTAAACGGCAACATCATAATGTTCGAAGACTATCTATCCAAACTTCGGTAATAAGGAAAAAACAAGATGAAAAAATGGATTGTGATTCCGTTTTTTATATTGGGTTTAATAACGCCTCATTCATCAATTGGAGAAACTATCAACTCTTGGACCGATGAAAATGGAGTGAAAAATTTTTCAAATAAATCTAAACAAAATAAGTTAAAATTCAACAAAAATAGTCAGCAAAGTCAACGTACTTTATACCAAATGGTTATAGCATCAGTGATCCAACAAAATTGGGAAAAATCTGTAATACCAGATTTTGACCCTTCTCTTGAAGCTAATATTTTTATGAATATAGGCAAAACTGGACTTGCTAACGAAATATCCTTCGAAAAAAAGTCAGGGAATATAGAATTTGATAACTTAGTGTTTAAAGCCGTCACAGAAAGCTTCCCATTGCCAGAGCTACCCAGTGGAATGGATTACTACAAAGTCTCCATTGCTTTCACACCAAAAGGATTGCAATAGAGAATATACAACTCACAGGGAAGTTTATAATGTAATAACGTGACCCTGGATCAGAGAAGTTTATATTCTATAAAAACGACACTTTAGTTTAAAATTTTATGGCCTGCCCCATACCACATGTTGTGGTCGAATGAATATCGAAAAAGCGTTCGATTATAGACAGCAAACACATAACCATTACTTAAGCATAGCCTTTCTTTTTTTTCATCTCAGTATACCATTTTTGATTCCCATAAAGCTTATCTAAGCATTCAGGGCATATACCATGACTGAAAGAAGCTTCTGAGTGTTTCTGGATATAAGACTCAAGTTGATTCCAATATCCCTTGTCATCTCGAATTTTTTTGCAACTGGAACAGATTGGAACTATCCCCTTTAACGTTTTAATCTCATCCAGAGCTACTTTAAGATTCTCAATCACCTTTTCTTTTTCTTTTTGTACTTCTTTTTTCTGTTTGATTTCAATTTCAAGTTTATCCCGTGAAACTGTTATGCTTCTAAGATTTTGAGTCATATTATTGAACTCTTGAGCTAAAAGCTTAAATTCATCCTTAGAATGGATTGCAACCCGAGTCTTAAGATTTCCTTTGCCAATTTCTCTCACCCCTTCTGTTAGTATTTTCAGGGGAGTATTAAGGACTTTTGATATGATAAAAGAAAGGATAAAAGAAAGGATAAAACTACTCAGAATCAACGCAAAGCAGATCCACTTTAGTCTGTTTAGTTTGTTTAATTGAGGCCCAACAGAATAATCCACACCAAGTATTGCAATTGCTTGGTTATTCTCATCAAAGATAGGAGTACTACCTGGTAGCGATTGATAAAAATCATCCGTTATTAATTCATGATGAATATATATTTTATGTTCGAACTTTGAAAATGGAACAAAAGATCTAAATAAAGTCCCTATAGGAATTCCCGGCCAACCATCATCTGTTGCTTCAGGGCTTGTAGACACAAGATACATACCCATATTCCCCGGCAATGTATCCACACCAATCATAAGATATGCCCCCATCATACCTTTTGAAAACCCCTTATGGTTGGTCTCCTTATAGTCCTCCAACAGAGGTACAGCCTCTTTATAGCTAGCATAATTTATCATTTTGAGACGGTGTAGAATCATTTGAAAATCTTTTGAGGAATGGAGCACTTTAACTTTTTCAGGAGATATGCTCTTTGTGGTCCCACCTATAGGGAGAGCATTAATCTCTTGCCTGACAAAAAATGCTTCTTTGAGTGCTTGGGCCTTCAATCTCTTAATGGCTTCCCGGCTGTCACGATCAAAAAGCATGGCACCGACATTGCTAACATCCCGAAGATTTTTTTTAAGTAACCCTATAGTCGTTTGGTAGGCTGTAATGTAAAAGAAATACATCCCAAGGCTGGTCAAGCTCACAGACAGCAAGCAAATCACAATTCTTATTTTCCATTGGAATGATAGATTCATTTTCAGCACCTTAATCAATTAGAAATAGCCAAATCATTCGTAATCCGAAAAGCAAGCTCTATTTAATAGTTATTATGACTGATGAGAACAATCAATATTATCTTTATTTACCATTACAATAACTATAAATATGTAATTTTTTTTCCAGCTTTATATTTGCAAGCTAATGCTATCCAAGATAGAAGCAAACACAAAAGAAAGGTCACCAATGATGATATTAATTTCTTTTGGTTGGTATTAGGCAACCACTATTTCTTATGTCGGCTCTGAAAGTCCACGAATCAACTTTATTGGACATTAACGCGATTCGGAAAAGAACACAATACATAGTTAAATTGATTCCGAATTAGACATGAAAGTTTACCAGAAGTTTACCACCCCCATAAAACGAGATCGACTAAATGTTGACTTTGCCCCGCCCCTGTAGTAACACAGCGTTCGTTGTTATTCTCAGGGCGGGGTGGAATTCCCCACCGGCGGTAACCCTCTATGGGAAGCCCGCGAGCGCTTTGCCCAAAAACGAATCTGGAAATCCGGATCGGGCAAAGGTCAAGCAGATCTGGTGAAACTCCAGGGCCGACGGTCACAGTCCGGATGGAAGAGAATACGGTGCAGGAACGGCTGTGCCGGGGATCGCCCCTGCCTGACCACTTGTGGCGGGAGATATGCATCATCTCCGGGGTATTGCCGTATCCGTTGCACCTGTCCATTCCTTTTGCGCCCTGATTCATGAATTAATTTTAATTTATTTGTAAAGGAGCGCGATCATGAATCAGCAAATCCTAACCCAGTTCGGCACCCCGGTTCAGCGGGTGGAAAACGGTCTTGAGGCCCTCAAAAAGGGACTTGGCATCCTTGTGGCCGATGATGAAACAAGGGAAAATGAGGCCGACCTTATTTTTTCGGCCCATTCCCTCACCGAAGCACAGATGGCGATGCTCATCCGTGAGTGCAGCGGCATCGTCTGTCTTTGCCTGCCGCCGGAAAGAATAAAGGCATTGGATCTGCCACCCATGGTGGAAAACAACTCCAGCCCCTATCAAACCGCCTTCACGGTGAGTATTGAAGCGGCGGCCGGGGTGACCACCGGGGTATCTGCCAGAGACAGGCTGACAACGGTCCGTGCGGCGACAGCACCGGATGCAGGGCCGTCGGACCTGAACCGGCCGGGCCACGTATTCCCTCTCCAGGCCAAAGCCGGGGGCGTTCTTGAACGTACCGGCCACACCGAGGCCACCGTGGATATGATGCGCTTGGCAGGGCTTCCCCCATATGGCGTCCTGTGTGAACTCACCAATCCGGACGGCACCATGGCCAGGCTGCCAAAGGCCGTGGAATTCGGTATTACGCACGGATTCCCTGTGCTCACGGTCCAGGATATCATTCGCTACAGAAAGGAAACCGAGGCCCTGAAAGCCTCCTAGACAAAGTGACATAGGTTCCCGGCCGGCAGTCACGCTGCCGGGAACCCTTCTGAATTCCTCCTTGACATCTCCCTGCCTGAGCCGATAGACATGAAGACGAATACCTGACATCCTGATATTGACCTGAAACATTTTTAGGACGGCCCCATGACAGAGGCAAAAGACAACAGGCCAAAGTTGCAGAGCTATCTGCCCTATGTGATCCCCTTTCTTGTGTTTGCCGGATTCACCTACCTTGTCCCCTGGTTCAACATGTCCAGATTCCTGGTCTATCCGGCCAAAACCCTTTCCGTCCTCGTGCTCCTGGTCTTTTTCTGGCCTAAAATACGCCGCGAAATTCGCCCGTTCTGGGACATGAATGCCGTCATGGCCGGCATCCTGGTATTTGCAATATGGATCGGGCTTGAAGGATATTATCCTCAATTGGGCAGCCCATCGGGATTCAATCCCCATGATGCCGGCAATACCACCTACACCGTGATTCTAATCGCCTTTCGCATATGTGGTGCGGCTTTGGTGGTGCCGGTTATTGAAGAATTGTTCTGGCGGTCATTCGCCCTGCGCTTTTTAATGGACAGTAATTTCACCCGGGTGGCCCTAGGCAGCTTTTCCTGGTTTTCCTTTATGGCAATCTCTGTGGCATTCGGCCTGGAACATCACCGCTGGCTGCCCGGCATACTGGCAGGGATGATATACGCATTACTGCTCTACCAGAGAAAAAACCTGTTTTCCCCGATACTGGCCCATGGGGTGACCAACCTGCTGCTTGGCCTTCATGTGGTTGTGAATCAAGCCTGGAATTATTGGTAGATTCCCCGTCAGAGTTTGTGAAGAAACTCCATATCACGGGTCTGGGTCTTTTTGGTGCCGATAACCAGCACTTCCGCCCGGTTGTTCGGCAGAGGCCGAAAGTAGAGCCGGCCGTTGTAGGCAAACAGCACCTCTAAAACCGTGGTTTTATTTTTCTTTCCTGAAAACACCTTTCGTTTAATGGTCACCATTTCCGGGTTGCGGTCCAGCAGCAGGATAATCTCCTCGGCCTTGAGCTGCAGATCATCTTCCAGCCCCAGATAGCCGGACACCGCTTTACGATTCATATCCACCTGTTTGTATAGAGTGGCGAACCGCTTGACCAGATAGTCAAATTCATTTCGCCGGACACCACCGCCTTTTCTCCGCTCGATCTTTTGCAGTTTGGTGCGCAGGATCTCGATTTCCGCCTCTTTTTCCGCCTTCAGTGCAGCATAGGCATCCCGCTGTTCCTCAAGCTTGACGATTTCATCAAAAAGCTCATCTTCCGTTGCTTTTGACTTCTTACGATGCTCGGTATACCGGGTGCGAAGGTTCTTCAGGCGTTCGAACAGGGCCTTTTTCTCTTTTTTAAGGCGGGCCATGCCCTTTTTGCCCTTTTCTTCTTTTTCCTTGAGATCCTTTACCAGGGTTTCAACCTTGCCCTGATCCTGAGCACGGTCCAGGGCGGCCAACCGGCTGGCCTCCCGGTATACCGGAACAAACACGGCCAAGGCAATCGCCGCCAGAAGCACCAGAATCAGATTTGGCAGCCAGGTGCCGTGTTCCAGGCGAATTTCCACAAGAACATCCATGCCCTGGTTCAAAATTTCGTAATTATGGCTCGCGATCTGATCCGGAGCCTGTTCAACGGCATCTTCTGATACGGCAGGATAAATTAAACGCCCGTCACGGGTGATGACCTCAACCGATATCGCGACGCCCGCATTTTTTGCCAGAAAATCATGGCTCAGAAAATCCGAGATATTTTCCGCCACCAGCATCTCAATGGGGCGGTCCCCCTCAAGGACCTGGGAGGGCTCTCCCACCAGGCGGTTCGTAATTTTTCTATCGTATTCATTTTTCAGGTAATCGGCCAGTCCCATAAGGGCAAGCGCGTAGAGCAGCGGCGGTAAAACCAGGCAGAGTACAGCGGTTTTCAACGGAAAATACTTCATCTTCTCCCCTTGTCAGGTCAACATCTGTGTATCAGCATATATCAGCGCGATCCGTTTATCAACGTCAAGCGTCAGGTTCAAGTGTCAGGGGCGCCATACCGCCCGCCCCTGACCGTCAAAATGCTTTGACTTTTTCGTACGAGATATGGTAGATATTTGCGTACAATTTACAAAGCTGCCATTACCATATGACACGAACCCAAACTTTCAACAGCGATGCAGAAGAAAACCCGCAGGCTTGACCGCAAGCTTTAGAATACGCTATTATAGTTCATATTCTAAACCGTGTTCAATCCCTAAGCCTTTTACACCTGTTTTTAAAATGAGTACGGCGTATTGCGTTAACAGCGTAACAGACCCATTAGGAGATGGTCATGAACGATTTTTTAAAAAACCTTAGAAGTTCCCACAGAAAAGAGGGGGCTCCTCACTCCCAACGAAAACCCATGGAAGGGAACTTTTTTCCCCAACAGGACCGGAGAGTTCTAAGGGACAGGCGCACCCCACCGCAACACCAGCAGCCGCAACACTCCCCCCAGCAGATGCCTCAGATGTCTTTTGGTTCAGGCATGGATGACCTGAGCATACAGCTGGAAGAGTTTTTGCCCAGTATTGTTGACCAGATCACTGCTATGGCGGAACATGTGGAGAAAATTGCCACGATCAATGAGATGAGAATGGAAGCCGCCATTCGCAGGGACAATGCCGTGGCTGACTTTTTTGAGAATCTGGGACAAGTCGTCGCCGAGACCACGGCCGCCGACGATATGCCGATCCCCCCCAGGGCCACCACCAGCTATGCTTCAGGCACCCACTATACCAAAGACGATATCTTATCCATCATCAGTAATATGAGGGACCAGGGCGCCACCTTTGCGATGATTGCCGAATACTTAAGAGAAAAGGGCATACCAACCTTCTCCGGAAGAGGAGAGTGGCATGCCCAGACCATACACAGACTGTGTAAATAGGCTTATTTACCCTTTAATCCCTTGATAAACAAGTTAAATGCAAGGTTCAGGGTCGGTTTCACAAAATCTTTCTCATCGTTGAGCAGACGTTTGGAATCCACCCAGAGAACGACACCGGAATAGGTGGCCCACAGGACATCGGCCAGGGCCACCGGGTGTTCGTCTACGAAAATACCTTTCTCTATCCCCTCCCGAACCACGGCAATAATGGCCTGATGCGCCTTGCTGGAGTACTTTTTAAGTTCCTGCATCACCTCGTCGGAAAGATTGTGGAGGGTTTCTCCGGACTGAAGGTGGAACAGGTTGGTGAGGATACTGGCGTCGAGATCGTAAAACTCGATAAATACGTCACGAAATCGCCCGATCTTATCTTCCACTGCAATATCCTCATCCACCACCTTTTCGATCTCAGCCCCTAACCGGGCCAGGATATTAATGGAAAGTGAGGTGTGCAGCTCCTCTTTATTTTTAAAGTAGAGATAGAGCGTTCCCGGACTCAACTCTGCCTTGGAGGCAATTTCCTCCATGGTGGCGCTGTTGAAACCCTTGGCGGAAAAAACATCCCTTGCCGCAGCCAGGATTTCCTGCCGCCGACGCTCTTTTTCACGTTGTTTACGTTCATATATGCCCATTTTGCAACCTTTATTTTTTGAATAGCATTCATTAACTATATAACAGAATGAAAAAATACAGGAGTATTTAAAAAATCTCAAGTAAAAGATGGGAATTTGGACGGATTTAATTAAATTTATGATATGGTTTGAAGATGACGGGCAGGCGGCATATTCAGCCTTTGGTATTCACAACCCGTCCTTTTTCTACTATGATGGGTTAAAAAACTTCGGAGATATATATATGAATAAACCGACGTATTGGGCTGACGCCTACGTGGACAAATTAAGCACCGCACAGGAGGCCCTGTCCCACATCCGGCCCGGGCAAAGAGTCTTCATCGGCTCCTCCTGCGGGGAACCCCAGCACCTGGTCAGCGAGTTGTCTGCCATTTCCGCAAGGTTCACCGACCTTGAGATCGTCAGGCTATTGAGCATCGAAAGCGGGCCGCTGACCCTCATTGCCAACCGCTCCCACTCGCAGCAGTTCAAAATCCGCTCCTTTTACCTGGGATCGGGTTCTCCGAGCATTATCAGCAAAAACAAACGATTTATCACGCCGGCCAACCTTTCCCAGATCCCCCACCTGTTCAAATCCGGGCTCATGCCATTGAACGCAGCCCTGATCCAGGCATCCCCGCCGGATGATTTCGGTTGGATGAGCCTTGGGGTATCCGTGGACATTAACCTTTCAGCCTGTGAAACCGCGGACATCGTCATCTGCCAGGTAAACCCCAACATGCCGCGGGTCCTGGGCAGAAGTTTCATCCATGTCAATGATGTGGACTATATTGTGGAGCACGAGGAAGAATTGCTCACCATAAAGCCCCTGCCGGAAATGGAAACCGCAAACACCATTGCCAAACACATTTCACGGCTGATTGATGACGGCTCCACCATCCAGACCAGCCTGGGCGTCACAACTGAAGCCACGATGATCTGTCTTTCCCAGAAGAACGACATCGGCATCCACTCCCAGTATCTGTCCGACGCCATCATGCGCCTGTTCTCCTTAGGGGTGGTCACCAACAAGCAGAAGGGCTTTAACAAAGACAAACTGGTGGCCGGCAGCGCCGTGGGGTCCAACCTGCTCTATGAATTCCTGGACGACAACCCGTCCATTGAATTCCACCCGTCCGACTATATCAACAACCCGGGTATCATCGGACAGCACAACCGGATGACCACCCTGAACACCGCCATGGCCATCGACCTTACCGGCCAAGTGGCGGCGGATGCCCTGCCCTTCAACAACTACACCGGGATCAACGGCCTTCTGGATTTTACCCGGGGGGCGGCCATGTCCGACGGGGGCAAATCCATCCTCATGATGACCTCAACAGCGGATCACGGCCGGCAAAGCCGGATCGTTCCCACCCTGGACGACACAGCCGTGGTGGTTCCCAGGGGGGATGTCCAGTTTGTGGCCACCGAATACGGGGTGGTGAACCTGTTCGGTAAGACCCTGCAGGAAAGGGCCATGGCCCTGGTGTCCATCGCCCATCCGGATTACAGGGACGAGCTTTTTGCCAAGGCAAAAGAGATGGATCTTATCGAAAAGGACAGGAAGTTCAAACAGGCCATCAAGGGCGTATACCCCCTCAAGTACGAAGCCGTTAAGGAAATCAACGGTATTCCCATTACCTTCAGGCCTGCCAAACCCGTGGACGAACGCAGTATTCAGGAACACTACTACACCATGAACCGTGGGGATATCGTGTCCCGGTTCTTTCATGAGAAAAAAAGCTTTGTCCATGACCAGATCGAAACCACCTACGAGATCGACTATGTGAACGATCTGACCATCGTGGCCACCATCGGTGAACTGGGCTTTGAAAAAATTATTGCCGTGGGTGAATATTTCAGGAACACCATCATCAATATGGCGGAGGTGGCCTATTCCGTATCCAAGGAATACCAGGGTATGGGCATTGCCAACATCCTCCAGGAAAAGCTTGCCACGGCTGCCAAGGACAACGGCATCAAAGGGCTGATCGCCTATACCTCTCCCCAGAACAAGGGCATGATCCGATTGTTCAACAAACTGCCCTACAAGGTAAAATCCGAAAAAGACGATGACATGCTCATCCTCAACTGCCTGTTTTCAGAGCCACTGGACAAGGAAGAAGTCCCCTTAGGGCCCCATATGTCCATGGGATAACGTCTTTTGGACCATACAACGAAAAAGGCCCCGCTGCACCAAGTGCCACGGGGCCTTTTTTGTATTTTGAACGACGAAGGCCCTATTTTCTGACCAGCAAGGCCACCGATTCAATATGATAGGTATGGGGAAACATGTCCACCGGAGTGACTTCCAGCACCGCATACCGGGCGGAGAGCATCTCAAGATCTCTGGCAAGGGTGGCCGGGTTGCAGGAGACATAAACAATTTTTTCCGGAGAATGGGCAAGCACGTGGCCCACCACATCCTTATGCATGCCAACCCGGGGCGGATCGATAATGATGACGTCAGGCTTTTCCGGTACTTGCCTGAAAACGTCCTTGATATCCCCCTCAAAAAATTCGCAGTTATCGATATGGTTCATCCGGACGTTTTCCCTGGCATCCACCACTGCGTCATGGACGATTTCCATGCCGTACACCTTTTTGGCGTGGCCGGACAGCCAGATGGGGATGGTGCCGGTGCCGGAGTACAGATCCAGAACGGTTTCAGCTCCGGTAAGGCCTGCGTATTCCCGGACCTTGGTATAGAGTTTTTCACAGGCCCGGGTATTGGTCTGGAAAAATGAATTGGCGGAAATCTTGAACTGAAAGTCTTCCAGTTTTTCAATCAGGTGGTCCTCACCATGGATCAGGATCTCTTCCTGCCCCACGGAGACACCGGATTTGGCATCCGTAATATTATTCATCACGGACCGGATATTCGGGTATTTTTCCGCCAGCAGATTCCCCAATGCCGTCACCGCCTCCAGGTTCTTCTCCTTGGTGACAATATTCACCATCCACTGGTCATGGGCCACGGAATGCCGCAGCATGATGAACCGCCAGAATCCTTCATGGCTTCTCAGGTGATAGACCGGCAGTCCGGATGCCGCCACAAACTCCCGCACATCCTGGAGTATGGCGTTACCCTGGGAGGGCATGATTTCACATTGCTTGATATCGATGACCTTGTCAAAGGTGCCGGGGACATGAAGACCGATACCAAAACCTTTTTTGATGCTTTCATCTGCCAGTTCATCCGGCAGCAGCCACCGGTGGGAGGCACAGGAAAACTCCATCTTGTTCCTGTATTCATAGATGGGGTCGGAAGGAATAACATCGGTGACCCGGACATCTTTCAGGCGGCCGATATGGGCCAGAGAATCCGCTACGTGACGCTTCTTGTATTCAAGCTGCCGTTCGTAAGGCACCTCCTGCCACTTGCATCCCCCGCAGAACCGGCAATAGGCACAACGGCCCTGCTTGCGCATGGGAGAGGGGGTGATCAGATGGATAAGCTTGCCCTCTGCCCAGGATTTTTTCTTCCTGGCAATTTTTACCAGTGCCAGGTCGCCGGGGACGCACCGGTCCACAAATACGGGAAAGCCCTCCGGCTTGGCCAGACCTTTGCCGCCAAAGGCAAGATCCACGATTTCCAGTTCATAGGTTTTTCTTTTTTTTACAGCCATAATGGGGTATATTTTCTCTAACTTCACTGTCTTTTAACGACAGGTTATTTACAAAACGCCAGGGCGCATTCATTATTGCCAAAAGCGAATTATTATACAGGGATAGGAAGGCAAAGACAAGATGAAAACCGTGGAGACCCAATTTACAGCAGACCATTTGACCCTAAGAGGAATCCTCCATCTGCCGGAAACAGCCGCCCCTCCCCTGGTGGTAGGCTCCCACGGGCTTGAAGGCAGTCTGCATTCCGCCAAGCAACTGGTGCTGTCACGGCTGCTGCCGGCCATGGGGATCGCCTTTTTCCGCTTCGACCACCGGGGGTGTGGATCAAGCGACGGCAATTTTGTAACAGACACCTCCCTGGATAAACGGACAAGGGACTACACCGCTGCAGTTGGCCACGTTTTGGGCTTACGCCTGACATCGGACAGGATTGCCCTGTTCGGCTCCAGTATGGGCGGTGCCACCTGCATCAATGCCTGGGCAAAACTTACGGCCGCCGGAACACCTCCTTTGGGCGGAATCCTGTGCGCCGCCCCCGTGGTCAGCCGGAGCATCCGGAATATCCCCGTTGAAGCCAACGACAACCGCCCTGCCCTGCCCCTTCGTTTCTTTGCCGAAAACCTGCTCTTCAACCTTCTGGACAAGGCATCCGCCCTTCACCACATGATGATCTTCCACGGTGATGCCGACGAGATCGTCCCGGTTTCCAATGCCCATGACCTTTATGCGGCCATGGCAGCCCCCAAAGAAAAAATCATCCATCAGGGGGGAGGGCATCAGATGTCGGACCCGGCACACCAGGCGGACTTCGAAGCCAGGGCACAAGACTGGTACAAAAAGATTTTCGGTCTTTAATCACAGCGGATCATACGGATTCAAAAACAAATCTTCAAAATCCTTCCTTAGGCCTTTTTGACAACGGCGCATTTCAGATACATGGCCCCGAACCCTGGAATCTTACAGGAAATATCGTGGCCGTTGACAGGATCATCAAGGAGTTTGATGTTTTTAACCTTGGTACCCAATTTCATTGTGTCCTTTCCGGCCTTCAGATCCTTTATGGTGGTGACGGTATCGCCGTCCTGCAAAGGCGTGCCGTTGGCATCGAGAAACTGCGGCGCCTCTTCCGGTAAGGCATCAGACGCCTGGTCAGGCGACCACTCATGACTGCATTCGGGACATATCCACAGGAACCCGTCCGGATAGGCATAGGGTGAACTACATTTAGGACAACTATTTTCTTCAACTGACATGACAGCATTCCTTGTTCTTTTTTACTTGTTATTCAATTGTCTTTAACTGATCTGATCTGATCAACGTTCAAGTTCCCGGTTCAAGTTCTCGGCGGAGCATTTCCAAAGCCGTGGCGGCAAACAACTGCTTGTTGCGCTCCCGGCTTCCTATATCCAGAACAAACCTGCGGGCAGATGCACCCAAAGGCCCAGCCACCCCGACACAGACCGTTCCCACGGGTTTGTCATCCGTGCCCCCGGTGGGTCCGGCGATACCCGTGGTGGAGATCCCCCAGTCCGAACGGCCGGCCCGCCGCACCCCTTGAGCCATCTGACGGGCGGTTTCTTCGTGTACCGCCCCATGGGCTTTAAGGGTTTCGTCCGTAACTCCGAGAATATCGGTTTTGGCAGCATTGGCATATGTGGTGGCGGACAGCAGAAAATAGGCCGATGCCCCCGCCACATCGGTTACAAGATGGGAAATCAGACCACCGGTGCAGGATTCCGCCACACTTAAGGTCTGCCCCTTTTCCGTGAGAAGCCGCCCGACCTCCGCGGCCAGGGTCAGCCCCCGGTCCGAAATAATCTTCCGGCCCAATTTTTCTTTGATCCAGGCCACAGCAGATGCCAATTCTGCATCCCCCCTGTCCGCATCCGCATGGTCAACCACCTTAACCTCAATCATGGGGAACACGGCCCTGAATCCTAAAGAAAGTCCGTCAAACCGATCTTCAAAGCCCTCCAGTTTTTCCCCGACAGCGGACTCGCCCAGCCCGTAAACCATCAGCCGGACCACCCGTATTTCCGCCGGGGTTCCCGTCATGTCAAACAACCGGGGCCTCACCGCCTGTCTGAACATGATCCGCATTTCAGAAGGCACACCCGGCATAAAGAAGAAACGGCAGCGGTTCACAACAATATCAAACCCCGGGGCGGTGCCGTTTAGGTTCTCAATCACGGCGGCCCCTGCCGGCAGCAGGGCCTGTTTTCGATTGGCAGCCGTCATTTCAAAGCCTCTTTTTTTAAAAAAGGCCTGCATGCCGGCGAGGGCTTGGGGGTGCTCTTGGAGTTCAACGCCTGCGGCTCCGGCACAGGCCAGGGCTGTGACATCATCCCGGGTCGGCCCTAAACCGCCTGTCACAAGGCAGATATCCGACCGGCCGGAGATAGTCTCTATGGCCTGCCCGATGGCCCCCACATCATCCCCCACGGCAGTGATGCCCGTAACGGTGATGCCGGCCTCCTTCAGGCGCCGGCACAGAAAACTGCTGTTGGTATCGGTAATATCCCCCAGCAGGACCTCATCTCCGGTGGAAAGCACTTCTGCAATCATTTGTCAGTCTCCAGATCGTTGAAAAACATGGCATGGTTGGAGGAAAAAAAGACGGGATTTTTCCGGAAGCGCGACCCCACCCCCAACTCCTTTTTAAATTCCTTGTCGATGAACGCCTTTACGTGGCGGCGGTCCCATCCGGCCGGATGGTCAAAGTTCAGGTAAAGGGAAAGATCGCCGTGGTAGAAATCCCTGGTGGTCAGCCCTTTTGCATCCTCACTGAATTTAGGCAGGTTGAACACGGCCAGGTTCAGATAGTCAATATTCTCCTGGTGTTCCTTGATGTAGCCCAAGGTCCTTCTGGCGGCGGCCTCATCTTCAAAGCTTGTGCCGAACAGCAGGTAGACAAAGGTAAGAATACCGGCGGCCTTGAGGTTCTTAAGGGTTTGGCTCACATCGGACAGATCCGTTCCCTTGTTCATCCGGTTCAACACGTCCTGGTCGCCGGATTCCAGCCCCAGTTTGAGCATCTCGCAACCGCTTTTTTTAAGCGCCCGGCAGAATTCAGGATCGGTAAAATCTTTTTCAAACCGGACAAAGCCGTACCATTTGAAGGAAAACTCTCGCCCTGCCAGTGCCCTCAGAAACGCCGGGGTCACGGCATTGTCGATGAAGTGGACCACATCAGGGCGGTGGGCTGCGGTCATCTCATCCAGGTCTTCAAGAATGCAGGCAGCCCGCTGGGCGGAATACGGCCTTGTTTCGGCTTTTTCAGGGCAAAACCTGCACTTGCTCCAATAACAGCCGATGGAAGCCCGGAAGGGCAGGATACGGCCCGGTGCCAGGTATTCATGAGTGTCGGCAAAGCCATAGTCCGGGACGTAGTGTTTTCTTGTGGTATCGCCCCCTCCAAGTAATTCCAGCAGGGGCTGCTCCCCCTCCCCTTTAATCATCACATCAATGAGATCAGAAAAAGGATTGTCGAATGCCGGCCGTGCCATCCATGACGAGATCAATCCCCCGCCCATCACAAGTTTTTTCTCCGGGAAGTTCTCCCGTATCCAGCCGGCCAGGGCAAAGCTCACCAGGGCCTGGTTCAGGTAACAAAGGGAAATGCCCACCCAGGGACTGTCCCATCCTTCAATCTGCGGACGGATCTTTTCCTCGAAAAAGGGGTAGAACGGATTTTCCCTGTGTTCGGCAGCACTTCTCAGCAATGCTTTGGAATCCACGGAAGACAACTGGTTATCCGCGTAATCACTCAGGGTGATTCTGAACCGTTCCCCGTCAACGGAAGTCATCAGCAGGCGGTTCAGGTCGTATACCCGCTGGTGGTAGCGGTCCATATTCCGGTACAGCCTTGGATCTTTCAAATCCGCAATGATCTGCTCCCTGTGTTTGAGCGCCCGCAGGGTCCAGGAATCTTTGGCCCGGGAGTCATCCACAGACCGGATGAGCCAGAGCAGGCCTTCTGCATTGGCATCGTACACCCGGCAGCCGATGTCTGCCGATTTCAGGGCAGCGGACAACAGGGCCACGCCGGCGGGGGGTTCACAGGGTTTGCCCACGGGAGGGAAAATAAACAGCATGGTTTGTCTTAGTTCTTTCTTTGTGTCGCCCCGTTTTCAATCCCAGGCAACCGTTTTAAAATCCAGTTCTTTTACCATAAATCTATTGCGATTCACAGTGGCAATAGATTTGCGGCGCTCCCGGTCAGCAAGAATCTTTCCTTGTGCTTCTCCTGCCAAAACGATAGGGTAAACGAATCCCTGTGAGTGACACGGGGGAACATATTCAATGGGGATTTATCCCCGGAAGGGAGACTTTAATGAGTGACAACGGCGGTTCGCCCAATAGCATAGATTTTCAGGTTAACAAGGATAACCTTTACCGCGAAGAAACCATCACGGACCTTAAGATAGCCACCATCAGAAAATTGCTTCCCGTTAAAGCAGACGGGTCAGAAGATACGGAACGGGAAACCATTTACATCGGCAGCACCCAGTTGGGCACCCCCCAGGGCCCCATCCCCCTGCAGGCCAAGCTTGAAGCCAATTCATTTGAAGAAGCCATGCATGTCTTTCCCAAGGCCATGGAGGCGGAAACAAAAGTCGTTATTGAAAATTTCAAACGCATGCAAGAACAGCAGGAGAAGGCCCAGAAGGCCAAAGAGTCCCGGATCATCACACCCGGGATGCATTAAAATTTCCTGCAATATGCACCCTGTCAGACGGCACCGCCCGGAAGGGACGGTGCCGTTTTTTATTCAAGAGCCATCTTAAACCCCCACGGCGTTTCTACAAACAGAAACATTTGTATTGACAACTCCGTTTTTTTCATTTAATTTTCCTATCCATAACTGAATAGAACCCTCATTTAAGGATTTAAAATGAACCTTGCATCCGGAACACGCAACAGCACAGTCACCCGATGGTGGTGCCGTACCTCATGGCGCAGGCTGCTGCAACCGGATGTGGACGGGGGATAACCCGCGCATCATATGCTGCAGCAGCCGACCTCCTTTTGGTTAGACCTGCTGCAGCCCGTTAGGCTGCATGGCGACCATGTCAGCCTTTTTTTATTGCACACGACAATTTTTATAAATACAAGGACAGCCCAATGATTTTAGAGCAACTGCCGGACAAGGACACATTTGTCGAACTTGCCAAAACCGCCAATGTCATTCCTGTGGCCACGCGGGTGCTGGCGGATACGGACACCCCGGTCTCTATCCTCCAGAAATGCTATGACCGGGACAGGGAATGCTTCCTGCTGGAAAGTGTGGAGGGTGGGGAGCGCTGGGCAAGATTTTCCTTTTTAGGCGTGTCTGCCTTCGGGCACATCAAGGTCTACGGAGACCATGTGGAGGTGGCCACCCGCAGAAAAACCGAAAAAATCCCCCACAACAACGATCCCTTGGGTGTCATGCGGGAAGTCGTGCAAAGGTACACACCTGCCAACATCAAAGACCTGCCACGGTTCTGGAGCGGCGTCACCGGATACTTCACCTATGAAGTGGTCTCTTTTTTCGAGGATATTCCGGTCTGCCTGCCCGAAGGGACCCCATACGGTCATTTTATTATCCCCGAACAGATGATCATATTTGACAACATCCAGCAGACCTTGACCTGCCTGAATATCTGCTACCTGGAACCCGGTGCGGATGCAGCAGGGGTTTACGACACCGCAAGAAAGGATCTGGACAAACTGGTGGCCGACATCCGAAAGCCGGTTGCACAGGAAGAGACGAAAGCCTGCGCACAGGTGGAATTGTGCCCGATCACCCCGGCCGAGGAATACAAGGCAGGGGTGCGGCGGATCAAGGAGCACATCGTGGAAGGGGATATTTTCCAGGCCG
>CAJWHT010000118.1 GCA_913041495.1 uncultured Desulfobacteraceae bacterium | reverse complement strand
CCTGCTGGATGTGCAGATGCCCGGCATGGACGGAATTGAAACTGTCCGGCGGATTCACGGGGATGCGGCCCTGGACCGGGTGCCCAAGGTGATCATGGTTACCGGCCACGGCAGGGAGGATGTTATGGACCAGGCCCGCACCGTCGGGCTGGACGGGTTCCTACTCAAGCCGGTGACCCATTCCATGCTGTTCGATGCCGTGATGGAAGCCTTCGGCCAGGAGGTCACTGCCGGCAGAGACCGCAGCGGGACGGAAGGCCGTGAGACACCGGAGGCCGTTAACGCCATCCGCGGGGCCAGGCTGCTTCTGGTGGAAGACAACGCCTTGAACCAGCAGCTTGCGGTGGAACTGCTCAACGATGAAGGCTTTCATGTGGCTGTGGCGGAGAACGGCAAAATCGGTGTGGAGATGGCGGCTGCCTCCGAGGACGGGGAGAAATACGATGCCGTGCTAATGGATCTCCAGATGCCGGTGATGGACGGCAGAACCGCTGCCCTAAATATCCGGAAACTTGAGTCGGCGGTCAAGGATGTCCCCATTATCGCCATGACTGCGGATGCCATGACCGGGGTCCGGGAAGAGGTGTTGGACCTGGGGATGAACGATTACGTGACCAAACCCATCGCCCCTGTCGAACTGTTCAGAACCCTGGTGAAATGGATTCCGCCGGGAGAGCGGACCGTCCACGAAAGATATACGGCATCCCGGGCCCAAAAAACGACAGAAATCCCGGAATTGCCGTTCCTTGAAGGGATTGACACGGATCGGGGACTGGAACGGGCAGGGGGGAACAAGGTCCTTTACCGCAATCTGCTGGCCAGGTTTCACACGGACAACCAGAGGACGGCCAGGGACCTGGACCGTGCCGTTGAGTCCGGTGACAGGGAAACCGCCGTACGGTTGGCCCATACGGTCAAAGGCCTGGCAGGCACCATCGGGGCGGAAGACCTGCAGGCCATCGCCGGATCATTGGAGGCCGCATTGGCAAGCGGCGGCACGGAAGAACTTGGGTCCCTCATCAGTGATTTTAAAACCGCTTTCAGTCAGACGCTGGATGTGCTGGCACCGGTTGCCCGGGAAAACGCTGCGGCAAGTAAGGCGGATGTGGCAGAAAAGGGGGACGAGACCCGGCTTCTGGCATTTCTAAAGGAACTTGAACCCCATGTAAAGAAACGCAAACCCAAACCGGCAAAGGCAGTACTGGCCCGTATGGATGCTTATGAATGGCCGGTTAACCATGCGCCCAAGATTGCCGAAATCAAAAAATTAACCGGAAAATACAAGTTCAAGGATGCCCGGCCCCTTTTGGATGCCCTGGTGTCGGAACTGGAATAGGCAGCCGCAGGGCTGCGCAAGGAGAATCACCATGAAAGACCTGTCGGAATGTGTGGTCCTGGTCGTTGATGACACCGAGGCCAATGTGGATATGCTGGTGGAGGCGCTGGGCGATCTGTACGATGTGATGGTGGCCATGGACGGGGAGGAAACACTGGAAATGGTGGAAGAGGAACGGCCCGACCTCATCCTGCTGGATATCATGATGCCGGAAATGGACGGCTTCGAAGTCTGTGAACGCCTTAAAGCCGATGCCGCCACCCGGGATATTCCGGTGATCTTTCTCACGGGGAAGACCGATCCTGAAGACAAGGAACGGGGCATGGCCTTAGGCGCCATTGATTATATCATCAAACCCTTTGACATTCCCGATGTCCAGGCCAGGGTGAAAGCCCACCTGGAAAAAATCGCAGAACAGTTATAAATGCAAGGTTAAAGGCGGCGCCTATATGGAAGAGACGCGGAAAGATACCATCCTGGTGGTGGATGATACGGAGGCCAATATCGATATCCTTCTGGACATCCTGGAAGGGGATTACGAGGTGGGGGTGGCCACGGACGGGGAGTCCGCCCTGGAGGCCGTGGCAGAAGAACTGCCCGACCTTATCCTGCTGGACATCATGATGCCGGTCATGGACGGGTACCAGGTGTGTGAGCAGCTTCAGTCGGATGAAAAGACAAGAGACATTCCGGTGATCTTTGTCACCGCCCTGGAACAGCAGGAAAGTGAGACCCGCGGACTGGGGCTGGGGGCAGTGGACTACATTACCAAACCCTTTAACCCTGAGATTGTCAGACTTAGGGTGGAAAATCACCTGAAGCTGGTCCGGGCCAACCAGGCGTTGAAGCGCCAGAATGAGATCCTTATAGAGAACGAGCGGCTCAGAAACGATGTGGAGAGCATTGCCCGTCATGACTTGAAGACGCCTATGAACGCGTTGATCTCCATTCCGGAACTCCTGCTCAAGGAAAAGGGGGTGACGGAAAACCAGCGGGAGATGCTTGAGATGATCGCCCAGTCGGGTTTCAGGGTCATGGATATCATCAACTCCTCCATCGATCTGTACAGGATGGAAAAAGGGGAGTACCGCCTGCGCCCGGTGCCCATCGACCTGCTCAAAATCTTAAAGCAGCTCAAGGGGGAGATCATTCATCTTATGGGGGAAAAGGAGATCCCTTTCAGGATTCTCATCGGCGGCAAATATGCAAAAGAGGATGACAGCTTCATTGTTTACGGCGAGGAGATGTTATACTACTCCCTGTTCGTCAACCTGGTGAAAAACGCCGTGGAAGCCTCTCCCCCCGGGCGGTCCGTCACCGTGGGCCTGGATATCAAGGGCGATACCCCCATCATCATGGTGAACAACACAGGGCTGATCCCGGATGAGATCCGGGATACCTTCTTTGACAAATACGTCACCCACGGCAAGCCGGACGGTACGGGACTGGGGACTTACTCCGCCAAGCTGATCACAAAAACCCTGGGCGGAGAAATATCCTTTCAGTCCGTCGAGGAGAAGGGCACCACCCTGATGGTGGAACTCCACGACAACCTGAAAAAGGAAAATGCGGAGGAAGCCTTTGACAAATTTTTCGAGCAAAGCCCCCTCCAGATCAAGAATCTGTCTAAAAAGACAAACATGACCATCATGATCCTGGATGATTACGCCATTATGCGAGGGACCATCGTCAGTATCTTAAGGCAGATGGGCTTTAAGAATTTCATCCGGGGGGCCGACGGTATGGAAGGCCTAAAACAGCTCCAGGTCAAGCAGGTGGACCTGATCATCTCCGATCTGAACATGCCCAAGGTCAACGGCCTTCAGTTGCTCAAGCATGTGAAAAAATCGGAAACCTTAGGGCACATCCCTTTTATGATGGTGTCAGGGGAAGCAGAGCAACGGAAGGTGGAACAGGCCGTCAAACTGGGGGTGGATGCCTTTGTGGTCAAACCCTTTTCCGCGGATATACTGATGAAGAAATTGGCCCGGGTGCTGGACCGGGCGGACCAGCAGGAGGGCTAAACAATGATGGGAGACCGCAAAAAAGATCGGGAGACGACCGTTTTCTCCGTACTGGTGGTGGACGATACCGAGGCCAATATTGATATCCTGGTGGACACCCTGTCCGGAGAGTATGACGTCCGGGTGGCCCTGGACGGGGAAACCGCCTTGGAAACCGTTGAAGAGGAAAAACCGGACCTCATCCTGCTGGACATTATGATGCCGGGCATGGACGGCTACGAAGTCTGCCGGCGCCTGAAAGGGGAGCCACGCACCCGGAATATTCCCATCATTTTTTTAACGGCCATGACCGAAGAAAAGGACGAAGCCCGGGGCCTTGCCCTGGGAGCCGTGGACTATGTCACCAAACCTTTTTCCCCTGATCTGATCAAATCCCGGGTCCGGAACCAGCTGCGCCTCAGCCGCCACCGGGAGATGCTGGCCATTGAGGTGGCCAGGAAAACCCGCGCCCTGAACGAGGCCCTGCTGGAACTCCAGAATGCCTCCCTGGACACCATCATGCGCCTGACACGGGCCATGGAGTACCGGGCCAACGAATCCGGCCGTCACAACCTTCGGATCAGCGAATACGCCGCCGCCATCGCAAGAGAACTTGGCCTGAACGCCAAAACGGTTTCTGCCATCACCTACGCCGCCCCCATGCACGACGTGGGCAAGATCGGCATCCCCCGGGACCTGCTGGACCGGCATCCCCAGCTTTCTACCGAAGAGCTGGACACCGTGAAAAACCACACGGTCATCGGCGCTGAGATCCTGGCCGGACCGGACAGAGGATTTCTCCAACTGGCCCGGACCATCGCCTTGACCCACCATGAAAAATGGGACGGCTCAGGTTATCCCAAGGGTCTTAAAGGCGACGCCATCCCTCTTGCCGGCCGCATCGTCTGCCTGGCGGACAAATTCGACGTTCTCATGTCCGACCGTCCGGGCCGCAAGGCCTTCAGCCCGGAGCAGACCCAGTACATCATCCGCCAGCAGCGGGGCAAACATTTTGATCCAAAGATCGTTGATGCCTTTTTCAAGGCGGAAGAAGCGGTGGCTGCGGTGATGGAAAAACATGGCACAGGCTAAAGTGGGGATCGTTTTCCCCGGGATGTGGTATCAGAGAATGCGGTTGATTCCCGTCGCCACGTTGTAGCAATAATCCCCCATCTTTTCATAGCTGGAAACCATGGCAATAAAAAACACCCCGGCGTCAACCGAGCACTCGCCGTTTCTGAGGCGCTGAATATGTTTTGAACGCATGGTTTCCCTCATTTGATCGATGCGATCCTCCATGGCCAGTGAGGCGTCGTAAAAGTCCTCCGGCTTGTCCCGCATACCCTGGATGACGTATTTTAGAAACGCGTTGGCCTGGTGGGATATGGCCTTGAGGTCCTCCCGGGCGGTCTGGCTGAAATGGATGCCTGCGGCATGTGATTTATCCAGCATCTTGGAAATATTTTCCATGGCATCTCCGATCCGTTCGATGTTGTTGGTAATCCGCATCATCTCTGAGATTTCCTTGGCCTCAGGTTCGTTGACCTCTCCCTGGTAGATGGTGGTAAGATAGGAAATGATGATTTTTTGACAATCGTCGATCTTTTCTTCCACGGTGTTCCGTTCGGCCAGGATATCCTCATCCCTGTGCTCCAGACAGGTGGAGACCCGTTTGATGTTGAGCAGTACGTATTCTGCGTAGTTGACGATTTCACCCTTCACCCGGGCCAGGGCGCCGATGGGGGAATCCATGAAACTTTTGTCGAATTCCGGCAGCCGGAATATATCGTCATCCCGCTTGTCTTTGGGGGACAAAAAAATGGTCAGCTTCACCAACTTGGGCAAAAATACCAGAAACACCAAGGCGTTGACCACGTTAAACAGGGTATGGCCGTTGGCGATATACCGGGCGGCATTGGGGTATTCCCTGTTCACCGTAAGGTCCACGGGGCCCGCACCCAGATGCCCGGTAATGGCCACCACAGCCTCCGTGAACGCTGGAAAAATCGTCAGGATCAGGCAGACCCCGGCCACATTGAATATGGTGTGGGCGTTGGCCGTTCTGTGAGCCTCGGTATTTTTTGAGCCCAGGGTCGCCAGTTGCGCCGTCACCGTGGTGCCGATGTTTTCACCCAGCACCAGGGCCAGTGCTGTGGGAAAGGTCAGAAGGCCTGAAGATGCCAGGGTCATGGTCAGGCCCACTGTGGCGGATGAGGACTGGACGGCCACAGTGAGTAACGCCCCCATGGAAACGCAGAGCAGCAGCCCGCCCACAGTATCCGTGGTAAAGGTGGTGAAAAAGGAGATAAACTGGGGATCGGTTTTAATGGGGGCCAGCCCGTTCTTCATGACGGTCATGCCGAAAAACAGCAGGCCGAATCCCAGGATGATATCTCCGATATGACGAAACTGCCGCCGTTTGGAAAAATACTTGAGCCCTACCCCCAGGGTGATGGCAGGCAATGCGGCCTTAGCCAGCTTGAAGGCGATGAGCTGGCCTGTGATTGTGGTACCTACATTGGCGCCGATGACCACTCCTACCGCCTGCTGCAGCGTCATTATCCCTGCACTGACAAACCCGATGAGCATGACGGTGGTGGCGGATGAAGACTGGACCATGGCCGTAACCCCGGCCCCGGTCAGACATCCCATGATGCGATTGGACGATATGGCTTCAAGTATGCTTCTGATTCTCTGGCCGGCCGTGGCCTGAAGCCCTTCGGTCATCATTTTCATTCCGAAAATGAATAATCCGAGTCCCCCCAGTGTCTGGATCAAAATATTGGCAATATCCACCCGGTCCCCCTCCGCGATCGGCTCGCCTAACAATAATTTAACGCAAATCTAATCAAATCCTAACAAAGCGCTTCATCTATACGTTAAATGGATGGATTTTTCAATAAAGGGATAGCGGATGGGTTCCATGGGGATGGACCTGCTTAAGGGGCAGAAGTTGAACGGACGCCAACAGCGCGACATGCTATCCTGGCGGGAACCCGCTGCGTTGAGGGCCTATGGCAGGCCCTCTTTTGATACGACCAAGGCAGCCTGATTTTCTTCCTATAATTTAAATTTTTTGACCATATTGCTCAGTTTTTCTGCAAGGTTTGCCAATTCTACGGCACTTTGGCTTACCTTCGTACTTCCGGTATTCATATCTGCCGCGGCCTGACTCACCTCAGCAATATCCCGGCTGACTTCCCCGGCTACTGCCGATGTCTGGTTAATGTTTTCGTTCACTTCCTGAACACCAGACGCTGCCTGGCTGACATTGTTTGAAATCTCCTGGGTTGTTGAAGACTGCTCTTCAATTGCGGTGGCGACTGTACTTACGATACCGTTGATGTCCTTTATGATATCCACAATCTCAGTGATTGCAGTCACAGACTGGTCTGTCGTGGATTGTACATCAGTAATTTTTTGGTTTATTTCAGTGGTTGCCTCGGCGGTTTGCTGGGCAAGGGCTTTGATCTCTCCGGCCACAACGGCAAAGCCTTTGCCTGCCTCGCCTGCCCTGGCTGCTTCAATCGTCGCATTAAGCGCCAGTAAATTGGTCTGCTCCGAGATATCCGCAATGGCGTCCGTCACCTTGCTGATTTCTGACGAGGCTTTGCCAAGTTCGTTGACTTTTTTTGACACTTCCTCTGCTTTATCAACTGCGGTGTCTGTTGTCTGGCTTCCCTTTGCAATGTTATCTGAGATTTCATTAATGGTTGCGGTCATCTCTTCTGACGCGGCCACGATCATCTGGATGTTTGCTGTTGTCTGTTCTGTTGCGGCGGCGACACTGTTCATATTGGTTCCCATCTCTTCTGCCGCAGCGGCAACACTGGTGGATTTTTCTTCGGTCTGTTCGGCATTCAAAGAAATATTTTTTGAGACGGAGGAAAGTTCTGTGGACGAGGTGTTTAATCTCTGTGTCCCAGATGAAATGTCCGAGAGCATCTGTTTCAAATTTTTGTTCATGGTGTTCAATGAATGAGACAGCATGCCTATCTCATCTTTTTGGTCGATGTCTATCAGGTGGGTCAGGTCGCCCTGGGAGATGTTTTCGGCAAAATCTTTTGCCATTAAAATAGGTTTGGTGATTGATTTTGTGATTATAACCCCTAGTAACAGAGATACTAAGACGGCTATACCTCCTGTGACTACCAGTAAAGTGAACTGAAATGATGAAATAGTAGATACGTTGTTTTGGGCCTGGGTAATTGTTTTCCTTGACAGATCTTCAATTTCACCGAGCATTTCCAGCATTTTTTCTCCGATGTCATCTGCTTCATGGTCGTATTTATAGAGCGCATCCTTCGAATAGTCCATGCCCTCTATTTTTTGGACCATAACGTCATAGATCTGTTTGATTCGTGGTTGGAATTCCTTATTATGAAACGCATCCGCTTCTTTCACAATGGATCTGAGCGTTTCATTTTTAGCCGGATAAATCCTGCCTTCTTCAGTTTGGGCGCCATCAAGAACGGCATTGGCGAACAGATCAAAATCTTTTACAAAATTTGAATGTTCATTCCAGGCATCGTCAAGATCTGATTTGTTTTCCGAGGCGAGCAACTCCATGATCATTTGCATATCCCGGGCCACAGAGATTTTCATTTCCATTGCAGCGTCTATCAACGGAGAGGTCTCAAGGGTTACCTTGAATTGTGATTTGATTTTGTTGATCCCCATAAGCCCTGTGGCAACAACAAGAACCGTTATTGCACTTGTCACAAGAAACCCACCGAGCAGTTTTTTTCCAATGCTTAAATTTTTGAACATTCATCACCTCGACAATAATTGAAAAAGAATAAAACGTTACCATGACAATATCAGAACCTCATTAGAATGGTAGCAGATTTTATGCCAAAAACAGCTTTTCATGAATGAATAGCTGAAATTGTAGTTAAAATCACCTTGAGAACAGACGATTTGCCATATTTCAGTACCATGTGTGCATCAGATTAAACACACTAGTGTCTCACAATTGACAGATATGGTACATTTGGGCCCCAGGTTTAAGATACGCTTTGAAACACCCGGTTAAAACCGTGAGCGACTTGCCTCCACCTGATCTGTGAGAAAATTCCAATTTTGCAAGGTATTTCGCACAACGGCAGATGACATCTTCCATCGTTCCTGATTATCCCGAAGTCCTCTTGAAAATTCCAGTTGAATTCCCATTCCGGTCCGTCCTAGGTTGCAGATATTTTCCGGGTGCATGCCGGCAAGGTGTTTTTTGGTGAACGTTTTTATACCGGTTGATTCCAAAGCGTCCTGAACGGACAGTCTTAAGAAGAGATGCCGGCCGCCCACGTAAACCCGTTCTTCAAGGTCTTTGCAGGCATGGATGGTAACCACAAGATCCGAGGCTGCGAGCAGGCGCAGCGCCCGGGGTTCGTCAACCCTGTGGCTGGTGATGTGAAGGCGGCGGTTATTCTTTTCTTTCAATCCCTCAAAGCAATAGAGGTTAAAGTCATCACCGGCAATGGCTTTTGCAATGGACGAGGTGCAAGGCTCGATCCGGCCGCCGTGGGGAGCGAGAATGGAAATAGCTGCGCCACGATCCAATACCCGGATACGATAGTCCAGTCCTTGCGTTTCAACAGCGGCCAGCGCTTGAAAATCGGGGTAGTCGTCCATGGGAACGCCTGCCTGTGGCTATTGCTCGATAAAGGAGGGGTCGAAGTCATCCAGGGTGCCGCCGGACTCAAAGTGTTCGATCATGATATGCCCCACGGCGTAGATGATGCGGCCGCCGCGCCAGAGGACGGCAAGGCCGCCGCCGGCAGAACCGAGTATCGGTACGATTTTGGACAGGCTGCCGGCCCATAAAAGTTTTTTTCTGCCCCGGGTCAGCTCGTTGATGATGAACAGAGCCTGATCCGGATCATAGTCCACGCTGTAATGGCGGCAAAGCCGCTGGAGCATTTTTACGCCGACGGTTTTGATGGCCACCATATCCACCACCGGCAGGGGCAGCAGGCCTGAGCCGGAGGCAATTTTTGAGTACATGCCGATGATCTGGGCGGCTTCTTCCTGACGGCTGATCTGCACGGCTTTTCTGTCTGCTTTGCCGGACGTTGAGACCCCGGCAGGAGGAACCGCTGCCACGATATCTTCAGGTGTGTTTTCATACAGCCGCCGCCGGTTCCGGGTCACCTTAATTTTTTTGGTTTCGCTCTCCATAGCTGTTATTTCCTGGGGCACGCGGGGTGCCGGTATAGTTGGATATACCCCTGCAGACGCTACCTGGTACGGCCTTGGGTATGACATTTACATCCAGATACAATGTTCAAGGAATTGTTAAAATGAAGAATATCATTATCACCGGAATAGTCAAACCTAAAAAAAGCCCAATGGATTTGACCCGGTCGCTGTCGGTATCATCATTTGTTTTACGGCCGAAAGACATAGGCTTTTATGCTGTCACCGGCCAGCCGGTACTCACCGGATATGTCCCAGCACGCCATGCTGGGCAGCAAGGTGAAAGACCACTATACGGATAAGCTGAATATCTGGAAAGATTAATCCATTGTCGGTCAGTTGGCCATCTCCCGGGTCAGGGGCAGCCGGATGATGAATTTGGCGCCCTGGCCGGGGGAGGATTCCACGCTGATGTTTCCCTTGTGGTTTTCCGTGATGATGAAGTAGGAGACTGACAGGCCCAAGCCCGTGCCCACCCCCCGGCCTTTGGTGGTGAAAAACGGTTCGAATATTTTGCGCCGGGTTTCCTTGTCCATGCCCGGGCCGTTGTCCTGGATGTCCATCCGGGCCATATCCCCCTCTTTTTTCAGGGAGATGACAAACCGGTGGCAGGTCTTTTGTGATTTGCCGTTTGCTGCGGCCATGGCCTGGGCGCCGTTTCGCAGTATATTGAACAGGACCTGTTGGATTTTGCTGGCCTCACAGGGAATTTTGGGCAGATCCGGGTCAAATTCCCGGACAATTTCTATCTTGCGGAAGTCATAGTTTTTTTTCAGATTGTAATCGTTTCTGGCCAGGTTGACCGTACGGCTGATCAGATCGGAAAGATCGTAGTGTGAGACATGGCCGTCGCCTTTCCTGGCAAAACTGAGCATATTTTCAATAATGTTGGCCGCCCGTTTTCCTGACTCGCTGATGGCCGACAGCATGGCATGGATTTCCCGTTCTTTCATGTAGGCGCTGATGGCAGGGATTGTGGTACCGCAATTCTCGGCCACCGTATTATTTTTGGGCAGATCGGTGGTCAGACGGTTCTGGATCACCTGGCATGACTGGATAATGGCGGAAAGTGGGTTGTTTATTTCATGGGCCATACCCGCAGCAAGGCCGCCCAAAGAGAGCATTTTTTCAGACTGGATCATCATCTCTTCCATGCGGATTTGCTCGGTGACGTCATCCACTCGGATCACCGCCCCTTCACACCTGTCCGGGATCAGGGGATATACAGTGATATCCCAGTAGCGGACCTGGCCGTTGACATAGGTCAGCACCTTTGAATCCTTTTGTATCCGGCATTCTGTAATGGCTTTTCGGGCCTGTTCCATCCCCGGGGCGATCTGGGGAAATATATGCTCCAGGGGTTGGCCTTTGGCAGCATCCGCCGTAGTGCCGGTGATGAGTTCCGCCTCGTGGTTCCAGTGAATGACACGGCCCTCAAGGTCCATTCCCACCAGGGCCGAGGGCATGCCGTTGATGATGTTCTGCATGTGGATGCGCAGCCGCTGCAGCTCCAGCGCCGATTTTTTACGGGCGGAAATATCTATGATGAAACCTTGGTAATAAAGGATCTTATCGTTTTCACCCCGGACGGCCTTGGCAGAGACAAGGCACCAGATGGGCGTGCCGGATTTTGTTTTAAACCGGGTTTCAAAATCACGAACCTCCCCCTTCTTCCGGATTTCTTTGAGAAATACGCGTCTGTCTTCGGGGTCGTAGTACAGATCCCGTGCCAGATCTTTTAGCCGGTCCACCATTTCCTCTCCGGAGTCGTACCCCATCATCCTGGCAAGTGACGGGCTGGCGCTGATTAACTGTCCTTTGGGGGTGGTCTGGTAGATGCCCTCGACGGCATCCTGGAAGATGGCGCGGAATTTCTCTTCGCTTTCCTTGATATGGGCATGGGCCTGTTCAAGGGCCAGGGTCTTTTCCTGGATCTGATGCTCAAGGTTTTCGTTGAGTTTGGCCAGTTGCCGGGTCAGGACCTCCCGGCTGCTGATTTCTTTTTTCAGCCGCAGTGCCGCCTTGATGCGGGCATCCACCACCGGGAGGCTGAAGGGTTTGGTGATAAAATCCACACCGCCGATGTTCAGACCCTTGGCCTCGTCCACCTCCTGGCCCAGGGCGGTGAGAAATATCACGGGCAGGTCCAGGGTCTCCGGATTGGCCTTGAGTCTTGTGCAGACCTCGTACCCGTCCATATGGGGCATCATGATATCCAGGAGTACCAGGTCGGGCCGGTTTTCACCAAAACAGATGTCCAGTGCTTCGGGGCCGCTGGTGGTGCAGATGATCTCATAGTCGGATTCCAGGTTTTCAATGAGGATTTGGATATTGTGCGGATTATCGTCCACAATAAGCAGGGTCGCCCGTTCGTTTCCAGGTGGTGAAGAATTAAATAGGTGCCGGTATTTTTCTTCGTAGGCGAACAGGGCCTGTTTGGCATCTTCCAGCTCCTGGATTTTTTTATCCACCTGGGCCTGAAGGATATCGTTCATTCCTTCCAGCCGAGATTTAAGCACAAAACGGCGGTCTTCCTCTTTTTTCAGGTTGATGGCGCTTTTGATCCTGGCACGGACCACGGCCATGGAAAAGGGTTTGGTAATGTAGTCCAGGGCACCCAGTTCCATCCCCTTGATTTCTTCGGCCTCTTCCTGCTGACCTGTAACGAAGATCACCGGAATTTGCCGGCTGGCATCATCGGCCTTTAACCGTGACAATACCTCATAGCCGTCCATATCCGGCATGACGATATCCAAGAGGATAAGGTCGGGTTTGGGGTCCGATGTGGCAATCTCAACCGCGTCCCTTCCGTTGGGGGCCACAAGGACGTTGTAATCCTTTTCAAGGTACTCCACCAGGGGCCAGATATTTTCCGGCTCGTCATCTACGATCAGAATCTGTTTCAGGTCAGGTGCCGTCATGGGGTTGTCTCCTCCGGGGCATCGTCAGACAGGATGGCTTTCACTTGAGTGAGGATTTGAAGGCCGGTGGTGAAATCAATTTTATAAATGGCCTGTTCAAGCCGGGACAAAAGGTCGGTGAACCGATGATTCTGCAGGGCTTCTTTCAGTTCCGGCAATACTTTTCTGGCCTTTGAATTTCTGCGTTTCAGTAGATCTTCCAGGGTGGCAATAATCTTGCCGGCGGCAATGGGGTCAACCGTGGCATTGCCTGCATTGGGCTTTTGTGCGGCGGCTTCCCGCAGAACCACCTGGTTCAGGTCGGTCATGATGATGTCGAGGGCGTCCCGGAATTTTGCCACCAGGGGCGTCAGCTTCGTTGCCGTTGTCGTTGCCAGTGTCAGTTCATCGTTCAGCATTTTTGAGGCAAGATAGAGGTCGCCTGCGCCAAGGTTTCCGGAAACCCCTTTGATGGCGTGGGTCAATTGCCTGGCAGCCTCATACCTTTGCCCGCGGATATCTTCTGACACCTGTTCCGCTGCGGTGTTGAACTTTTCGTAGAAATGAACCAGCATGGTTTTATAAAGACCGGTATTTCCCTTGATGCGTTCAAGGCCGGCTGCCATATCAATGCCTGATATGGCCCGGGGCATGGCCTCCCAGGGCGGTTCGGAAAATGTGCCGGACGAGGGGGCGTTGTTCACCGCCTCCCTTTTTGCCGGCCGGATCCATTTGACAAGGGCGGCAAACAACTCTTTGTCGTCAAAGGGTTTTGAAATGTAGTCATTCATGCCAACGGCAAGGCATTTTTCCCTGTCCCCTTCCAGGGCATGGGCGGTCATGGCAATCACGGGAAGATCCTCGAATCTTTTTTCCCCACGAATGGCCCGGGTGGCGGCATGGCCGTCCATCACCGGCATCTCGATATCCATGAGCACGGCATCGTAAATCCCCTGTTCACTTTTTGCGGCAGCCTTGAGTTTTTCCACGGCCAGTGCCCCGTTTTCCGCAACGTCCACCGCAAGCCCCTCGCCGGCAAGATAGGCCACGGCCACCTGCTGGTTGATCCGGTTATCTTCCACCAGCAGAATTCTGGCGCCCCGGATGGCCCCTGTTTCGGGAAGATGCCGTTTTGTCCTGGCTATGGCCTGTACCGGCAGCATGGCGTCGGTGTTCTCAAATACTTCCATGATGGTATTAAAAAGTACCGATGAATTCACAGGTTTCAGCAGGAAGGCGTCAATCCCGGTATCCGGTTGCCGTTTGGCTCTGGCCACCTGGTCCTGGTCATACATGGTGACCATGATGATTTTAATATCGTGGGAGGAAAGTTTTGGATGTTCCCGGACGGCCTTTGCCAGTTGAAACCCGTTTTTGCCCGGCATTTTCCAGTCCACCAGCAGAAGGTCGAAAGGGGTCTTCTTCGCGGCGGATAACATTTGTTCGATTCCCTCTTCAGATGACTTGGCCGTTGTCACCACCATATCAAATCCGGTGAGGATCTGGCACAGGATCAGCCGGGCCGTCTCATTATCGTCCACCACAAGGACCCGCCGTCCCCGGATATCCGGTGGGGCGGATAGGGTATATTGGAGGGCATCGGTCTGCTTGTCAAAGCTCAGGGAAAAAAAGAAGGTGGATCCTTGGCCCACGCGGCTTTCGGCCCAGATACGCCCCCCCATCATGGTCACCAGCCGCTGGCAGATGGACAGCCCTAAGCCTGTGCCCCCGTATTTCCGGGTAACGGTGCCGTCCATCTGGGTAAAGGGTTGGAACAGGGCCTCTATTTTTTCCTCGGGCATACCGTCCCCGGTGTCCCTGACCGAAAATAGCAGGTGGGCCTGTTCATCCGACTTTCGGATCTGAACACCCGGCTTTTTTCCATCGGATGGATTCATCTCCACCCGAAGAATGATATTTCCGCTGTGGGTGAACTTCACGGCGTTGGACATCAGGTTGATGAGCACCTGGCCCAGCCGCAGGGGATCCCCTATGAGGGCCAGGGGAACCGGGTGGTCGATGATATAGTATAGTTCAATTTGCTTTTCCGCGGCTTTGACCCGGAACATATTGGCCATTTTATCCACAATATGGTGGAGCAGAAAGTCCGTGTGCTCGATTTCAAGCTTGCCTGCCTCAATCTTGGAGAAGTCCAGGATGTCGTTGATGATCTTGAGCAGCAGCCGGGAGGCCTCGTCAATTTTCACCAGATAATCCCGCTGAACAGGGGAAAGCTCGGTTTTCAGGGCCAAATTGGTCAGGCCGATCACGGCATTCATGGGCGTTCTGATTTCGTGACTCATGCGTGCTAAAAAATCGCTTTTCGCCTGGGTGGCGCTTTCCGCCGCTTTCTTGGCCGTGGACAGCATCCGGGTTTTGGCTTCAAGTTCGGCGGTGCGTTCCTGTACCCGGTTTTCCAGATCTGCATTGGCGTGCCGAAGCTCTTCCTCTGCGTTGTGCAATTGGTCGAATTGTTCGTTTATCTGTTCGCCCATGCGGATCAATACCCGTTCAAATGGCTTGAACTCCCGGTAGGGAATTTTCAGGGTTTCCATACGGTAGATCCCGCTGGCGTAGGATTCCACAATCTGATTCAGCCCCTGGAGCGGCTTGTCCAGAAGACGGTGGATCAAAGAACCGGTGACGAACACCAGGGCGACAATAATAATGGCGGTCACCACGAAAAAGGTGATCAGAAACCGTTGCCGCTGTGCCTGATACACCCTGTTGCTCAAGGCAAACCGGATGTTGCCCACCCAGTGGTCCCCACGGTATACCCGGGCGGACCGGGTGACGGTTTTATGAAGAAGGGGATCATCGTATGAAAAAAGGGTGGTGCCGATGCTGTCCGTGATGATCAATTGCACAACCATGTCATTTTGGGCGACTGTGACAGCGATCTGTTCCACATCGTCTTCGCTGAAATTCCACAGGGGGCGTTCCAGGGTGCCTTCCAGGTAGGTGAGGGTATCGTCTGCTTTTTGTTCCAGCTCTTTGGTTTCGTTGTGAACCAGGATGAAGTAGACAGCGCCCACGGCAATGACGGCAACAAGCGCAACAATGCTGATCAAGCTGACTGTCAGCTGTGTGGAAATGGATTGGGCGCGGGGCCCTTTGGTTGATGTCAACGCGTTATTCAGACAGACCTCTTCGGCTTATCCATATAATTGGGGTATGCACGGCAATAAATTTTTAGGATACGGTTGTGGAACGTTGTTTTTCCCCCTTTTTCTGACGGGAATTACATAGTTTTAGGTATAATAAATGGTCCGGAGGGAATAAGTCAATTTATTATTTCCGGGCCGGTCAACGCCTAAATCCTTGCCGTCCGGAAAGAGAAATCTTTTCACCTTTGATGAATACCTGTCTTATCCGCTTTTTGTCCAGGAGACGATTACACGGGTGGTGTCGGTGGCATCCGAGGTGTCAAGGGATATGTCGGCACCGTGGACATCGGCGGTCAACCGTGCGGAATAAGTTCCCAGGCCGGTACCGTTCTGTTTGCCGCGGGTGACGAATTTTTCAAAAAAACGGTTTCGGATATCCCCGGGTACCGCTCCCTGGTTTTCAATGCAAATTACAGGGCTTTCACCAACGGCCAGTGAAATGGTGATGGTACCGTTTTTCGGTGAGGCTTCCAGCGCATTGGTGATAAGGTTGCCCATCATGGTGTAAAAAAGAAGGGGATCGCAGGACAGGATGAACCGGTCGTCCGGTTGCCGTGGTACACCTTCAACGAGAGTCTGGACCCTCAGGTTGAACGGGTTAATATACCGTGTTCCCCCTGCAATGATCCGGTCCAGCATGGGCAGGATATCCGTATCTTCCCGGCTTAACCTGTAGGTGCCGTTCTCAAGTTTGTACAGGTCCATGGAACGGTTGATCATGTTCAGCATGGTATCGCAGGCAGCAATCTGCTCACCGGACAGCTCCTGGATGTCTGTTTTACCCTCGGCCAGGCCGGCGTTCATGATCTGGGCAGACGTCAGGATGATCTGAAGCGGGTTTTTCAGGTCATGGCGGGTAACCTGCTCCACCTGTTCTCGAAGGGGAATGTTTTCTTTCAATACTTCGTTCTGCTGTTCAAGATGCTTTCTTGCATCCGCAAGCTCCAGGTGGGTTTTGACCCTGGCCCGGACCACCGAGGCGGAAAACGGTTTGGTGATATAGTCCACGGCGCCCAGGGCAAACCCCCGGGTTTCGTCCACGGCCTCGGTCAGGCTGGTGACGAAGATAATCAGGATATCCCGGGTCTTGGGATTTTCCTTGAGCCGTGAACAGACCCCGTAGCCGTCCAGCTCCGGCATGAGAATATCCAGGAGAATAAGATCCGGTTTTTCTTCGTTGACTTCATCAAGGGCCTCGAAGCCGTTGGTGGCGGCGCTGACATTGTACAGATCCCCCAATGTTTCGACGAGGATGTCCAGATTGGCCACGGTATCGTCCACCACCAGGATGCGTTTTTTTGAAAGATCTGGCATGGGGACCTCCTTTTTAGTCCTCATACCACATCCGGCCCGGAAATGACAAATGGAAATGTGCCTGTGGTTACAGCCCCTTAGTTCAGGTGAACGCGTGGCGGTCGATGCCGTATTTGTTGAGTTTGTAGTTGAGCAGTTGGGGAGAAATCCCCAAACGTCTTGCCGCTGCAGAGGGTTTTCCCCGGGTGTGGCCAAGGGCTTCGCGAATCATGGATATTTCGTTTTCCCGGGTCTGTGCTGACATGGGAAAGACAGGGGGCGGTGGGGGGGATGATCCTTGTACTGCGGGGTGCCGGTTCGGTATCGGGCCGTCTGTGTGCTGGGGTCCGGTGTCCTGCGCCCTATCCCGCAGCATCCCCATGTGGGCGGGCAGATGGCGGGTACGGATGATGGTTTCCTGGTCCATGAGGTTCAGACCGCCTTCAATGATATGGGCAAGCTCCCGGACATTGCCGGGCCAGTGGTAGTGCTCGAACATCTCTTTGACATTCTCTGAGATCCCGGAGACCTTTGTGCCCAGGACCGGATTGTTCTGCCGCAGGAAGTGTCGGATCAGCAGCGGCAGGTCTTCCAGCCGGTCCCGCAGGGGGGGGATGCGGATAAACACCACGGCCAGGCGGTAAAAGAGGTCTGACCTGAGGTGATTGTCTTCGATGGCCGTGTGGGGATCCTGGTTCACCGATGAGATCAGTTTGATATCCACGCTGATCTCCGTAAGAGAGCCCACCCGCCTGACTTTGCGTTCCTGGAGAAACCGCAGCAGCTTGGCCTGCAGGCCTAAGGTCATGGAGGTGACTTCATCCAGGAAGAGGG
>CAJWHT010000117.1 GCA_913041495.1 uncultured Desulfobacteraceae bacterium | reverse complement strand
CCCGGTTGACAATAAAGGCAAACCCGGTTTCGCCTATCCGGATGTTTTCGACCAGGTTGCTGAAGGTCACGAAGTCAATGGTTGCCCGGATAATCCAGTCGGTATCTCCGATTGTCTGCTTGATGGAAATGATGAAATGGGGAAGACCCCGTAACCCTAAAAATACATCACTGATAAAGATATCTTCGTTCATGGCCTTTCGAAACCACGGTGCCTGGGCATAGTTGGCCTGATCCAACTTGAATGGACCCGCATAGGCGATTTGTTTGCCGTCCTGGTTCACAATCCCCAGATCCACAAATCCGCCCCGGTATTCTGCCTGAAGAATGGAGAGTTTTTTTGACAGAATCTTTTCATCCCGGAGCCTGTCAATGCCGGATGTTTTTAAAAGGACCTTCAGGTCTTCGGTTTTTTCTTCAAGGAAGTGGTCGATATGCTGTTTGTGTTTCAATACCAATTCGTTGAGGTGAGCGTTTACCTTGTCCGTATAGGAACGTTGAAACTGCTGCAGTATCACGAATCCCACAAGCATCATCGGAGCGAACGAAACAATGATAACACTTGTGATCAAGTACCATGATAGGGAGTTATAATAGGACTTGCTTATTGGTTTATCTTTGTTTCCGCTAATCGTGCTCATTGGACTTCCTGCATCATTAAAGTGATGGTTTACTTGGCGTATAGCAATGGTTATGCCAGGCAGGTTTTTTGTGTTTATATCTGGGTGAAAGCTATATGATAACAGTGGGTTGCGCTTGTTGTGGTGGGGCGGATGCCGTCGGAGTGGAAAAAAGAAGTTGGGGAGTTTTTCCCCGGGCAGGGAAAAACTCCCCGATCAAAAGAAATAAATGAACGGCTTATCCCAATTCTAATCCGGTGTCAGCCAATCCGTCATACCATTGGATTTCCAGTTCCAGGCTGTGTTGAGTCCTCTTGCGTTTCTTTTCATCTTCACATTTGTTCCTGCATTCTTCTCACATAGTAACGGCATTGTTATGAACAAATTTTTATTTTACGGTAATGACAAGCGTCACAGGCGTGGACTTGAGGCGTTTTTCCCCACCGGCGGGGAAAAACGCCGCATGTGTTGCCAGGTGTTTGTAATCGTGATTGTTTTGCCTCTGTCTAACTGCTTAATAATATTTATAAAAGATGTTCTTTTTAGGTTGTGGTATTTAATTTGCTGTCCTAGTTGCCGCACGTAACCATGTAAATCATAAACGTTCCACCGGCAAAAAACGAAAAATTGCCAATGGAATGATTCATAGGGCTCTATCTGGCAGCATTGTCCTGGACAAAATTAATGATGAGGGAGCAACAACGATGAACAAACTAATGATGTGGAGCAACCGGCACCCCTGGTTCGTACTCTTTACAATGCTTTTAACCACAATCCTTTTGGGGATCGGTATAACGAAAATACGTGTTGATGCATCTGCTTCAGGAATGATGATAAAAGGTGACCCGTCTATACAGTTCTACGAACAAACCCTTGAAAAGTTTGGTTCTGATAATGTCTCTGTGATTTTTATTCAGGATGAAAAACTATTTACACCGGAAAAGATCGCCTTAATGGATGAGCTTCATTTTCAATTTGAAGAGATGGATGCCGTTCAAAAGGTAGAGAGTCTTTTTTCTGTGACGAATTTCAAAGGTGACGATGAAATGCTCAGTACCAATCCCCTGGTAGACTATATTCCCGAAACCAGAGAGGAGGCAGAGCAAATAAGAAAAGACGCCTTGAGGAACCCGATACTGATCAAAAACATAATATCGGAAGATGGCAGGGCGACAGCCTTAAATCTTTATATCATACCGGACCCCGACGATCCGGAATTCGATATTAAGTTTACTAAGCAAATCGAAGCGGTCGTTTCGAAATTTGACTCCCGGTTTGATCAAATCTTTCAGTTGGGAAACACGTATACGAAAAAATCCATAACCACCAGTATTCTGAATGATCAAGTTACCATGGTACCTTTTTCTGTTTTGGTATTGTTAATACTGTTGGTGGTATCCATGCGCTCCGCCTCTGGGGCGATTTTACCCATGCTTACCGCCGGAAGCTGTGTGGTGTGGAGCGCCGGTTTTATGGGATATCTTAACATCCCTTTAAACATCCTGACAGTCATCGTTCCATCCTTGATAATTGTTATCGGATCCACAGAGGATATGCACCTATTAGCGGAATATATGGAAGGGCTGGAAGAAAATGACGGCAACAAAATAAGTGCTGTTGATTATATGGTGGGAAAAACAGGTACAGCGGTGCTTCTTACGGCATTAACCACGTTTATTGGTTTTTTGTCTATTACAATCAATGATATTACTATGCTTAAGCAGTTTGGTATTGTCGCCTCTTTCGGGTTATTCACCAATCCGCTAATCACCTGTATGGTGACCCCTGTTTACCTGAGGTATTTCGGTCCCAAGTACACCCCTCATTCCGATACTGAGATAACCGTAAATCAACGTTTCATGACCTTCCTTGCCGATAAAATCATTCATCTGATCCAAACCAAAAAATGGGTGGTTTTTTCTGTTCTCATGGGGGGGGCTATACTGATCTCATTGTTTTCTTTCAAGGTAAAGGTGGACAACGATATGCTCGGTTATTTTAAACCGAGTTCGGATATTCGGACCAAAAGTCAAACACTTCACGATGAGATTTCAGGTGTACAGGTCTTCTATCTGCGAATGACTTCGGGCTTGCCGGGGTTCTTTAAAGATCCTGACAACCTGAAAGAAATCTCTGACCTTATGGAATACATGCAACAATCCGGTCGGTTTGATAAGGTTTCCGGCTTTACAGATTATCTAAAATTGATTCACCGGGAAATGAACGATGGTAAAGAGGCGTTTTATCGCCTTCCTGAAACGAGCGAGCTGGTCGCACAATACTTGTTAACGTTACAGCGCAATGAAATTGAGCGTTTTGTTTCCGCAGATTTCGCCGAAGTAAACATTATGGTTCGGCATAACATCGGATCTTCCTATGAATTGAACCGGGCGGTCAGCGATATTGAAAATTACATCGATGAGAATATAAATTCACATGTTCAAAGCAATTTTACCGGAGAGAACATACTTATCAACACAGCGGCTGACAGTATCGCTTCAGGACAGATTCAGTCTTTGCTCCTATTGCTGGTGATCATTTTTGTGATCATGTCCATTCTTTTTGTTAACATAAAAGCCGGGCTTCTCAGCCTGGTGCCTAACTTTTTTCCAATTATGCTTGTTTTCGGCATTATGGGCATTTTCAACATTCCCTTAAACGTGGGAACAGCAATGGTGGCAGCCATCGCCATAGGGATTGCGGTGGATGATACGATTCATTTTATGTCGCGTTATAATAAAGAAATGCGTACGCTGCAGGATCAACCAAAAGCCATTGAAGCTTGTATCAGGGCTGAGATAACCCCCGTGTTTTCCACCTCGGTCGCCCTTGCCTGCGGGTTTGCGGTTGTTTGTTTTTCCAGTTTTGTACCCATTGTAAATTTTGGTTTTCTGTCTGCCTTTGTTATGCTATTTGCACTTTTGGCAGATATGTTTGTCACGCCAATCCTGTTGTCATCGACTCAGTTGATAACTCTTTGGGATATGATTCGCCTTGATTTAAAAAAAGAGGTTATTGATGATTCGCCTCTCTTCGAAAGAATGAAACCTTGGCAAATAAAGCGGGTGATTCTGTTAGGAAAAGTGTTTCATGTCCCCAAAGGAGAAAAGGTCATCAAATTCGGGGAGCACGGTGATAGTATGTTCCTGTTGTTAGAGGGGCGGGCCAAAGTTATGATCCGTGGCACAAAAGGCCAAAAAGCCTCTGTGGCAAGTATTTCTCCAGGAGAGGTGTTCGGCGAGATGGCAATGGTCAATCCGGGTCCCAGGACTGCGGACATCATTGCTGCAGAAAATTTAAAATTTCTGGAGATAAACTGGAAAGGTATGACGCGAGTTCAATTGGTTTATCCGAGAATCGCCGTTCATCTCTATCGAAATCTTTCCAGAATATTGGGCAACCGTTTGAAAGAAACAACGTCTCAGCTTAAGACTGCCTGGCGGTAACCTTTATGCGCCACACCATTGCCGGCAGTGAATGAATAAGTCAAACAGCGCATTTTAATGAGGATAAAGAAGAAGCGCCCGGTCCCGCATGAAAATCAGTGGGACAGGGCGTTTCTGTTCATTTAATTGGGTAACCCCCGGTGCCGCTCTTTTATGTTTTCTTAGGTCGTCAGAAAATCAATCACCGCCTTGGCATCAATCACCGCCGTATAGATCAGGTTTGAATGGCGTTTTTCCTTGATGATCCCGTCTGCCCCGATTTCCATGTATGAGGGGCTGATGGCGCCGCCGATGGCGAATATTCCCTTATGGCTGGTTTCAAGGTGGGTGGAGAGCATCAGCAGCCGTTCCCCTTCCTTGGCGATCTTGCAGATGGCCCCGGTACAGGTGATCTGCTGGAGGTTCAGGGCGTCGAAGATGGCGGACGGGCCGTGGTGGCCGATGCAGGCGATGACGTTTTTCATGGGAAAGCTCATGCCCTGGTACAGGTAAAGGTCATCTCCCATGGATGCACCGGAGGTCTGGTGGATGTAAAGGCGGTCGATACCGTCCGCATCCACTTCCCCGATCTTGGGAACGGCCCGCTGGAGAATTTTGATATGGCCCCCCAGAAGGACTTCTTCTCCAAGATCCCTTGCCGTATCCTTGTTAATCTCGAATTTTTCCTTGATATGGGCCCAATACACAAAGGTGTCGTCATCCGCCTCCCGTTTTATTTTGGACAGGGAGGCCACCACATCCGCCGCCGCATTGCCGCCGCCGATCACAAGGACGTTGATGCCGATATAATCCTCCCCGTTTTCGATGTTCCTGGCCACGGTTTTGGCCTCCCCGTATATGCCCAGATCGTTGGGGATGTTGCTGCCGAAGGCCAAAAGGATATTCCGGGCAAGAAAGGTGCCCCTCTCTGTTTTTATAAGGTAGTCCGGATATGTCCCTTCAATGGATGTAAAGACCTGGTGGTAGTGGATATTCAAGTCGTGCTCCGCTTCCACCGCTCTCGCCTGGTCGATATAGGCTTCCACCGGCACCCGGCTGTCCGGCGGCCGGACTTCATCCACGGGGAAGGGCTCTGTGTAACTCTTGGGAATGGTGGGGTAGACCTTTTTTCCCTTGGGATAGGTGTCTATGATCCCCTGCATGGGATTGCCGCCCTTTTCGATGATGGCGTAAGACAGGCCTGCCTGTTTGGCCAGGATGCCTGCGGCCATACCTCCCGGGCCTGCACCGACAATTAGAATATCCAGTTTATCCGACATGATGAAAAACTCTCCTGAATGCTTTTCAGTAAATAATTGTGAATCAGCTTATCATGGTGGCCGGGACCCTGTCTATTTGATTTGTGAGGTGAATGCGTTTCCGGGTATCCCCTGAGGTTTCAATTGGTGGTCATTTGTGGCAATACAATAAGGGTGACGCGGAAAAACGGTGAAAGGAAAACGGATATGGACAAAGACCTGCTGATTCACAACGGACTGCTGGTTCCCATGAGCGAGGGACTGCCCGTCATACCGGACGGTGCGGTCCGGATACGGGAAAACCGGATAATGGACTTGGGGCCTGCGGCATCGGTTGATGCCAGCGGCAATCCCAAGCGGATTGACGCCGGCGGCGGTATCATTATGCCAGGCTTTGTAAACGGCCATACCCACGCCCCCATGTCCATGTTCCGTGGCCTGGCCGATGATCTGCCCCTGGACGTCTGGCTCAACGAGCATATTTTCCCTGCCGAGGCCAGCCGGGTGACCCCCGAATCCGTAACCCAGTGGACCGTTCATTCCTGCCGGGAGATGCTTCTGGCAGGAGTTACCACATGCTGCGACGGTTACTTCCACGAGGCGGAAGTGGCCAGGGCCATGGCCGGAACCGGCATCCGGGCGGTGGCAGGGCAGGGGGTCATTGATTTTCCCGCCCCGGGTGTACCAGATCCCTTGCGGAATGTTGACCATGCGGCAGCGTATGTGGAAAATGCCAGATCGATTTCATCCAGGCTTCATCCATCCATTTTCTGCCATTCCCCCTATACCTGCTCAGCGGATACATTACAGGCGGCCAAAGCTGCGGCGGACAAGGCCAGGGTGCTGTTCCAGATCCATGCGGCCGAAACCCGGAACGAACCCGCCATGATCGGGGAGGGCTGCGGCAGATCCGTCATCGCCTACCTGGACCGCTTGGGCATCCTGGACCGGAACACCCTGCTGGTTCATGCGGTGTGGGTGGACGATGAAGATATTGAGATCATCCGTCAGCGGCAATGCGGGGTGATCCACTGCCCGGAGTCCAACATGAAGCTGGCATCGGGTATTGCCCCGGTGCCGAAGATGATTGCCGCCGGCATCCCCGTAGGGCTGGGAACGGACGGCTGCGCCTCAAACAACGACCATGATCTGGTGGGGGAGATGGGAACTGCAGCCAAACTTCACAAGGTGGCCTGCATGGACCCCTGTGTCATGGATGCCAGGACCTGCCTGAAGGCCGCCACCATTGACGGGGCCCGGGCCATCGGTATGGCCGCCGACATTGGCTCGCTTGAACCCGGGAAACTGGCCGATATCATTATCGTTGACACCCACAGGCCCCACATGGTCCCCATGCACGACGTGTATTCCGCACTGGTGTATGCGGCAAAATCCTCGGATGTGTCCTGGGTGATGGTGGATGGCCGTATTCTTGTGGATGCAGGAGAACTGGTTTGATGTTACCCAAAGTCGGCCGCCCAAAAGAAATGCCGCCTGTCCGTCAGGGTCGGTACGGACAGGCGGCTGGATAATGTTTGCCAAGGAGATGGGGTTTGTTTATTGAGAAACAACATCCTTCATTATCCAAAAAGCAATGGTAACTTTCTATCGATAGGGTGTGTTTGTGTCAAATATTTATTCTTAAACAGATAAAAAAAATCTAATATTTACCTAAAATAACCAATATGAACTTTTTGGTGGTGTTTGTTCCCTGTGGTTGGGAATCGGGATTCGGGAATCCGGGGACCGGGGTTGTATAGATCCGGCATAAGGATTATAAGAAAAGGAAGTGATCTTTTGATCCCCGGAGGAAATCCCTATGCTCAAGCCCATATTCATTAAAGCCACAAGCCTGTCCGATGCCTGGTTCCAGACCCTTTACCGTTGCGTGGAAAAGGGCCGGGCCTTCACGATCAACAGGGGATCGTTTGAAGGCCAGAAACGGCTGGAGTTCGATCATGTCACCATCCACATCACCCACCCCGACACCGTGCCGCTGTTGCCCAAGGTCAACCCGGCACTGGGATTCCCCGATCCCGTGGATGAGGATTACCTGGACGATTATCTTCCCTACCTGATGACCGGGGAAGAAAAGGAGGGGGAGTCCTATACTTACGGCCAGCGGATCTGCAAGTGTGATCTGGCCTATCTCCCGGACGATTACAAACATATGAGGGAGATACTTGTCCAGGAGCGGGATATCTGGGAAGACCGAAATATCCTCATCCAAGAGGACGGCACCTTTTACCTGAACCAGATGGAGCTGATGATCTGGACCTACCGCAACAAGGGGCACCGGAACAATCAGATGATCCTCCAGGTGGGGCAGCCTTCGGACATGATCCTCATCGATCCCCCCTGCCTCCGGCACATCGACACCCGGATTCAGGACGGCAAACTCCACTTTTTCCCCTATTTCAGATCCTGGGACCTCTTCGGCGGATTCCCGGCCAACCTGGCCGCCATTGAGATGATGAAGCAGTATTGCGCCGCCCAGATCGGGGTGGAAAACGGGGATATCATCGCCGCATCCAAAGGGCTGCACATCTATGACTACGTATTTGAGATTGCCGAAGCGATCCGGGGCAGATCGTTAGAAGAATTCCGGGAAGAATTCAAAAACGGTTCGGGCAAAAATTTTTGACCGACATCTAATCCGCCATGTTCACCGACATCAGTGACATACCTGTTTACTACGAGCGCTGTGGCGCAGGGCTTCCCCTGATCTGCATCCACGGGTATGGGGTGGACCACAGGTCCCTTAAGGCCGGGATGGAGGATGCCAGTGACGGCATTGATGGATTCGAACGCATCTATTTTGACCTGCCGGGGATGGGGCAGTCCGGTGCCGGCAATGCCATTCTAAGTTCGGATGATATGCTGGAGGTGACCTTTCAGTTTATCGACGACGTCATCGGTCCGGACCAGCCCTTTGCCCTGGCCGGATACTCTTACGGCGGCTACCTGGCCCGGGGCGTGCTGGCCCGCATCCCGGAACGGGTGCGGGGAATGATGCTTCTGTGCCCGGTCATCCGCTTCCGCCGCCAGAACCGCCGCCTGCCTGAGTTCGTCTGCTGTGAGCGGGATCAGGCCTTTATCGACAGCCTGTCCCCGGCGCAATTCGCCGCCCTGGATCAGTTTGTCACCATCCAGACCCCGGAGGTCTGGGACCTCTACCGGCGGTATATCCATCCGTCGCTGACACTTTCAGACAGCGTTCTGATGACGCGGATCAGGGACACGGAACTCAGTGTCGATCCGGATGCCGCAGACATTCCGGTTTATCCGGGACCGGCCCTGGTGCTTTTGGGCCGGTATGATGTTTCCGTGGGGTATGAGGATGCCTGGAAGATCCACCACAGGTTCCCGGACGGGGATTTTGTGGTCCTGGGCCGGGCCGGCCATCTTCTTCATATGGAGCAGCCCGGCATGTTCAGGACCCATGTCCGGGCCTGGCTGGACCGGGTGGATACGGATACCGCTGCCGTGTCAGGCTAAGGGATACTCAATGTACCGGGCGACGGTCTGGGCCTGCTCCCTGCCATACAACCGACCCACCATGTAAAGGCTCATGTCTATGCCCGCTGCAACCCCGGCCGAGGTAATGATTTTGCCGTTGTCCGTAAACCGTTGATACCGGACAACCTCGGCATCCGGAGCCAATCCTTCGAGTTCTTCAAAAACCTCATGGTGGGTGGTGGCGCGCAACCCTTCCAGCAGCCCGAGCTTGGCCAGCAGCAGTGATCCCGAACACACGGACATGATGTTTCTGCAATTGCCGGCCACCCGGTTGATCCAGGTGAGGACGTTGTCGTTTTCCAGAAGACGCCGGGTGCCGACACCGCCGGGGATCACCAGGTAATCCGGCTGCGGCGCTGTTTCAATGGTATGGTCCGGTACCACCTTCAGCCCGTTTTTGGCCCTGAGGGGCCCTGGGGTTTCTGAGACGGTAACAACGGTGAGCAGGCGGTGGGCGTTCAGTTCGTTGAATACGGAAAATACTTCAAAGGGGCCTGCGAAATCCAGGACCTCAACGTCCGGGAAGATTAAAATGGCCAGGGTTTTCTTTGGGGAATTCATTTCATTGTTCTCTGTCATGGGTGTCTCCTGTAAGGTGAGGGCATACCGTCTGGATCGCAGGCCTTTTGGGACAGGTCGTTTATTGTCCGAACCGTTTCCGGTACAGGTGGGGCAGCACGTTGAGCTGACGTTTGAACGCCCGCCGCATCATCTCTTCATCCTTGAATCCGCTGTCCCGGGCAATCTCTTTGAATCCTGCGTCCCGGGTTTCAATCTGCTGGGCCGCCAGTTCCACCCGCATCTTTTCCACGAACTTTCCCGGTGTCATTCCGGTCTCTTTTTTGAACGTCCGGGAAAAGTTACGCTGGCTCATGGCGCAGCGCAGGGACAGGGCATCCACGGAAAGATCCGTTGACGGATTCTTTTCCATCCAGCCAAGGATTTCCCCCAGCCTGCCCTTGGCCGCTGTCTGCCGGGCCAGGGTGCTGCTGAACTGGGATTGGCCGCCCTGGCGTTTCATGAAGACCACGAGCTGTTTGGCGATAAAAAGGGAAAGGTCCCTGCCGTAATCCTCTTCAACCAGTGCCAGAGCCAGATCGATACCGGCGGTGACCCCGGCAGAGGTGTACACCTGACCATCCTTGACAAAGATGCTGTCCGGCACCACCTGTATTTCCGGGTGGGCTGCAGAAAGTTCCCGGGCTTCCGACCAGTGGGTGGTGGCCCGGCGGCCGTTGAGAACCCCGGCCGCGGCCAGAATCGTCGCCCCGGTGCAAACCGAAGCCAGGCGGTTGACGCGGGTGGAGCGGGATCGTATGAAGGTAAGGATCTCCGGTTGCCGTGCCGCACCGTCAGCGCCGGCACCGCCGGCCACAAGCAGGGTGTCCAGTTCCGGCAGGTCGTTGTCCCCGAACCCGTGATCCGCCACAAGGCTGAGGCCGGAAGAGGTCCTGACCGGCCCCTTTGCTTCAGCGATCAGATGGAGCTGATAGGCAGGTTCGGTGGTCGAAGATTCCGCCCGCAGCCTTCGCTGCGCCTGGGAGAAAACCTCCATGGGGCCTGTGATGTCAAGGATCTGCGCACCTTCATAGATGATCTGTCCGATATGCCGTGTTGTCATAATTTTCCTCCATGGATCTATCTTTCCAGAAAGCCTTTCCGGCCGCAATGACAAAGACCCTGCAAAAACAGACAAAAAAAGCCCCGGCCGATCGTTAAATCAGCCGGGGCTTTTCATCTGTCATTCAATGTCCCCGGCTGTAGAAAACCTGCGGGGAGATGTTGATTCGGTTTTAGCCCATGGGTACCAATACGCCGGGACCCACTTTCCACATGCCGTCTTCTTTAACCAGGGGCAGGGTGGTTTCAAAGTTGTGCTCTTTGATCAGGCCGAAAATCCAGCCCACCATCCGGAACACGGGGTTGATGGACCGAAGGGCAGAGGTGTTGACCCTGACGGTGGCCGTATCTTCGGTCTGTTCCAGCACTTCGGTTTTGATGAGCAACGGATGCATCTTCAGGTAGCTCATCTCGTAGCCGCGGCTTCTGGCTTCAGCTTCCTTTTTACTGAAGAAGAGTTCCACCATATCCACATCGTTTTCATTGGTCAGGGCATCGCTGCTTAGGTAATCTTCAATGGATGCGTCCAGTGTATAATAGGCTTTGGTAAACCCTTTGGCAGCGGATTCCGGTGTATTGCCCCCTTCGGCCAGTGCCGTGGTTGCGCTGAAGCTAAGGCAGATAATCAGGGCGGCCAGCAGTGAAATCAGTCTGGAAGTGTGTGTCATTTTTTAGTCTCCTTTTTTTTGCAGTCTATTATAATTATTCAGGATCTAATAGCAAATACGTTGCTAATATTCAATGGGATGGGGAAGTCATCGGTCATCATGGCAGGCCTGTTAAAAAAGTTTTTCCAGTTTTGTGGCGGCCGCCCCTTTTGCCTGGATAATCTGGGCAATGATGGATACGGCGATCTCTGCCGGGGTTTCGGAATTGATGGACAGTCCCACCGGGGAATGGACCTTTTCCAGGGACTCTTGGCTTATCCCTCGGTCCCTGAGATGGCCGTAGATGGTATCGCGCTTCCTGCGGCTGCCGATCATGCCGATGTAAGCGGCCTTTGTGGCAAGGGCCTGTTCCAGAACGATTTCGTCGTGAAGGTGGCCCCGGGTTGTGATGACAATATAGCTGTGCTCATCCGGTGTGAGCCCTTCAAAGCAATGTTTGAATTCCGGTACGGAAACCACGGAACGGGCGTGGGGGAACCGTTTCTCATTGGAAAAGTCTTCTCTGTCATCCACCACCACACAGGGCAGGTCAATGAGATGGGCCATTTGCGCCAGGGCGTATCCCACATGGCCGCCGCCGAAGATATAGAGGACCGGTATGGGTGCCAGGGTTTCGGCAACGATGGTTTCCTTTGCATAAGTTACGCAGGCAACGCCTTCCCGCAGGTTTTGTTCAACCGCCGTCCCAAGGTCCTTTGGCAGGTCATCCGTTGGGACCATCCGTTTTTGTACCACCTTGAATTTGCCGTCTGTTTCCGGCACCAATGTGGACAGGAGGGTTGCGGTGCCCCCTTGGCGTTCGGCCTTTGCCATTTCGGCCAGTGCGGCCTTCGTTTCAGCAGGGCATTGGGGACCAAAACATTCAATCCAGACCCGAAGCTTGCCGCCGCAAACCATATCCATGCCGGATTTCAGGTCCTGGTTCAGTACATACTCTTTTATCATTGCGCATGACGCGGTTTCGTCTTTTATCAAATCCGCGCAGGTGTCTATGATTTGGGCCTCTATCAGGCCCCCGCCGATGGTGCCTGAAATGGATTTATCGGGAAACACCATCATCCTTGTGCCCGGTGTCCTCGGGGTGGAGCCGCGGCTGGACAGGATGGTGGCCAATGCAAAGGGGCTGCCTTCGGCCATTTGGGCCATTATGGTTTGGTATGGCTGTTTCATGGGCATGATATAGCTTAATCCTGTGCCTGACTGCAAGCAGATATGAAATAATTCCCTGGCTTTCAGGGGGGATATAACGCAACCAGAACACATCAGGGCTTTTCAACCCCTTCGGATTGAGGTATCTTCATTCCGGTGAGGCAAGATTAACACTTCAGGGATTGAAATGAATGGCATACCATTGGCAAGCGAAACGTTTTGATGAGCTGACGACCCGGGAACTCTACGATCTGTTGCGGCTGAGAACCGACGTCTTTGTGGTGGAGCAAAGCTGCCCCTATCCCGAGCTGGATGGAAAAGACGACCATCCGGAAACCATCCACCTCTGGCACGCAGGTGAGGACGGCCGGGTGGCTGCCTGCGCAAGATTGCTGGCCCCGGGCGTTTCTTACGGCGGGGTGAGCATGGGACGGGTGGCCGTCCACAATACGTATCGTGGCATCGGGCTGGCCCATGCCATGGTGGACAAGGCCATTGAACTGGCCGGCAGGGCATGGCCCGGTAAAAAAATCGAAATCGGTGCCCAGGAATATCTGACCGCATTCTATAAATACCACGGGTTCCGTGTGGTGTCCGCCCCCTATCTGGAGGACAACATCCCCCACATTGACATGGTGCTGAACCAGACTTAGTCTTAATACCGTTGCTAAACATGCAGTCCGTTGCACAGCGTGCAGCAAAAAGCAAAAACCATCAGACCAATCCCGGGGGACTTGTTCATGCTCGACATTTCAAACAAGGTCCGGATTCCGGAGTCCAATGTGACAATCCAGGCCATCCGGGCCCAAGGGCCGGGGGGCCAGAACGTGAACAAGGTGGCTTCCGCCGTTCACTTAAGATTTGACATCCGGGCCTCGGACCTGCCGGAGTTCTACAAGGAACGGTTGCTGGCCATGAGCGACCATCGGATTACCCGGGACGGTGTCATCATTATCAAGGCCCAGACCTTCCGCAGCCGGGAAAAAAATCTGGAAGACGGCATGGACCGCCTGACGGCGCTGATCCGGTCGGCAGGCAGGCCCAAGAAGAAACGCAAGGCCACACGGCCGTCCCGGGCCGCCAGGAAGCGGCGGATGGATTCTAAGACCAAACATTCCAGAACAAAGGCCCTGCGAAAAAAAATCAAATACTGATAACATTCAAGGAGACGCGCCATGAGTTCAGATCTTTTCACACCCTTTACCATCAATGAATTCACCTTTAAAAATAGGCTGGGAGTTGCCCCCATGACCCGGATGTCGGCAGGGGATGCCAGTATCCCCCGGCAGGATGTATTGGATTTTCTGGTCACCCGGGCAAAAAACGGTGCCGGCCTGGTGTACACGGAAGCCATTGTTACGGATTACGAAAGCGCCCAGGGGTATCCGGGCCAGGCCCGGATTCTGAACCAGGACCAGGTGGATGCATGGCACAGGGTGACGGATGATATCCGCAGCCACGGCGCCGTTTCCATTCTCCAGGCCTTTCACTGCGGCCGCATGGCCTATGAGGGTGTCAACCCGGCCAATAGGATCATTGCACCCAGCCCCATCGCCCCGAAGCAGGACAACCCCATGACCGGCAAGCCTTACGATCTGCCCAAGGAAATGACCCGGTTTGACATGGACCATGTCATCAACGGTTTCGTTGAGACCGCCCGGGGGGCCATGGCAGCCGGCTTTGACGGATTTGAAATCCACTGCGCCCACGGATACCTGCACAACCAGTTCTTATCGGCGTACAGCAATAAGCGGTCCGATGACTATGGCGGGTCCATGGAAAACCGGTTCCGGTTTATCCATGAAACCATCCAGGCGGTCCGGCCGGAAATCCCGATGGATCGCCTGCTGGTGGTCCGGGTGTCCAACTGGGGCATCGCCGATATGGATGTCTCCTTGTTCAAGGATGCCGAAGAGTGGAAAGAGATGATCGCGCGTTTTTCCGATGAACCCATTGACGCCATTTCCGTATCCACTTATGATTACAGTGAAAAAGCGTTCGGCACGGATCAAACCATGGCTGCCCTGACGCGGGAGGCAACGGAGCTGCCCGTCATGATCTGCGGTAAGATCCACGACAGGGAGAGTGCCGAGGCGGCATTGAAGGACGCCGATCTTGTATTGTCCGGCAAATCCATGCTGCTTAACCCGGACTGGGTGGCGGATGTGGAATCCGGAAACCCATCGAAATTGTACAGTTCTGACGAGGCCGGGGTGGCCTACACAGATAAGCCGCTGCCCTGATCCACAACCCTTTTCCCCCGAAACGGAGGTATGTGAATGAAGTATGGAAGAGTCAAGCCGGTGTCATTGGTCAGTTTCATTGCCGCGGTATCTTTATTGGCCCTGCTGGGATTATCCGCCTGTTCGGGGGGGCCGGACATTTCTGAATCCCTGATTGAAAGTGAGTTTAGACATGCCTGGTATTCCATCCACGGAAAGAACGGGGAAAAAGGATACCGCTGGAAGCTGGTCTCTTTCAAGCCGGGGAAAGTGGAACTGAAAAAAAACGAAACCTCCGCCATCGTTTCCATTTTCTTTACCTACACCGATGCTTCTGGAAAAGAATTTCAGCGCCGGGGAAAATTCACCTACCTTAAAAAGGGAAAGTCCTGGGAACTTGAGGACCGGTTCGCCCGGTCCACATCCTCTTCCACCCGGTATCAGATTACGCCGTAAACCCAACGCAATAAATACCCTGCCGGCTGCCGCCTGTATCCCGGGCGGCAGTTTTCGGCGGGCCTTTCCATATCTTTTCTATTGTTTCACATCTAAGTTTAGCAGCCACGTAACATCCCAGTAACATTTTTAGGGCATATTCTTCTAACAGTTGATGCCCATATCATCTTTACAATCCAAAACCCTGAGGGATGCGATACAATGATGGCTGCCTTACGAACCAAGAGTGGGGAAACCCCGGACCGGTCTTCCCGGATAACCCTGGATCAGATCTCAGACATACTGGGAATTGACACCGCCTCTCCGGACCGGTTTATCCGCTCCCTGCCTTTTTGCTGCGGCGATGCCACGGCCGGAACGGAGAACGAGTTCCAGACCGTCGTGGAAGGCACCCGGATGGACGTGGACCTGGCCCGGACCATTGAGGCATCCAACTACTATAAAAATCTGCTCAAACAGGCCAAGGCCGGTGATACCCCTGAAAAACGGGTAACCGCCCTGGAGAAATTTCTCAATGACAAGGACGGCATGGCCTGGGAAAACTCCTGGGTCCGTCTTCCCCGCCAGATGCTGAACCGGTTTGCCAATGAGGTGTTTAACAAGGATCTCAAGGCCGACAAGTCAATTCCCAACTCCCCCTATAGAGAGGATGCCGGACAATTCGTCTTTGACCGGGGCGGGGAACCCTGGGTCAGAATTCCGGTCAGCTATCTGCTCAAACTTGCCCTGGCCGATGCTGTGGGAGACGAAGGCGGGCTGCCGGTCCATGTCCGGGTATGCGGGGAAAAACTGCTGGGCCATTTTTCAAATGACAATTCCTCTCCTGAGCTTTTTTCCTTTCATCCGGTGAAATCGGATGCCACAACGGCGGGTATCGGCGATAAACTGGCGGCAGAATCCCTGACGCGCTTTTTATTGACACAGGCGCTGGTGGCCTATGCCGGTGAAAAATTTCAACTCAGGGAGAACGGCCAGACCGTCAAGGTCTTTTTTTCCGCCACCCCGCCCAGTGATACCAAGCGCCTCAACGATGTAATTTCAGATGCCTTTTACCGTGAGCTGTTCATGAGCCCCTGCCTGTCCGGCTGGGACAGGGGCGAGGAGAAAAAAGCGTATATGAGCATCTGCCACAAGGTGTTGTCCAGAAGTCAGCTCAACGCCGTGACAAAGCTCAAGGAGGCCGGTATCATCAATTCCAACCTGGTGGTACTTCCCAATACCTCCAATGTCAGCCTGGCCAACAACGGCACCCATGTGAGCATGGGCAGCCTGAAGCTGACAGGGCTGATGGCGAACGAGGCGTCCGGGCTCACGCCGGCGGATGAAAAGTTCACCGGGGATCTGGCCATAAAGATCTGGGAGCATTTCCTGCCGCTTTTTGCCACGACCTACAGCGCGGCGCCCCATCGCCTTGAGTTTGAAGATTTCCATCCCGAGCGGGTGCTGGGATTTTTGCCCCATGAACTTGTGGCGACCCACCTGCGGATGATATGGCGGCGGTGGAAGAAAAAAGCCAAACTGAAAATCATGGGTCAGGCCCTGACCCCCTTTGGACCGGTCTGGCTGGACCGGCTTATCGCAAGCGCCTTTTGCCTCAAAGGGGATTTTATTCCGGACGGCCGCCTCATTGATTATTTCACCTCGGTGATGTCCACCTTTGAAAGTCCTGCCCTGGACGGCCGTCCGGACAGTGAAGATCGCCTGAAAAAGGATCTGACGGAGTTGGGGGTGTTTGACGAGCGCATGCCCCTGTATCAACTCGTCCGGTTGAGAAAATTTCACCAGATGGGATACTCCGGGTTCGAGCACCGGTACTTCTCCGTATTTGAAAATATCACCCGGGATATGGGGGGCGCAGCCGACCTGCAGTTGCTGATCACGGCACTGGCACAAAAGTATATCTTTTCCAAAACCGTGGATCACGGGATGATCCCGGATACCCCGGCCATTGAAAGTGAGCGGCGGCAGGTCTTTTTTTGTACGGCTAACAATAATCAAATTGCAGCCTGCCTCTGCAAGAGCAATTGCACATGCTCTACCTAAACCTTTGCCAGCGCCGGTCACTAGTGCATATTTGTTTTTTAAATTATATTTTTTTAAATACATTTTTATAAGAATAGTTTTAAATCAGTATAGATTAATTCAATTGCCACTGCTAGTATTGCAAATAATCCAATCCAACCTATCCAAGTATATTTTTTAATCCATCCAGATATTAAAGTTGCTGCAGTTGCCATCAAAGCTATAGATAAAACTAGACCAAAAACAAGAAGCCCATAATGATCTTTTGCAGCGCCCGCAACTCCCAATACGTTATCAAGACTCATTGTAAAATCTGCAATTAAAACTGTCCATATTGCTTTCCAAAAACTAGAATTATCTACTTTTATATTTTCATTATCTGTTGAAGATTTTTTAATTACATCTGAATAAAGTTTATAGCAGATATATAATAGTGCTAGACCACCAATTAATCTTAATCCTGTTATTTGTAGCAAATAAGCAGTAAGAAGAGTTAATATAATTCTTAAAATTACAGCTGCACCAATTCCCCAAAAAATAATTTTTTTTCTTTGGTCAGGTGGAAATTGTGAAGCAACCATTCCAATTATAATTGCATTATCACCAGCCAAAACTAGATCAATAAATACAATTTGAGAAAAAATAATTATTTGTTCGCTCATGGTTTGCTATCCTCTATTATCATGTCAGCTGCTTTTTCTGCAATCATAATAGTTGGTGCATTAGTATTTCCTGATGTAATGTGGGGCATAACTGATGCGTCTACAATTC
>CAJWHT010000116.1 GCA_913041495.1 uncultured Desulfobacteraceae bacterium | reverse complement strand
AACACCTACTTCGTAGCGTTTCTGGACAAGTGCATCGCAATCGCCGCCCGGCACGCGAAACGGCGCAATCATCACAGCGCCGAGTTCAAGAAGATGAAGGCGTATAGGCGGCGGGTTGTGAAGCACGCATTGACGTGAGAGCTGGGTCGGTGTGGTGTCACGTGAAATTCTTACCATAAAAAGGCGTTTGCGTTTTCCCGCGCTTTGGACTGCGCGAGGTCGTTTGAAACGCTCAGTGTTACCTTTTTAGGAAGGCGATGTTCTCCCGCTAAAGACGGTGCGTTTGGAGCCGCCTCAACCACGCACACACACGCACACACATGCCGAACAGGCGGATTGAAATTGAAAGCGACGACGATGAGCACGGGGACGAGCAAGACGAGGAGGACCACGACGAGGCGTCCTTTCCGTTGCTGTCCAAGACCCGAGCCGAGATCGACCCCTTTGTGGATGACCCCGCCGTCCATATCTGCCATGGTGGCAATGGCCGCATTGATGTAAAGGGTGTCACAGGGCTCGGTATACCGGTTGTTTTCGCTGGATTTGGTATCGGTCACGGCGGGGTCTCCTAAATTGGTGTTGACATTGGTTCTTGATTTTAATACTACTTGTCTATACAAGTATAGAGAAGAAGTCAAGCTTGGGGTAATCTCAACTCGTGTTTCTTTGCGGATTTGAAACGCCCCTGTGAACATAAACCCGGCTCCAGAGCGCATTTGATCGTGCTCCGGGACCCGAACCAACGAAAGACTGCCTGCATGGGAAGAACTGCCGACCAGCCATTTGCACTGTATGAACGGATCAAGCAGAGCGTGATTCGTGATATTGAATCCGGAAAGCTCAAACCCGATGACCGGGTCCCGTCAGAGACCCAGCTGGCCAGGGCCTTCAATGCCTCACGGATGACCGCCAACCGTGCGTTGAAGGAACTTACGGAGGAAAACCGTATCCTGAGGATCCAGGGGGTAGGGACCTTTGTGGCCCGGCCGAAACCTGAAGCCGCCCTCCTTGAAATCCGCAGCATATCTACCGAAATTGAAGCGTGGGGGGGCAGCCACACCGCGGAAGTCCGGTTGCTGGAAGAGATTCCGGCAGGCGAAGACCTGGCCCGGAAACTGGAACTGGCCCCAGGCGCTTTGGTGTTTCATTCCATTTTAATTCACCGGGACCGGGGAACCCCGGTCCAGTATTCGGAACGGTACATCAATCCGGAGGTGGCCCCGGATTATCTGGCACAGGATTTCACCATCGTCACCCCCAGTGATTACCTCATGGAGGTGGCCCCGGTTCAGGAGGCTGAACACAAAATCGAGGCGGTGGTGCCGGACCGGGATATCCGGGAATGTCTTGACATCGCTGCACACGACCCCTGCCTGATGCTCACCCGGCGCACCTGGGCCCTGGACAGGGCCGCCACCTATTCCCGGCTGATTTCTCCGGGAAGCAGGTACACATTGAAGGGGAGGTTTAAACGGGGATGAAAACCGAAGGGTTGCCTTCGAACGTCAGTACAACATCCACAGAAGGTGGATCATAGGAGATGACATGGAAAAAACGATTATTTTGAACGGGGAAAACTTCCAACTGAGTGAGTTGGTGGCCATTGCCCGGAACGGCGCGGATGCCGCTATTTCAGTGGAGTCCGAATCCCGGATCAACAAGGCCAGAACCCTGGTGGACAAATGGGTGAAAAAAGGGGAGCGGATCTACGGTGTGACCACGGGGTTCGGGGCGCTGTCCGATGTGACCATCTCCTTTGAAGATACCAAAAAATTGCAGAAAAAGATCCTGCTGTCCCACGCTGCCGGCATGGGCAATCATATGGACGATGACGTGGTCCGGGCCATGATGGCCCTGCGCATCAACGACTTTTGCCGGGGAAATTCGGGGCTCAGGCTTGAAACGATTCGAAAACTGTCTGACCTTCTGAACACCGGCATCATTCCCGTGGTTCCGGAAAAAGGTTCTGTTGGGGCCTCCGGAGACCTTGTACCCATGGCCCACCTCTCCCTGGTGCTCATCGGTGAAGGCGAGGCCTTTGTGGACGGCCGGAGGATGCCCGGGGCTAAGGCATTGGCAATGAAGAATATCACTCCCCTTGAGCTGGCGGCCGGGGAGGGGCTGGCATTGATCAACGGTACCCAGTTTATGATCGCCCTGGGCTGTCTGGCCCTTCACGATGCCCTGAACCTCTGCAAACATGCGGATATTGCTGCAGCCATCAGTCTGGAAACGCTAATGGGCACCCGGTCGGCCTTTGACCCAAGGATTCACCGGGCAAGACCCCACACCGGCCAGATGAAGGCGGCCCAGAACATGCTCAAGATGACGGAAAATTCCGAGATCATTTCCTCCCACAAGGACTGCTCCCGGGTCCAGGATGCCTATACCCTGAGATGTTCCCCCCAGGTCCACGGGGCCTCCTGGGACGCCTTCGGCTATGTGGACCGGGTCATCAGGGTGGAGATGAATGCCTCCACGGAAAATCCCCTGATCTTTCCTGAGTCCGGAGAGTTTCTGTCCGGCGGCAATTTCCACGGCCAGCCCCTGGCCCTGGCATGTGATTTTCTTGGTATCGCCATTGCCGAACTGGCAAATATTTCAGAACGGCGGATCGAACGCCTGGTCAACCCCCAACTGTCCGGCCTGCCGGCATTTCTGGTGGAGGACGGGGGACTGAACTCAGGATTCATGATCGCCCAGTATGCGGCCGCATCCCTGGTGTCCGAGAACAAGGTTATTGCCCATCCGGCGTCTGTGGATTCCATTCCCACCTCTGCCAACAAGGAGGACCATGTCTCCATGGGGGCGGTGGCGGCAAGAAAATGCCGGGACATTGTGGAGAATGTGGAGGAGGTTATCGCCATTGAACTGCTCTGCGGTGCACAGGCTATCGACCTTTTCACCAATCTCAAAGCCGGCGACGGCACCATCGCTGCCTATGAAACCATCCGCAAGGAAGTGGATTATATGACTGAAGACCGGTTTCTGTCCGCAGATATTGCCAAGGTTAAGGCGCTGCTGCGCAGCGGTGAAATCGTGCGGGCGGTTGAGGAAAAGGTGGGAACGCTTTACTAAAAAGGCATTTATACTAAGGGTGGTTTACAGTTTTACAAGCTGTAGATCACCCCATAAACCGATCTGCTTTCCGGCGATGACGACGATTCCCTCAATTCCTTTCATCGCCCTTCCTTCATCTATGGCCGCCTGAATATCGTCCGGGGATTGGACCCGGTTGCCCAGGGCGGTTGCCGCCGCATCCGCCAGGGCGCAGGACGAGGCCACAACGCAGGCCGCATCCGCCCGGCCAAAGCTTTTGGAATGCCCCAGGGTGCCCGAGGAGGTGCATACGGCAAAGGGCTTGGATCTCCGGTCTATTTTAATGCCGGTTTTCATGCTCAGGGGGGATTCTCCGGCATAGACGGCAAAGGTCATGTCCGAGTCTGATTTCACAAAGATATCCCCGCCGTTTTCCACCAGCACTTCATCCGAAAGATCCAGAAGATCCCGGCCGGTAAACTCCGCCACAGCCCCTGCCACCGCAGCCATGGGGCCGACACCTGCAATCCCTGCCGCCTCACTCATTTCCGTGATAATGGCAGGTGCCGGATACGGGCAGGGCAGGGGGGTAAGGCTTTTGACAAATTCCGGCTGACTTTTGATATGGGTTTCGATGTACTGCCGGTGCCGCAGGATGGACCGGATTGCGGCGTCGCTCAGGTCGGATGCCGCCTGGATATTCAGGTTGGTTTCCTTGACCGTGACGGTGAAGCTGGTCAGGCCTTTTTTACCATGGCCGCTTCTGTATATATGCCGGTTATCAAACATGGTCGATGGTTTCCGGTCGAAGGTGATCCGGGGCCTGGCGGATAAAATAGGAGTCCGTCATGCCTGAGATGAAATCCCGGACGATTTCCGCCGGGATGTGGGTGCTGGTATAAACGTCATCCATGCCGTCCAGAAATTGGGTGAAAATCACGGATCTCCGGTTATCCTTTTCCAGATCTTTGAGATAGGTATCAAAAAGACAGGTAAATATATCCTCAATGCCGGTGAGGTGTTTTTTGATCACCGGATTCTTGTAAATCTGCCTGTAATTAAAGGTCTTCAGTGTTTTAAGAGCCTGGGCCACATCCGTGGAGAACCCCACATAGGGCTGATCCAGGCTGCTCCGGATCAGATCTGTCACCAGGTTGAAAACAATGGTGCCCTGGGTGCTACCCAGCAGTGCGTCACAGCGCTTGGGTACCTGGCTGCGGTCCACAAGGCCCAGACGGATGGCATCCTCAAGATCCCGGCCGATGTAGGAGATGGTGTCTGCCATCCGGACCACACAGCCTTCCAGCGTCATGGGGACGGTGTCGGCCTGAGGCGCTTTTCCCTGTTTCCGGATTTCGCTGTCAAAGGCATCGAAAGACTTGAGCGGGGTTGGGTAAAGCCTTGTGGTATGGGCTTCTCCGTTGTGGCCGATGATGGCGTCCATGGTCTGGAGGGTCAGGTTCCATCCCTTTCCCTTTTTTTCAATGCGGTCCAGAAACTGGATACTCTGGAGGTTGTGGTGAAAGGGGCCGGCACCGTTGGCCCGGGTGAGGCGGGATAAAAATCGTTCTCCGTCATGGCCGAAGGGGGGATGGCCGATGTCGTGGCCCAGGCTGGCGGCCTCAATCAGGTCCGTGTTCAGTCCCAGGGCCCGGCCGATGGTGCGGGCCACCCGGGAGACCATCTGGACATGGAGGATCCGGTGGGTGAGATGGTCGTTGTTGATCAGGGAAAATACCTGGGTTTTGTCCGAGTACCGGGTGTAGGCCATGGAGTTGAGGATCCGGTCTGCGTCAATGGAAAAGGCCGGGCGGTATTCGGTGTCGGAAAGGGCTTCGGGATGGCGCCTTATAGCGGTATTGGAAAAACAGGCCAGGGCATTGAGCGTGGCCGTCTCCTGTGTCAGGAGGCGGTTCCTCAATACCCTGGCAGTTGTGCGATCCTTCATGCCAAAGGACTACAGATTTTCAACGATGTTGTCCACCACTTTGACAAAGGCTTTAGTGAACGTGCTTTCCCCGTCTTCAAGCATGACCGGGGTGCCCTGGTCGCCGGCATCCACCACCCGGGTGTCAAAGGGGATGGAACCAAGGAAATTGAGACCGTGGGCCTTTGCTGTTTTTTCTCCGCCGCCGTTCTTGAACAGGTCAATGGCTTCGTTGCAGTGGGGGCAGGTGAATCCGGCCATGTTTTCCACAATACCCAGGGTTTTCAGTTTTACGGTCTTGCAGAAGGATATGGATTTTCTGATGTCTGCCAGGGCCACTTCCTGGGGGGTGGTGACGATCACGCCCTGGGCCTCGGGAATGGTCTGGACAACGGTCAGGGGCTCGTCGCCGGTGCCCGGAGGGGCATCAATGACCAGAAAGTCCAGTTCCCCCCAGTTTACGGCGCCTACGAACTGCTGGATCATGCCGGTTTTGGCCGGGCCGCGCCAGATAATGGCCTGGTCTTTGTCCTGCATCAGGGCCTGGACGGAAACCACTTTCAGGTTTTCGTTGATCTGTTTGGGCATCAGGGTCTGCTGGTCCGGGCTGAGATCCAAAAGTTCGGTCATGCCGAACATCTGGGCGATGGAGGGGCCGTGGACATCCACATCCATGAGACCGGTTTTGTAGCCGCGTTTGGAAAGGGCGGCTGCCAGGTTGGCGGATACGGAGGATTTACCCACACCGCCTTTACCGGACAGGACAAAGATTTTGTGCTTGATCTTGGCCAGATTCGCTTTGATCATCGCCTGCTGTTCCTGCTGCTTTTTTGCCATGTCAGCACCACCGCCCTGGGAGGGGCAGCCTTTGCTTTTCTTTGCCTGCTCTGGGTTTTCATGAATCATGATATTAAATTTCTCCTTGTGAGAAGTGTCGTAAATTATAAATACGAATTAGATAATGGTCACGATCCGGAGGCTGTCAACCGGAATACCGATTCTTTTACCTGGGCATTGGGAACCATGGTTGTAAGCGTGAGGCGAAGGGTACGGCCGTTGCCATCCGTAAGGGTCAGATCGGCGGGAAGGTCGATGCCGTGGGTACGTTTAAACGCCGTGTAGGTGATGCTGTAAATCAGGTCGCCGCCGGTGTCTGTCAGGCGGTACCGGCTGATCCTGCCAGTGGCATCCGTGGTGATCTTTTGGCGGGGCTCATAAAAATACCGGGAAGTGACCACGGTGCTTGGATCATCCTGTGAGATCCAAGCCCGATCATAGGGCCGGACCGGCACTTGCCCCAGGAGAACGGCGATCAATTCAGACAGCCGGATGGGGACATCAATATAGGTATCAAGGTCCGGGTCGGCCGAAACGGTTGTATGCAGATCGTGGCGGCCGGTGTGGGAAACAAAGGTGACCTGCTCGCCGGATGCGGCAATGGTTTCAAACAGGAGCCCCGAAAGGATCATGGTCAGCCGGAGTCGGTTGGGGGTCCCGGCTGCCCAGGCAATTTTGAAGCGTTGGCGCTGTCCTAAGGTCTCAAGGGTGAGCCAGCCGGTGCCTTTGCCGGTGGAAATGTCCCGGTTAAAGGCACGAACCGCCTCCACCATGGCCGTGGCTTTTTTTTCGGCTGCAGGATCGGTTGCTGGCGAAAGACCCGCACAGCCACAGAGAAATGCTGCCAGCATCAGGAGGGGCAGAAAACGCAGAGATTGTTTGCCCCTTATCATCTGTATCGTTTTGGTCATGTTGTCAATTCTGGCCATTTGTCCGGGTCTTGATCGCCTTGATTTTGGCTGTGATCTCTTTGATCTCTTTTTTGTGCGCGTCCTTGTCGGCATTGGCAAGGGCTTTTTGATACGCGGCCAGGGCCTTGTCCGGCTGGCCGGTTTTAAGGTAGGCATCTCCTAAATGGGCGGCGATCACTGTTTCGAACTCAGATATCCGGGCGGCTTTCTCAAGGTAGAACACCGCCTTTTCATACTCGCCTTTTTTGTAATACACCCAGCCCAGGCTGTCGGTGATATACCCGTCGTCAGGCCTGACGTCCAGTGCCCGACGGGTCAGATCCAGAGCTTCGTCCAGATGAATCTCCATCTCTGCATACGTGTAGCCCAGGTAATTTAAGGCAGAGGCATGGTCCGGGTCCAGCCGGATGAGGGCCTTCATTGTATTGATACATGCCTGACGTTGTCCGGCCTTGTCCTGGATCGTTCCTAGCTTGAACAGCAGGGTGGTGTTTTCCGGGCTTTGTTTCAACCCTTTCTGGAGGAGGGTGATGGCGGTGTCGTAGCGGGTATCCTCTTCGTAAAATGAAGCCAGATAGGAGATAATGTCAATATCAGCGGGGCTCTGGTTGTGATGCTGTTCCAGAAACCGCAGGGCCTCCCTGGTATTGCCCTTGCCGCGGTAAAGAAATGCGATGCTCAGGATGGTTTTTTTGTACTGGGGGTGGTCCGGGGGGACTTTGAGGTAATATTCAATGGCCTTGTCCGTCTGTTCTAAGGCTTCATGGGCCATACCCAGGAAAAAGTTCAGGTTGGCGCTGGAGGGATCCAGTTTTCGAAGCTGGGAAAAGACGATCACCGCTTCATTGTATCGTTTCCGGCTGATAAATGTGTCCACCGCCGTCATGATCAGCCTGGGATTATCTGCCAAGGCCTGGCTCAGCCGGGCAAACAGGGGATCGGCCTTGTTCATCTGGTTGCCCTGATAATAAAAAAGGGCCAGCTCCATCATGGCCTTGTCGTTGTCCGGCTGCAGATCCAGGATCTCTTTGTAGGTTTTCAGGATTTTATCCCGGTGTTTATCCGGGTGGGTACCCTGGTAGATCTCGGCGAGCCTGAATCTGGGTTCCACAAGATCCGGTTCCAGCGCCAGGGTCTTTTCAAACGCGGCAACGGCTTTATCCGTTTCGCCTTTGTTCAGGTAGGATTCACCAAGATAAAAATAGGCCACGTAGTTGTCCGGGAAGACCTGGGTCATCTTTGTGAACAGCTCCAAGGCATTGTCATGGGCCTCGGTATCCAGATAGATCTTGCCAAGCCGGAGGTAGGTTTCCTGGTTTTTAGGATCCAGTTCAAGGATTTTTTTGAGCAGCTCGGACATTTCCTGGTCATATTCCTCGCCCCGTTTCAACCGGACCAAGAGCATGAGGTTCTCCACGTTATCCGGTTCCTGCTCGGCCAGTTCTGTTGCCAGCACCAATGCCTGGTCCGACAGTTTGAGCTTGTGAAGCAGGACGATCTTTTCCCGTTTCAAAAACGAGGATGTCGGATCCTTTGCTATGGCTGACTCAAGGGCATCAATTGCCTCTTTTGAGTTACCCTTGTTGGAAAGGCGCCTGGATTTCATGTAGAAGAACTCGGCTGTCAGGGCTTCTTTCTCCATGGGGGGGGCGGCCTCTTGCATCGTGGTCTCAGTCTCTGCCATGGTGGTTCCGGCAGCAGACTCTTGAACAGGCCCGGGGACTGCCGTGTTCTGGACACAGGCCGCCGTCAACGGTATCAGCAGCAAAATCACCAGACGCATCAATGCAATGGGGATACAGCGCGTGAAATATGTCATGAACTCGTAACCTTATCAGCTGTTATTGGGTGTGGTCGTACATGTCGAAGTCCGGCATATCCTTTTTAAAGTAGGCTTTCATTTTTTTGAGGATGTTATTTTCGATCTGTCGTACCCGCTCTCTGGAAATACTGTAAATTTCGCCGATTTCCTGAAGGGTTTCCGGTGTATCGGAAAAGATCCGGCGCTCAAATATATCCAGCTCCCGTTCGTTCAGGGTTTTCTTGAACGCTTTCACCTTGGTATGGAGAATGTCTTCGATTTCTTTTTTGGCCACCCGGTCTTCGGAGGAGTCGGATTCCACATTGATGAATTCGATCCGTTCGGTGTTGGAGTCGTTTTTCAGGGGTTCGTCCAAAGAGAGGTCCCAGTTGGCCAGGCGCTGGTCCATATCCACCACCTCTTTTTCACTCACCCCCAGGCGTTCGGACAGGAGCTTGGGTTTGGGGTCAAATCCCTGTTCGATCAGGCGCTGCTTTTCCTTTTTCAAGCGGAAAAACAGCTTCCTTTGCCCCTGGGTGGTGCCGATTTTGACCATCCGCCAATTGTCCATGATGAACTTGAGGATGTATGCCTTGATCCAGAAAGAGGCGTAATAGGAAAATTTAACATTCTTATAGGGGTTGAACTTTTTCACCGCCTGTACCAGGCCGATATTGCCTTCCTGGATGAGATCCAGGAGGTTTTGCATCCAGATTCGCTGGAATTCAAGGGCGATTTTTACCACCAGCCTCAGGTTGGAGGTGGTCATGATATAGGCGGCTTCCTGATCCCCTTCTTCTTGAATCCGTTTGCCCAGCTCAACTTCCTGCTCCCGGGTCAGCAGTTTATAGCGGTTGATTTCATTGAGATAACTTTGTATGGGGTCCGACTTTACCAGGGCCTTGGAGTTGCTGGTCCTGGCTTTTGACGCAGGGATCAGGAAATCGGCTTTGGTAAGTCGTTTGTCTTTTTTATCTTTTGTCTGGTCGGCAGTTTTTTTCATTCAGAGAACCTTCGGTTGAATTAAAAAGCAAGTATACCATTACCACACTTTAGGATAAAGCAATATCTTTTGAAAATTATCAGATGGTCATCATTTTTTTGTGGACAAGCCCCCGCTTTTTTGATAAAAGATCCTCCTGTTGCGCCCGTAGCTCAGCTGGATAGAGCAACGGACTTCTAATCCGTAGGCCGCGTGTTCGAATCGCGCCGGGCGCGCCATAAAGACAATACCCCGAGAGGGTGAAATAAAGAGGCTTCAGAAGATTTCTGAGGCCTTTTTTATTTTGTCTTGCGCCCATGGTTTTCATTTAGGTCTTGCGCTCAAGTCTTGCGTTTTTGTTTTCCAACCCTTGAATTGTGGTGAAGATCGTTTCCAGTTTTTCCATTGCTTGTTTGTTTGATCCGCTAAAAGAGTGCAGGTAAATCTCCGTTGTCTTAAAGTTGGAATGACCCAAAATGTTTTGGATCGTCTTGGGATCTACCCCTTCTTTAATCAATACCGATGCCCCGAAGTGACGCAGGGGATGGAACCGGAAATATTTAACACCAGCTTTGGCGCAAAGTGTTTTCATGATCCGTTTCCGGTCGGTATAAGGGCCGGTTACCCATTCATCAGCTTTTCTGCTGTAGTAGGTATGGGGAAAGACCCACTGGGTATTGTTGCCTTTGAGTCTGTTTAACAGAACTTCCTTTAATTTCGCCGTCATGGGAATTTCGCGGGGGGTAAGATTCCCATTCTTAGACTTCCGGGTATAAAGGGTTACCACTCCGTTTTCGAAATCCAGGTCGCTTTTTTCAAGGCGGTTGACCTCAGACATACGACCCAAGGTTAAGGCTATTGTCCAAAGGTAGTCCTGAAATTCACCAGACGCAGCAAGTAACACCGCAATCACATCTTTTATTGGCGGAACATACTTTTTCTTTTGCTCGACCGGGAAAAAGTCTAAATCATCCGTGGGGTTGTGATTGAACCATCTATTTGGCTTTTTGACGCCAAAGTTGAAGATGGCCCGTAATCCTCTTAACTCTTTGTTGGCCGTTTGGGCTGAAATGGCTTTGCAGACTTCGATCAGATAATTTTGCACCGATTCTGTTGAAATTTCATGAACCGTTTTGTCCGACCATTGCTTTACCCATCGCTTCGCCAGGTAAACAGTATCCTGATAGTGGCGGTCTGACCGATAGGCAGCCAGATAGTCCAAGCGTCGATTACAGAGCGTTAAGAAGTCCATGTCGATTTGCTCTGTCCGAGGCCGTTGCGGTTGTTTGACCTCCTTTTTTCTTTCGGCTTCTTCGGCTAATGCCTCTTTCTTGGTTTTGAACCCGGCCTTGGTGTAAGGCCGTTTGTTGTGACGGAAATAATACTCCCACCATTTCCGTCTTTTGTTGAAATAAACGCTCATACATCTCCTTTCTTGAAGGGAAACGTACAGAACCGCCTATTTTCACACCGCCGATTAACTTATAATTTTTATATACCCAGGCCTGGGAAATTTTAAGAAATTCGGCTACATCCTTAACACACAATACTTCCATATCATGCTGGTCGGATTTTTCATAGTTAGGCGGTATTTTATGCATAACAATTCAGGCGTAAAAAAGTTTTGGCTGACGGTTCTTTAATTTTGTTATGAGGGGCCTTAGACTAAAATGATAAACTTCACATCTTCTCCATAGATCCAGTCCGCGAGCCGTTCCAAAATGAAGTACCGTTCTTGGCTTCATTATTCTTAATAGACTCTCTGCCCCGGCGTACCAGTCGTCGATGTCTGCTTTGCCAGGGCAGCGTACAGCGACCATGGAATAATTTGGATAAGTTGTGGCTGAAAAATTTCATATCCGGGTTTAATTCGGGAGGAAAATCGAGGGCGGGTTCCCATACTTCCCGTTTGCCATTTTTGCCTATCAATCTGTAAACTTCATGAGATATGTCACAGTATTGAATTTCACCTTTTTCACCTTCTTTAATCAGTACTTCGAACTCAGCAGGAGAAGGCATTTTTCCAATTTTTAAATCATGTGTGTTGTCAAATTCCACCGTGATCGTTGCTTTGAATTTTTGCATTTTATTCATCTCCTTTGTTTGGGTTTATGTTCTGCTATTTATGGACATGTTAATCAACAGATCATCAGAAAAAGTAAAATCTATCCGGAGTGCAAGATAATCGATCCGGGCAGCGCGGTTCCTGAGTTCGATGGATGATTTTTTGGACATGTACCGGATCTTCCCGCATTTAGGTATATTGGGACGAACCTTTTTTTCAGGTTCGTGAAAGATGCGCTTTTCATAGAGTTCAGGTTCATCAATTCGCTGGTAATTGGCACTTCTTTTTTTAGCAGTTCGTCTATTCCGAGTTTTTACCGGAACATTCGTGGACATATCAAATTGAAGTTGGTCAGCAGTTTTATCAGGATCAAGACAATTTTGGGTTTTGAACTCTGTATAAAGGGGGTAAATGTGAAGCTGGTATCCGTCCGAAAGCTTATGCGTATCATGCACTGTGCTCTGCGTTTCCAGTATGGCACTTATACGAGATTTTCCATGGATATCTTTCCCCGTATGGATTCTTTGGAACGGAATCCGGGAAACCCGCCGGAATCCGTAACCCGCTGGTATGATTATTTGCAGGGAAAGGAGGGCGCAGAAGCTGAAGACGTAAAAAACCTGCTCGGATGCCGAATCCGGACAGGTTCTTAAATTTGCTTTGCTCATCTTGCCTCCCGAGGAGGCCCGGAGCGTGGTGATGGGAATAAGCTTACACGAAGATCTTAAGAATTGTCAAGCGGGGTCAACTCAGCCGGGGGAATTCATTCTCCTGCCCTCTGCGGTCCATTCCGCTACCCGGCGCTGAACCCAGGGCATATGGTTTCTTTCAGGCGTTGCAATTATCTCATACATGATCTTTGCCGATCGGAAAAATTCCCTAATCCTGATCCCCGCTTTGGTTCAGCAAACGCTCCCATGCCTCCAGGCCTTTTCCCGGCAACCCGAGTCCATCGGCAAGTCCCTCCAAGGCATCCAAAACCTGGGCCAGGTTTATTTTTTTTGCGATCCTGTAAACCGTAACCCAAGCCTCCATGGCGTCACCAGGTTCCTCATTTTGAAGATGGATATGCCCCATGTTGAATAGGGTTGTGCAAAGGCCTGCGGTATCTCCGATTTCCTGCCAGATCGACAGCGACTTCTTCAAGTAATCAAGCGCCGTTTCATGATCGCCTCGGGCTCTGTATATTCCTGAAATATTGTTCAGGGTCGTGCCTTCTCCGGATTTGTCTCCGATTTCCTTTTGAATCGACAGCGACTTCTTCAAGTAATCAAGCGCCGTTTCATAATCGCCTCGGGCGTGGGCAGTGGTTGCCATATTGTTCAGGGTGGTGCCTTCTCCGTATTTGTCTCCGATTTCCTTTTGAATCGACAGGGACTTCTTCAAGTAATCAAGCGCCTTTTTATAATCACCAAGATGATGATATTGTTTGCCGATCTGGCCCAAAGTCTCCCCCAACACCTGCGGATCCTCAGCGTCCGGCAGCGGCAGCAGCCATTCATCAAGCAGATGCTGATACATGCCGTTCCGGTTTAAGTGGCCGACCACGTAATCCAGGATGAGCCTTTGCCTTTTGGATTCCAGTCCCGCATCCTTAAGGGCCTGGTGGGTTGCCATAAGATGGGGCCAGGTTACATTTAAATCCTCTTCCCACAGCCAAAGCAGGTACTCTGCAGCAGTAACCAGCAAATCCCGGTCCGGCTCTGCTGCGCCGTCATCCTGCAACAGGCTCCGGACAAGCGGGGAAAGGCCGTATTCCGGGAGTCCCGTTCCGGTGGCGCGGTATTGCTCCACCAGGGAAACATCCGCAAGCCGCCGGAGCAGGGCAACGGCATCCGCATCCGGTATGCGTTTCTCTTCCGGCAGGTGCCAACCGGCAAACAGCACCGTTGCACCATCCTCGGGCACTGTGGTTTGAAATGCGACCAGCCGGTTGAGCAACTCCCGTTCCTCATCACTTCTCTGCGCCATCACTTCGGCTATGGCCATGTTGGTTTGGATCTCCGCCGTAGCCTCCTTCATTGCCGAAAGAAATGTCTTCTCATCTTCAAGGCTCATGCCTTCGGCGGCTTTTGCAAAGAACTCCAGCGCCCTGAAATTCCCGCCCAGGCCGTCGTATAAACGCCGCAACCGGGCCTTGTCCGCAGACAGCCCCCGCAGCCGGGCAAAGGCAAGATAGTCCCCATATACCGGGCGGCCCGCCTGGAAGTGCCCATCATCAGGCCAGTCCGGCAGCCGCCAGCGGGAGGTCAGGATCAGCCTGAGGCCCTGCCCGGTTTTCTTCCTGGCGGCATCGATCCAGAGCGCCAGGCTTTCATCCGTGAGGGAATGGGGATCTGCAATATCCTGGACAGATTCCAGGTTGTCGAAGAATAGCGCAAGCTTTCCGCCGCTGAGCTGTAACAGGAAATCAAGGATGTACTCCGCCTCTTTGGCCGGGGAGACTCCCTTGCGCCGGTGAATCTCGAGTTTCCGGTAAAGGGACTCGTTTTCGGCAATATCCACCTCCATTTCCGTCAGCACATCCTCCCAGGTATGTTCGGGCTGCAGGGAAAAAGAATACACCCGGTACCCCTCCCGGCCCAGGCCTTTTACCAGCTTTCCGGCCAGGGCGGTTTTACCCATGCCCCCGGCACCGGTGACCAGCAGGCTGTTTTTCTCCCCCCTGCGTAAGGCGTTCTGCCATTGCCGCAACTCCCGGCGCCGCCCTATAAACCGTTCCGGGACCGTAACCTCCCCCAGCATATTTTTCTGGTCGGCATTCGCCATCGGCTCAGGGACAAAGTCCCAATCCACCAGGCTGCGGCCATTGTCGTAAGCCATCATCACCGGCAGGCACCATTGCCCCAGGGACATGGCCTCCCGGGCCGGATCACCTTCCCTGCGGTATATATCCCCCACTCCCGGATCAACAATAGCGCCCCTTGCTGCCTGAAGGGCTATATCCGCCGGATGCCGCTCCGCAATTCCCCCGAGCAGGGCATGGGCGAATTTGATCCCGGCCCTGTCCATTACCGATTCCCGCATGCCAACCACGTACGGGATGCCGTTCCGGTAAAGCCGTCGTGCCAGGCCGTTCTCAGGATAATCCGGATGGTGCTTCCCGCTGAGGCATGCCGACAGCACCAGCAACTGAACGCCGGTATTCTGGAAACACCCGCTGATATCCTCCTCCGGAACCGAAATACCCCGTCCTTCCGGATCCTCAAACAAAAAACTCCCCCAGGCCCTGGCGTTGTGGTGTTCATGGGTAAAATTCCCGTGGCCGCTCATGTAAACCACATGCGGCCTGAAAGTCTGCAACCATTCCTTAAAGGTGTCGAACCGCCCGTCATCCGGCATCTCCAGGCGTATCTCCCCGGCCTTCTCACCCTCCAGCAGGGCCTCCTGCACCGCCGCCTGCTCCGCCTCCACATCCAGGCGTTCATAGTGCCCCAGGTCATCCGGCAGCGAGGAAAACAACAGCACCCGCAAGGGCCCCTGCTCAGGTTCCGGCAGATCCGGCCCTATGCCCGCCCCCCTCCTGGACAAAGCAAACCCCGGCGCACGGCCGACAAAGATCTCCCGCCCCGGATGATACAGGGTTTCCCAGGGCAGGGCCTGCACCCCGGCATCATCGGATTCTATAATCACCGGCAGGACACCCAGCCCTGCCTTCTCCTTTGCTTTGTCCAAAGCATCCCCGGGTTGCAACGCCTCCCAAAGCGCCGTTCCCACGGCGCGGAGCTGCGTCTCATCCACCCGCATCTCGCGGCTTTCATATACGTTTGCCAATCGGACGGCCATCTCGGCAAGAACGGGGTTATTTTCCAGGAAATCTTCGGGCGGGCTTATAATAAAGGGGGCAGGGCGGGGCATGGCTATTCCTTTCTTTCTTTTGCCTGAAGTTCTCCGGGCAGGTCAACAACCAGCATATCGATATTCTCAACCGGCTTGCCTTCGGATCTTAAGATAATAACTTTTGGCCTTGCATGCGGACTTAAATCCACGGCCAGAGCCATTTGGCAAACCGGGCAACTCAATTTGATAATCAGTTCGGCATCCCTGGGATAAACCGTTGAATAACTGTATTGAAATGTCTTTTGACAGCGGTTGCAGCAGGTGGTCCGATATTCTTTTTGAGACTTGGAAAAATCCATTCGGCAATACTCCTTAATGAAGAAAGATACTTAACACGGCAACGACAATGCCTGAAAAACTGAAAAAGCAGGCAAAGCAAATCAACACATATTTGCGCCGGGCGGTGTTGTAAAAATACCCCTGTATTTCGGTCAGGCTGTCCGGATCCACGGCCTGTTTCTCCGGCAAAAGCGCGGCAATGGACGCCCCCAGGGCCAGCAGCCAGGCCGAGAACGCCACAAAGATCAAATCCTCCCTGGGCACCATCGCATCCTTACCCGCCACCATCTTCAGCACGGCCGCATAAATCCCGGGCACGGCAATGCAAAGGGTGATGAGCTGCTTCGCCAGGTCATCCAGTCGGGTCGCCTGGGCAGCCACATCCTCTGCAAATTTCACCTGCAGGGTTTCATTTACCACGGAAAGCGGTGCCACCGTGTCCGGTTCTATAATCACCTTTTTTGCCCGGCCTTCGCTGTCCCCGGGCTGTTCATGCGTTTCCATACTCCGGTTTCCTTCCGTATGATTTTCGCGTTATCCGACACTGCGGCGGCCCGACGCGCAGCCGGAGCGGTGTCGCAAACAAACAGGCATAGTATTTTAAAAGCGTAACATAGCGAATCCCCATGACATGGCACTCCCCGCAGATAATGACGGACATTGCGGAACCGCACCATTTACCAGACGATTTATTTTTGAATGTACAGGGTTAATCCTTAGCAGCAAAGGTAAATACTGTAAAGCGGATTATTGAAGGAGGGCAGGGCCTGCCAGCAAAGTTTTTCGCCTGTGGGTCAGGCCGCAAGCCTTCAGCTTGCCCTGCTGCCTGTATTCATGGATGATCCGGTTGATTCTCTTTTCAATCTGCCCCGTCATGACCAGGGCGGATTTGGGCGTGTCCGGAGTTTCCCTCAGCACAAGCCCCTGGAGTTCCCCGGAAAAAGGAATGATGTTTGTCCGGCTTTCCAGGCGCTCCTTGCCGATGATGTCCCGGATGGATTTGGCAAGGGCGGTATGGCCCTGCTTTGATTCATACGCAGCCATCTGCAGGGATATGGTGTAAAACCATGAAATGTTGAATCCGTGAACATAAAAATGCTGTTAGTACACCCCAACCAATAATTCAATTCCAGATAATATAGTGCAACTGCCCCTTAGAAATTGTCCTTTTGAGTTTTTCACTTTTACTTATCTCCAACCTCCGGGCTCCTCTATTCTGTTACAATCGCTTTAACTTTAGCCAAAGCCTCAGTTACAACAGATTTGGGGGCTTTTTCTGCGAACTGCAAACCCCGTTCAATGAAATCAATCGTTTTGACTTGATGACACATAACGACGCCAGAAATCTTTCTCCCTTTCAAGTCAACCTCGAACCCTCCACCCCGAACCGTACTTGTGACAGGGACAACCAGGGCCAGAAGCACCTTTTTATTGAAGATCGCAGGCGAAAGAACCAGGGCGGGCCGTCTGCCTTTTTGTTCGTGGCCTGCTGCCGGGTTAAAATCGGTCCATACAAGATCGCCACGTTCAGGGATATACTGTTTTTTTCCAGCTTTCGCAGCCATTACCATTCCTTCCCAACAGGTTCATCATTCAACCACTCTTTATCCTCGTTGGTCAGAGTATAGGCATTGTCATCCCCCTGGCTCAAAAGTTCTTCAAGTGTGTACTCTTTTTTTCTTTGGACTGGGGTAATGATGATCTTGCCGTCTTTGGCCTCGATGGTGACGGCTTGATCTGTTTCCAGATTAATAGAATCGGCTATTACTTTTGGTATCCTAGCTGCCAGGCTATTTCCCCATTTTTTTATTACCATATCTGCCACTCTTCTCTCCTTATTTCAGTTTAAACATCGTATAAACATATTGCACTGTGAAAGCTGTTGTGTCAACAATGTATAAACATTTATTTTCTTCCTGGCCTTTCGGATCAGAGGAGCGCTGCCGGGGCCGGTGTCCTTTAATCTGTCTCATCTCAACAAGCAATTATCCTATTTCATTCATCAGGATACTGTGAATTTCTGAATCTTCGATTCCAAGATAAACCATGGTTGTTTTTGGATCTGAATGATTGAACCTCTTTGCGATGACATCAAACCCGACTCCGAATTTGACCCGTTGTTGATATC
>CAJWHT010000115.1 GCA_913041495.1 uncultured Desulfobacteraceae bacterium | reverse complement strand
GCCGCACGCGATCAGCAGGTCAAGGACCACGGCGGCATGGCCGCCGGCTCCGATGACGACATAGCTGCTCATTGGTCGATGAAGTCGCCGGGCGCATAATCGCGCGCCGCGCCGCTGCCGACGATGTCCCAGAAGCGCATGGGCGAAACGCCGGAACCCGGGCGTTGCGCGAATAAGGCGTCGGCGGTGATGGTCTGGCCTTTGGCGATGGCCCGGGCACCATAAGATACACGTTTGCCGCCTTCCAGGTACTTGCGGATCTGCGGATGCAGCTTCAAGCGCTGGAATTCCTCAAACGGACTCAGATACGGATTGCTGTAGGAAAGGTCGGTAATCAGGCCCACATAAACCTGGCTATTTTCCAGGTGGTAGAGGAAAACATTTAAGTGTCTTTGAAAATACGCAAGTCCCATGAACTGGGGGGCGTCTGCTTTTTGTGGGGGTACGATATACTCAAATACTGGGTGTTCGGAGGGCTACTGGGCAGCAAGGGCATAGATCCGCTGATCTTTCTCTACTTTGATATGGTCACCGTGCCGCCCTTTATCATCGGCGTGGCCCGGCTGGTCAACGCCCTGGCCGGCCGGACACTGGCCTGGACCAAGGTGCTCGGCTGGGGCATCATCGTCATTCTCAATACCCTGCTGCCCTATGTATACGCCGCTGTGGCAGGGGAATCCCAGTTTGACACCACAGCCTGGATCATCTTCTGGGGACTTTTGCTGCTGGTGATGGCCAACCTTTGGCGCACCGTCAGATGCCAGGTGGCCAGGCACCAATTGGGCAGGCAGGCAGAATGCCCGGTCAGAAGGTTGCCGTGTTCCGGGCATAAATGATTTTTAAATTCCAAGCGGGAGCCGGATATAAAAACGGGTGCCGTCGGGCGGTGCACTCGTAAATCCCACGTTGCCCCCAAGGTAGGTTTCCCCCAGCAGTTTGATGCTGTATGTGCCAATGCCCCTGCCTTTTCCCTTGGTGGTAAAAGACCGCTGAAAAATCTGCATGCGGGCTTCTTTGGACATCACGCAGGGGTTCTGCACCCAGAATTCAATCTCATCTCCATGAACATCAGCTCCCATGGTGATGATGGCATCCTGGGGTTCGGCTTCCAGAGCGTTTTTCACCATGTTGCCGATGATCCGGGTCAAAAGCCTGGGGTCGCTGCGTAGATCCGTGTCGGTGGTGCCTGGCTGGATGAAGATGCTTTTACCCCTGGCACAGGTGTGCTTTTTATACGTGTCCAGGACCTGGGCCAGCAGCTCTGCGGCATTCAGATGATGGGGGTCTGTATCGAGTCTGCCTTGCTCGGCAGCGAGGATATCCCGCTGGGCATGGATCTCTTCCACAAGGGTGGTGGTGGAGGACTCGGCCATTCGCAGGAATTCTTCCAGTTCTTCCGGGGTGGCCTCCTGCATCAGCTCCACAAGACCCTGGATGCCGCCTGCCGTGTTGAGAATGTCATGGAAAAAGATCCGTTCCATAACTGTCCGGCGTTTTTCCGCTGAAATATCTTGAACCACAAGCAGGGTGAAATGCCGGTCAAAAAGGGAAAGGGTTTTGGCCCTGACGCTGAAGTCAAAGGCCTGGTTTTTGGCACCGGCGATCAACCGGCATTCCTCGGTCTGTACTTTTCCGGGGGTCGCCTGACTGTCCAGTATGGCATTCACCGCACCGCAATACCTGCAGAATTTGTCGGTGCCGCACCCCCCGTTTTCGATATCGTGGGCATGAACACAGTTAAGGGCTTCCCCCGGGCGTTTGCCCAGGATGGATTCGGGCCCTGGAAGGGATAACAGGGAGAGCAGGGTCGGGTTGCAGTAGACGATCTGGCGGTGAATGTTCAGGATCACAAAGGCATCCGGAATAATCTCGGTGAGTTCCTGGACCAGTTCCAGGCTCCGGATATCATCGATATCGGTCTGGAGCTGTTCTCCTGTGGCCCTTTCCGGCGCGGCGTAATCGGTGTTCATTTCAGTCTCCCTATCGTTGATTGAAACAGATTTCATTACCGCATCGCTGCCGTATGGGTAAGGCCGTGGTGGGGTAAGTTAATTGTTTGGGGGGGTGCCTTCCAAAGGTATACACCAATATAGCACAGGTGGCTGCTGTTTTAAAACATAGAACTGCTGACGGATATTGCCGCCTTGATTTTAAAGGGGTACGGCGGTAGGATGCTGGCTGCAGAGCATCTAACAGATCAGGGATCCAACAGAAGGGAGGCTGATTATGCCAGATCCGTCACCGGTATTTGACCGGCATTATGAAGATTATCTGAAACAATTGGCAGCGATGGACCTTTCTGCCGTAGGCAGTGAACTGGGCGGAGAGGTGACGGATACGCCGGAAGGTGTAAGGGTGACCTTTAGGTATCTTGGCAGAACCTATCACGTGTCATCCCAGGCCATTTTAAGGCCTGACGGCTCCCGGGCCGGTTATGATGCCTGTATTGTGCTGTGCCGCTATCTGATCATGGGCCGTGACAGGGGAAAAACCGCGTCCGGGCGTAACACCAAGGATAATACGGAATGGGTGGGCTTCAGGGATCTCAAGGAGTCCGGTCCCCTGACCGTCTATTTCAAGGACAACGTGGAAAGCGCTTTAACCTGCGTTCTGACAGGAAAAACCGATGCGGCTAAAGCCATTTGCGCGACCCTTGAGGGGCGGGTGCCTGCCATCGATTTGAACTATGATCTGGTGATGGAGATCCCCTGTCTGCCGCAAATCCCCATGCTGCTGCTGTTCAATGATGCAGAGGATGGGTTTCCTGCCTCATGCTCGGTTCTTTTCCGCGGGGATGTGGAGACCTATCTGGATGCGGAATGCATTGCCATGACCGGATATCGCCTGGCGGCAAAGATCAAAAAGGTGTTGTCCTGAATCCCATGTAAGACCTGACGGTCAGCTATGCGGTGAAAACTTGTCCCGGTAGGCCTTGGGGGAGAGCCCCGTATACTGCTTGAACCGGGTATAGTTGGCTCAGGCGTTAACCGGTGGCAGTTCCGGTACGGAGGCCGGAGGGAGATGGGCGGGATGTGGGACCGGATTATCCAGATCCAGACCACCGGCGGCATCGGAATGTATCCAGTCCATAAACAGGTCAACGCAGTCCGGGCAAAGCTGTCGTCCCTTGACTTCACGGATTACCCGCAGGGCGTTGTCATGCCGGACGCCACGGCGGTAGGGCCGGTTGCTGGTCAGTGCATGAAAGGTGTCCGCCACCGAGATGATTCTGGCCCACAGGGGGATGTCGGTGCCCTTCAGGCCTTTGGGGTAGCCTTTGCCGTCAAAGCGTTCGTGGTGGAACTGCACAATGGGGATAATCTGCCTAAGGCTTTCGATGGGAGAGAGAATATCCGTGCCGATCACCGGATGCTGCTTGATGAGTTCGTATTCCGCATCGCTGAGCCGTTCCGGTTTCAGCAGGATTTCGTCCCGGATACCGATTTTGCCTATATCGTGGAGCTGCCCCCCGATCAGGATGGTCTGGCACTCCTCTTGGCTGGCCCCGGCCAAGGCTGCCATGCCGGAGGCAATCCTGGCCACGGCGGTGGAATGTCCCCGGGTATAGGGATCCCTTGCCTCAAGGGCATTGACCAGGCTGGTGATACTGGCCAGCATCATGTGCCGCTCCGCATCCAAACGTTCCCTTTCCTTGAGCAGCATGACAAACTGGTGGGAGAGCAGCTTGTCGATGAGGATGATAAGCTGGTCGATATTGAAGGGCTTGACCAGATAGGCCTGGGCCCCCCGCTGCAGCATCCGCTGCATATGCCCCCGGTCGGCGTTGGAACTCATGACGATAAAAGGAATGGTTTTCATGGCCGGATCACTGTTCACCGCCCCGCAGAACTGGAAGCCGTTCATCTCGGGCATGTCGATGTCCGAGATGATGAGATCCGGTCTTTTTGCCCGGATTTTGAAGAGGCCGTCCCTGCCGTTTTTTGCCGTGGCAATCTTATAGCCTTCCTTGGACAGCTCGGTTTTGAGCAGTTGACGGATCAATGCGGAATCATCAACGATGAGGATCTGCTTGGAAACGTTGAAAAATGCTTTGGACAGGATGCTTTCCACTTTAGGCACCAGTTGTTCCTTGACCTCGTCCTTGGAGATATAGGCCGCGGCCCCGGCCTGGAACCCGGTATGAATATCCTGTTCCGAATCAAAAGAGCTGATGATCAGTATGGGGATACTGCGGGTGGCGGCATGTTTTTTCAGGTCCTGGCAGAGTTCGAAGCCGTTCTTATTGGGCATTTCCACATCGGTGATGATCAAATCGAACGGCTTGCTGCAGGCCAGTTCATAGGCCATGGCGCCGTCGCAGGCTTCGGTGAATTCGCTGTCCAGCCCTTCCAGATAGCCTTTGATAACGCTGCGCATCATCCGGCTGTCGTCTGCGATGAGGATCTGGTATTTGGCCATTTTCAAGTCAGACGCCTTTTTTAGAGTATCTTTCCATTTTCGATCTGTCCTTTGACGTCATACCTAGCGCCGTGTTCCCTGTCAATAAAAGAACGTCCGGCAGCGGCGGAAAAACCTGTTTGAATATAACCCGGAAACAATGATTGGTTGAAAAAATTCCAGAGAGGATTATACTATTGGGAAAGACATGTCCTGCTGACCGTTTTACTAACCCTCAACCGAAATGAAAGGGGTTACACATGACACTACTGATGATGAGCATGGTTTTATTGTCCCTGTCCGTTATCGCGGCTGTACCTTCTGCGGAATACCAACCTGTGACCATTAGAAGGCGGCGGTAAACGTAAGAAACGATTAACCAACCGACATCGTTGTGATTTGCGAAATCGTCACCCGGGTGTGATGGCCTGCATCCAGGGGGATCGAATATACAATAAAAAATCATACGTTTAGACCACCCACGAAGAGCACGAAGGACACGAATTATGCCGTCCCCCGTGCTCTTCGCATTCTTTGTGGCAAGTAAAAGGTGCTAAGGGGCAAGTTTCCGGAGCAACCCTTCCTGGGCCACGCTGGCCACCAGCGTCCCGTCCCGGGTGTAAATGGACCCGAAGTTGACACCGCGGCCCCCTTCTGCGCTGGGGCTTCGCATCACGTGAAGCAGCCAGTCGTCCATTCTGAAGTCCCGGTGGAACCAGATGGCATGGTCCAGGCTGGCCACCTGCATATCGGGGGACCAGAAGGTTTTGCCGTGGGGGTACAGGGATGTTGACACCAGATGAAAGTCCGAGGCATAGGCCAGCATGTAGCGGTGAATGGCGGCATCATCCGGGATTTTGTCTATGGCCCTGAACCAGATGTACTTGGCCGGGGGCATGGGTTTGGGGTCAAAGGGATTCACCGGATTGACCACCCGGATTTCAATGGGCTTTCTGCAGAGCAGTTTTTCAAGGATTTTAGGTGGAATCCGGTCGGACAGCCGTCGTGCCATATCCACCTCCGGCTCAATGCCTTCCGGCCCTTGGATGTCGGGCATGGCATCCTGGTGGGCGTATCCTTGTTCTCCTTTGTGGAAGGAGGCGGACATGGAGAATATGGTCCGTCCTTTCTGGACGGCTTTAACGCTCCGGGTGGCAAAGGAGCGGCCGTCCCTGAGGCAGTCCACGGTGTAGACGATGGGCAGGGCGGCATCTCCGGCCCGCATGAAATAACCGTGGAGGCTGTGGGCGTTGAATGTATCATCCACCGTACGTGAGGCTGCGCTCAGGGCCTGTCCCAGGACCTGTCCCCCGAAAACGTTGCCAAAGCCTAAGTCCTGGCTTTGCCCCCGGTAAATATTTTCCTCTATTTTTTCCAGCTTGAGCAGGCCCAGCAGTTCTTCTAGTATGTTGCCGTCAAAGCATTCCGTCATGGCAATGATATCCTTAAGATTGTTTTTTTAAAGTTGCGCTGTTGTCTTTTTCAGCGTTTCGTCTGGGGCATCCACTTACGAACGGGTTGATTTGTGTTCGGCGCGGACGTTGACAAGGTTACCGGCCAGCATGACCAGGGCCCCAGCGAAGACAAACATATCCAGGGATTCGTTGTATATCATAAATCCCACAAAGGCAATCAGGGGCAGCCGCAGGAAATCCATGGGCACTACCACCGTTGCCGGGGCGATTTTAAGCGCCCGGGCCATGCAGTAGTGGCCGGATAACGCTGTCACCCCCACAACAAATACCCAGGGCCAGGCCGCGAGTTCCGGGATGTGAAAACCATCAAGGGACAATGCGAAGCCGATGGGCAGCTGGATCAGGGTCATGTAAAAAAGAATGGTCAGGGGCGTATCGTACCGGGTGATCTTTTTGGTCAGTGTGTGAGAGAGGGCATAGCAGACCGCACCGAAAAGTACGGCAAATGACGCCGGGTTCATCACCCCCAGTCCCGGCCGCAGGATGATCAGCATACCGCAAATCCCTAAGCCCACTGCCGTAAGTCTGGGGCCTGTCAGCCGTTCTCCCAGAAGAATCAGGGCCAGAATAGCCGTCCATATCGGCAGGGTGAACTCGATGGCAAATACCTCTGCCAGGGAGATATAGGCGATGCCGTAAAACCAGCCGAACTGCCCGCCGAAGTGGGCCAGGTTCCGTGCGGCATGAAGTCCGAATTTCCGGGTGGAAAGTCTTACATTTCCGGTGCCCCGGGACGTCATCAATACAATTGCCAGAATAATGAACAGCCCCACCAGACTCCGGTAAAAAAGAATCTGGAATGTGGAAAGATCCCGGGACAATTCCCTGCCCCCTACGGCCATGGCGGCAAAAGAAAACAAGGTGCCTGTCATCCACAGGCTTGCGGCAACAACTGAGTGATTGGTTTTCATCCCGGCCTCCGGCATGTTTGAGTTCCCTGCCATACTGGGACGAAACAAGATTTTTTTCAAGACGCCGTGATGGAAATCTATAATTATCCCGTGGTATCTTTCGTGTCATTGTATAAGAGGCTAAAAATATAAGCCCTTTTTAATTTCATAAAATTTAATTTAACATATTTTATAAAATCCTTGACATCTTTTTTCGTTGCCGATAAAGATTAAACCACAAGTTAATGAGGAGTGTGAGAAAAACGAGATGTTAAAATTAAGCTTACGAAATTGTATGTTTTTATCGCCGCCGCAAGGGCTGGCGGACGTCTCTTTTTGTTGATAAGGAACCGGGTGCGGTGTGGCATTCCGGTTTTTTTATAGTCGGGTTTACGGGTGTGACATTGACGCTTCTTAAGGTAAAAGAGAAGTGGTATTTTTTAATTTTTTCAAGGAGGATGTATGAAACGCGTAACATTAATCGGAGTACTTGTTCTTTTCCTGACGGCCCTGATGGTGCCTGGTGCGGCCATGGCCGGGAAAACCCTGAAGATTGGTCTGGGCGACCCCATTGATTCGGATCAGGGGGTTCTTGCACTCCGGTTCAAGGCCATTGTGGAAGAGGCAAGTGCGGGTAAATATAAAGTGGATATTTTCCCGGCCGGTCAGCTTGGTGACGAGCAGAAAATGGTAAAAGATGCCCGCAGGGGCTCCATTGACGGTGCGGTTGTTGCCATCAACAACATCACCCCCTTTTCAAAATCCGTGGGTGTACTGACCATGCCGTACCTGATCCAGAATTTTAACGATGCCGTTAAAGTCACCACCGGCGCCCTGGGGGACCAGTGGCGCGACATTCTGATCAAAGAAGCCGGTGTCCATCTCCTGGGATGGGGATATTCCAACTTCCGTGTATTGACCAACTCCAAAAAACCGGTGAAAACCCTGGCAGACCTCAAGGGTCTCAAACTCAGGGTTCCCAAAAACGCCATTATGATTGAAACCTGGAAAGCCTTAGGGGCAGAACCTGTTCCCATGGCATGGCCTGAAACCTTCACCGCCCTGCAGCAGAGAGTCGTTGACGGCCAGGACAACCCCCATGTGGCCAACTATGCCATGAAGTTTTACGAAGTTCAGAAGTACACCTCTGAAGTGCATTACCTCTTTTCCCTGCAGCCCCTTATCTTCGGTGAGAAATTTTTCAAATCCCTGTCTGCCGAAGACCAGGCCATGTTTACCCGCGCCGGTATCGAAGCCCAGCAGTACAACCTGCTGTTCAGCGTTACCGAAGCTGAAACGGCCAAGCAGAACATGATTAAAAAGGGTGTTGAGCACATGGAGATCGAAGACGAAGACCAGTGGGTGAAAATTGCCATGGACAAAGTATGGCCCAAATTTTACGATTCAGTCGGCGGAAAGCCTGCTGTTGACGAAGTTGTCAAAGCACTGGGACATTAATTCTGTACTGCCTGCCCGGTACGCAACCTGTGCCGGGCAGGTACTAATTCGTCTGCCGGAGTATCCCTATGCAATCAAAAAAAATTGTACACTTTCTGGATAATCTTGAAAGCTATATCTGCCAGGTCCTGCTGGTCTTTTTTGTCTGTCTGCTGTTCTTGCAGATCGTATTAAGGATCGTGTTCAGCGGGGTGGATTTCCTTTCAGCGTTTATCCCTGTTCTTGAGCATTATCCCCTGCCCGCATCCCTGCCCTGGGGGGAGGAGTTGTCCAGGTTCGCCTTTGTCTGGTTCGTCTTTTTCGGGGCGACCTATGCCGCACGGCTGGCGGCCCACAACCGGGTCACCTTTCAATTTAAACTATTTCCCAAAATTGTGGGAAACCTGTCCACATTGTTGTCCGATTTGGTGTGGATCGCATTCAACTGCATCATGATTTACTACAGTATCATTGTGGTGCGGGAAGGCTTTGAGTTCCCCGAATATTCGCCCACCCTGGACTGGATCATGGCCTATGTTTTTCTCATCTTTCCCATTGCATTCACCCTGATGACCATACGGATCATCCAGGTTAATATAATGAAATATGTTTTCCATATTGAACTGGCAGATGTCGATCAGATCGATACCGGCGACGACGATGCTGAAAGCGGGGTGACCCCATGAGTGTAACCGCTGTTATCTTTTTGACCTTTGTGGGGCTGCTTATTATGGGCGCGCCCATCACCCTGTCCCTGGGGGCGGCTGCCATGGGCGGCATGTTTTTCTCGGGCAAGCCGCTGGAAGGACTGGTGGAGATCGCCTATACCTCGGTGAACTCCTTTCCCATCATGGCCCTGCCAGCCTTTATCCTGTCCGGTGCGTTGATGGAGTCCGCAGGGATTTCAAGGCGGCTGGTGGCCGTGGCTGAATCCCTGGCAGGACCCTTTACCGGCGGTATGGCCGCATCCACCATCCTATCCTGCCTCTTTTTCGGCGCCATTTCAGGGTCCGGTCCTGCAACAACGGCTGCTGTCGGCATGCTGATGATTCCGGCCATGATGCGCCACGGGTATCACCGGGGCTATGCCGGTGCCGTTACCTCATCGTCCGGCGGTCTCGGTGTGGTGATTCCGCCCTCCATTCCCATGGTGATTTACGGGGTGACCGCCTCCCAGTCCATAGCCGACCTGTTTATCGCAGGCTTTATCCCGGGTATTATGCTGGCGGTGGGCCTGATGACCATGAACTATATCCGGTCCCGGCAGAAAAACTACCAGGGAGACGGTAAGACGCTGTCTATGGGCACCGTGACGAGAACCATGAGAGAGGGCTTCTGGGCCCTGCTGACGCCCATCATTATCCTGGGCGGTATTTACACCGGGTTTTTCACCCCAACGGAAGCGGCCATTGTCTCCATCTTCTACACCTTGTTTGTGGGCATCTTTATTTATAAGGAAATTGAACTGCCGGGTGTTATGAAGGCTCTGGAGAGCACCACCTGGATCACAGGCCGGGTATTGATCATCATGTTCACGGCCCTGGCGTTCGGTCAACTGCTCACCATCAACAAGATCCCTGATCTTATTGCAGCGGGCCTGCTCAACCTCACGGACAACCTTTACATGATCTGGGCCCTGATCATCTTTTTCCTGCTGTTCATGGGCATGTTTATGGAAACCCTTGCCACCATCATGCTGGTCACCCCGGTACTGCTGCCGGTCATGATCTCTTTGGGGGTCGATCCTATCCATTTCGGCGTGGTCCTGGTCTGCTGCTGCGAAATCGGCTTTGCCACCCCCCCGCTGGGAGAAAACATGTTCATTGCATCCGGGGTGGCCAAAACCACATTGGAGGAGATCTCCGTCAATGCCTTGCCGTTTGTATTTGTCAGCGTATTGGTGGTCTTTCTCATCGCCTATTTCCCGTCCTTGACACTCTGGCTGCCCGATGTGTTGGAAAAGATGTTTCAATAAATAGGTATTTAGATACGAAAACCCTTTAGGAGGATACATACGTTGAACAGCAAAGAACGCGTATTGATGGCATTGGATCATAAGGAACCCGACCGGGTGCCACTGGATCTCGGGGGCCGCCAAACCACCCTGATGATCCCTGCCTATGAAAACTTAAAGTCATATCTGGGGTTTGAAGATATCGACACCCGGATCATGTCCCATATCTGGCAGACCGTATATGTGGACGAGAAAATTCTAAAGCATTTTTCCATTGATACCCGGCATATCCGGCCAAAAAATAAAGCGTTTGCCCCGGAAAAACCTTTTAAGGACGAAGAGGTGTTTTACGATGCCTGGGGGGTGGGCCGGAAGATCAGCGGCGGATATGCCAACCTGTGTGTCCACCCCCTCCAGAAGGCCACGACCCTGGAGGAAATCGAGGCCCATCCCTGGCCTGACCCAAACGAAGAGTTCGATTACACCGGGTTAAGGGATGAGGCCAAAACCCTCTATGACCAGGGGGAGTATGCCCTGGTGGGCTGCATGGGATCTCCGGGCAATACCTATGAGCAGGCCTGGTACCTGAGGGGATTGTCCGAGTTTTTCCTGGATATGGGTATGAACAAGGAGTTTGCCCACGCCCTCATGAGAAAGGTGACGGACCACCGGAAGAAAAGTGCCGAGCTTTACTTAAAAGAGGTGGGGGAGTTTATCGATGTGATTCAGGTGGCGGACGATCTGGGGGCACAGAACACCTCTTTGATGTCACCTGCATCATACAGGGAGATCATCAAACCTTACCAGGCGGAACTCATTGCCCATATCAAGCAGTTTACCAAAGCGAAAGTTTATCACCATAGCTGCGGTGCCATCACCAACCTGCTGGATGACATGATTGAGATCGGTATTGAGATCCTCAACCCGGTCCAGGCCACTGCCGTGGGCATGGAAACCGATCAGCTTAAAAAACGGTTCGGTGACCGCCTGACTTTCTGGGGGGCCATCGACACCTTTGAGGTCCTGCCCAACGGCAGTGTGGAAGATGTCAGAAAAGAGGTGAACCAGCGTATCAAGGACCTGAGTCCCGGCGGGGGGTATGTGCTGGGCTCCGTGCACAACATGCAGATCGACGTACCGCCGGAAAATGTCGAAGCCATGTTTGAAACTGCCCTGGCGTATAAGAAGTAATTTTTTTCAGCCCAAATATTTTATAAAATAGTTTATATTATTTTTCATAAAAATATTGATTCCACCATTTGTTTAGGATATTAGACGCCATCCACACGGTGTGGGTGATTAGAAAAAGGAGAAAAAAATGGAGTATATCAAAAAAGCAGAAAAAACCGCGGAAGGCAATTCCGACCGCATCCGCGGCACTGTGAAGGAGATACTCGCAGATATTGAAAAAAACGGCGAGCAGGCCGTCATTGAGCTGGCCAGAAAATTCGACAACTGGGAAGGGGCGTTCATTCTCAGCCCTGAAAAAAAACAGGCCCTGATCGACCAGGTGCCCGAGCAGGTCAAGGCGGATATCCGGTACGCCCATGAACAGGTGTCGGCCTTTGCCAGGGCTCAGAGAGAGAGTCTGACCGAATTTGAAACCCAGCCCATGGACGGGGTCCGCCTGGGCCAGCGCATCATCCCCATGGATGTGGCGGGCTGCTATATCCCCGGCGGCCGCTTTGCCCATGCCTGTTCCGCCATCATGAGTGTGGCCACGGCAAAGGCCGCCGGCGTGAAAACCGTCATTGCCTGCTCTCCTCCCCGGGGGGATTCCATTGCCCCGGCAGTGGCCTATGCCCTGGATGTGGCAGGAGCGGACATCATTATCGAAATGGGTGGGGTCCAGGCCATCGCCACCATGGCGTACGGGCTTTTCACCGGCAAACCCGCCAATATCCTGGCCGGTCCCGGTAACGCCTATGTGGCCGAGGCCAAAAGCATTCTTTCCGCCCAGGGCAAATGCACCATTGATGTCTTTGCCGGCCCCACGGAATCCGCCATCATCGCCGATAAAACCGCGGATTACATGACCGTTGCCATTGACCTTGTCTCCCAGGCGGAACACGGGTATGATTCCCCGGTGTGGCTCTACACCGATTCTAAGGAACTTGCCGAAAAGGTATTGGAAACCATGCCCAAAATCATTGCCGACATGCCCAACCCGGAGGTGCCGGAATCTTCATGGCGGGATTACGGGGAAATCATCCTCTGTGAAGACCGCGAAGAACTGTGCCGGGTCAACGATGAATACGCGGCCGAGCATGTCCAGGTCATTGCGGAAGATCTGGACTGGTGGGTGGAAAATCTCACGGCTTACGGTTCTCTTTTCCTTGGCGAAGGTTCCACCGTTTCCCACGGCGACAAATGCTCCGGCACCAACCATATTCTGCCTACCAAAAAAGCAGGGTACTACTCCGGCGGTCTCAACGTGCATAAGTTCCTGAAAATTTACACCTACCAGGAAATTACCGAAGCAGCCAACCTCACCGTCAGTGCGGCAGCCTCCCGGTTGTCCCGGGTTGAAGGCATGGAAGGCCATGCCCGGGCCTGCGACTGGCGGTTGCGCAAGTACTTCCCGGACCAGGAATGGGATTTTGAGGTATACAACCAGACCAAATATTAGGAGATAGAATCCATGAGTACCACGCAATTTACCAAGGATTTCACCCAGCAGGAACCCATTCCCGAGGCCGGTATCCAAAGGGCTTTGGAGGTGATGAAATCCGGCAAGCTCCACCGGTACAACGTGGCTGCGGGTGAAAAAGGGGAGACGGCGTTGCTGGAAGAGGAATTTGCAAGCTACATGGGCAAGAAATACTGCCTGGCCTGTTCTTCCTGCGGTGCCGCCATGTACATCGCCCTGAAAAGCGCCGGGGTGAAACCGGGTGACAAGGTACTCTGCAATGCCTATACCCTGGCACCGGTACCCGGTGCCATTGAGAACACCGGGGCGAAGATTGTCCTTGTGGACATTGTCGAGGACTACACCATTGACCTGGACGATCTTGCCCAAAAGGCCAAGGCGGATGATGTCCGCTGGTTCATGCTCTCCCACATGCGCGGCCATATCACCGATATGGACCGGATCATGGAGATCTGCGAGGCGAACAACCTGACCCTCATTGAAGACTGCGCCCATACCATGGGGGCGTTCTGGGACGGGAAAAAATCCGGTAGTTTCGGTATTGCCGGCTGCTTTTCCACCCAGACCTACAAGCACATGAACTCCGGGGAAGGGGGATTGCTTGTCACCGACGATGCGGAACTCATTGCCCGGGCCATTATCCATTCCGGCTCCTATATGCTCTACGAGCGGCATACGGCCCGCCCGGATATGGCGGTGTTCGAATCCCTGAAAACCCAGGTGCCCAACTACTCCAGCCGTATGGACAACTTGCGGGCAGCCCTCTTACGGCCCCAGTTGGCCGATCTGGATACCCAGTGCCGGCGCTGGAATGACCGGTACGATCATCTGGAACGGGGATTAAAACAGATTCCAGGGCTTTTTGTGCCTGACCGGGACCCAAGAGAAGTGTACGTGGGATCATCCATCCAGTTTTCCCTGAACGGCAGGTCCGAAGCTGAGATTCGTCTCTTCCTGGACCGGTGCATGGCACGCGGCGTTGAACTCAAGTGGTTCGGTAACAAGGAGCCCGTAGGATTCACCTCGGCCTATGAATCCTGGAAGTACCTGGGGGATCTGCCCGACCTGCCCAATACCAAGCGGATTCTGGCAGTGATGTGCGATATGCGGATTCCCCTGACTTTCACGCTTGAGGATTGCGATGTCATCCTTGAGATCATAGCAGATACGATAAAAGAGATTTTAACATAATTTAGAATGACACAGGAGACAACATATGTCCAAAACCATTATCAGCACGGATAAAGCCCCTGCCGCCATCGGCCCTTATTCCCAGGGCGTGGTCACAGGCAACCTGCTCTTTACTTCGGGCCAGCTTCCCATTGATCCGGCCACCGGAAAAATCCCCGAAGGCAGCATTGAAACCCAAGCCCACATCGTGTTCAAGAATCTGGCTGCCATTGCTGAGCAGGCCGGCACCAGCCTGGACAACGCCGTTAAAACAACGGTGTTTCTGGCGGACATCGCGGACTTTGCCAAAGTCAACGAGGTCTATGCCCAGTATTTTAACGATCCGTTTCCCGCCCGTTCGGCATTCCAGGTGGCGGCATTGCCCCTGGGTGCGGATATCGAAGTGGAAGCCGTATTTGAAGTGTAACCCAAAAGAAATTACCCATAAAGGAGATCAACCAGATGAACTTCACCCAATTTCCCAGACGCCCCTACCTGAACGGCCCTACCCCCATTGAATCCATGCCTTCACTGAGCAAGGCCTTAGGGGGGAAGGTTAATCTTTACATCAAACGTGACGACCTGCTGCCCGGTGCTGCCGGCGGCAACAAAACCCGTAAGCTTGAGTTCTGCATCGCCGATGCCATGGCGCAGGGTGCCGACACCATCATCACCTGCGGTGCGGTCCAGTCCAACCACTGCCGCCTGACCGCCGCCTGGTCGGCCAAAGAAGGCCTGGACTGCCACCTGGTGCTGGAAGAGCGTGTCGAAGGCTCCTACAAGAAAGAAGGGTCCGGCAACAACTTCCTGTTCGAACTGCTGGATGTTAAATCCATTGAAGTGGTTAAAGGCGGCTCGGACATGATGGCTGAGATGGGCAAAAAGGCCGATGAACTAAAGGCCCAGGGCAAGAAACCCTATATCGTTCCCGGCGGCGCCTCCAATGCCATCGGTGCCCTTGGCTATGCGGCCTGCGCCGAAGAAACCATGAATCAGCTCAACACCGAAGGTCTTTCCATTGACCACATCATCGTCCCCTCCGGTTCCGCCGGTACCCATGCGGGCATGGTTGTGGGCATAAGCGGTACGAATGCCAACATTCCCGTATCCGGTGTGAACGTTTCCAGGACCAAGGATGTCCAGGAAGAACTGGTATTCAAGCTGGCCGTTGAACTGGCGGAGAAACTGGGTGTCAAAGGCGGCGTGGAAAGAGATGCCTTTGTCTGCTTTGACCAGTATGTGGGACCGGGATACTCCATCCCCACCGACAGCATGGTTGAGGCGGTAAAACTCTTTGCCAAAACCGAAGCCATCCTGCTTGACCCGGTATATTCCGGCAAAGCGGCCGCCGGCCTCATCGACTTGGTCCGCAAGGGGCATTTCGCCGAAGGGGCCAATGTCCTGTTCCTCCATACCGGCGGCTCTCCCGCATTGTTCGCCTATATGGATACGTTCAGACAGTAACATTTAAATATCCCCGCAGCCCGTTTCTTCGGAGAAACGGGCTGCATGACACAAGGATAAGCAAAACCATGTCCGGAAAAGAAGAAAAAACAGCAGGCATCCTGGGCGGCATGGGGCCCGAAGCCACCGTGGACCTCATGCAGCGGATCATTGCCCTGACACCTGCCCTGGACGATGCCGACCATATCAGGTGCATCGTGGACAATAACCCCAAGGTTCCCTCACGGATCAAGGCCATCATTGAAGGCCAGGGAGAAGATCCCGGCCCCTGTATGGCCGATATGGGCAAACGGCTTGAAACCTGGGGGGCTGACTTTCTGGTCATTGCCTGCAATACCGCCCACCATTATTATCCGGCCGTGCGGGATGCCGTGGGCATTCCGGTGATCCATCTTGTGGGACTTGTGACCGATCATCTGATCCGCGCCTGTCCCGGTCATAAAAACATCGGCATACTGGCGTCTCCCGCCGTGGCCATGACAGGACTGTACACCGAAAAGTTTGCCCCCAAAGGCCTTGTGGATATATGGCCGGATGAGGCCCACCAGGCGCAGATGCTCGATGTGATCAAATCCGTTAAAAAGGGGGATACCGGCCCTAAAGTGGTGGCGCAATACCAGGCGGTCTGCCGTCATCTTGCCCAAAAAGGTGCCACCCTGGTGGTGGTGGCCTGCACGGAACTCAGCGCCCTTGACAGTGATCTGCCGGTTGAGGCGGTGGATGCCGCCCAGGTGCTTGCCCGTGAAATCGTTGACGTGGCAAAGAATAAAAAAAGCATTTCCACCTATGATGCGGATGAATGAATCTTTATTCATGCCGTCTCTGAGAGGCCTGAATTCACCGCCTAATTCATTGACAAAACTCCCTATCTGGGATAATTCAAAGGCGTATTTTAATTGATCTGATAATAATAAATTACAGGAGTACCGGATTTGGCAGAAAATAAATCTTCCATGAAGTCCCTGCGGGCCTATGAGAAGATCCGTGATATGATTTTAAGCGGTGTCAAACGACCGGGTACCCGCCTGATTCTCTCTGAACTGGAAGATGAACTCGGCATCGGCAGGGGACCCATCCGGGAAGCCCTGATGCGGCTGGACCGGTCAGGTCTTGTAAAAAACATTCCCTATAAAGGTGCCGTGGTGGCCACCCCCCCCACCTTAAAAGAGATCCTTCATATTTACGATCTTCGGGTGGACCTGGAAGTCAAGCTGGCCCTGGAGGCCATGGCGCATCTCACAGAGGCGGATTATGATGCCCTTGAATCCCTCTTGGATACCATGGAGACCCTGCCGAAAAACCGATATAACTACGACAGGCAGTTCCACAGCCACATCTATGAAGCGTCACAACTGCCCCACCTGGTAGCGATTGCCCAGAACCTGATATTGTCAGTAGAGAGCGTGCTCAATATCTACCGGTGGGATGCGGATATGTGCCAACAGTTCAACCGTGAGCACCGGGCGGTGCTGGAGGCCTTAAAAGCCGGCAACCGGGATGCCGTGCGGGATAATCTTGCCCAAAATATCAAGAACGGCCTCGACATCATCAACGAAACCTACAGCAAAATGGTCCGTATTCCCTGAAGGTATTTGACCTTTTCCGTATATAAACATTCCGGAGGTGTCATTCATGGGATCTTCATATGAAAACTGGGGTGTCACAACCGAAGAACGTGAGATAAAGTTTCCCTGCGACAGGTTCGTCCAAAGGTTTTCAGACGCCTGGTACCGAGGGATTTCCATCTGCGCCGGTCCTGACACCGTTTTCAAATGGCTTTGCCAGATGAGGGTGGCGCCTTACAGCTATGACTGGATTGATAATTTCGGAAGAAAAAGCCCCCAGGCGCTCATCCCGGGGCTGGACCACCTTGAAATCGGCCAGCCCATCATGACGATTTTTGAATTGATTGATTTTGAACCCGGAGGTTTTTTGACGATTTCCCTGAACCCCAGGCTCCGGAAAATATTTTGCACAAATACGGTGATCACCTATCTGATCGTCCGGCAGGATGAACGGAACTGCAGGCTCCTGGTAAAAATACACGTGAACTCTCCCAAAGGATTATCGGGGAAATTGCTATCGTCTTTTCTCTGCTTTGGAGACTGGGTGATGATGCGCCGGCAACTGCTTAATTTTAAAAAACTTTGTGAACAGATGTAGGACACAGTTCCATACTGTGAGATTAATCACGAGGTGCGCGAAGACATTTGAAGGGTAGGCATCTTAATTTCGGGTGAAGAGGAGGGCTTCCATTATTGCGCAGTTTGCTTTTTTTATTCATCTGCTTTCAATGGATACCGGTATACGTTCTTTCTTTTGCCATAATAATTTAAATTCCTTGACATACTAAATGGTTCCTGTATGCTCTATACCCATTGCACTACTTTTTTAAAAGTGCTTGAGTTTCTTCCTTAGATGTTTTCCCCGAGAAATCAGTGATTATTCTTTAAGATCGAAACGATTTATTTTTATTCTTATTTAGGAGAACGCCTACATGGCAAACGGTATCGTA
>CAJWHT010000114.1 GCA_913041495.1 uncultured Desulfobacteraceae bacterium | reverse complement strand
ATCTTGAGAACCAATCGGGCGGCCTCCCGGCCGTCACAGGCCTCGGTCACCTCATAGCCGGCATCGGCAAGGGCGATGCCCAGCACCTTGCGGATACCCTTTTCATCGTCAACCAGAAGTATTTTCATTTGCCGTTCCCCTGGAAATCTGGATCTGGAAAGCCGGATCATTCATGCATGTGGTGATCCTCTTCTTTAGATAGTCCGGATCTGCCGATTTTTCAACATAGTATTTGGGCACCGGGTATTTGGCAACCTGTGTATCTGCCGGCGGTTCTGTATTGAGCATCTTCACATAATGTTCAAACGCCGAACGGTCCACACCGGAGAAAATCATCAGGGGTATTTTCCGGTATCTCTCATTTGCGACAAGCTCCCGGTACACCAAAGCCCCGCCCTTTTCAGGCATCATAATATCCAGGATGATCAGATCCGGTATCCTTGTTTTCAGCATCTCAAGCCCCTGGGCACCGTTCCGGGTCATCACCGGGTCAAACCCAAGTGATGTCACCACCGTCATCAGGTAAAAGCGCATTTCCATCTCATCCTCAATGATGAGCACCTTTCTTTTATCCGTCAGGGTCATGTTCCGTCCCTCGTTGCCAATGATCTATCGAAAAGAAGATCGGGGGTACCGGGACAGGCCAGGCACCTGCGCCATGGTTGTCTGAAATAGTAAATTGCCTGTGCCTGTCCTGTCCGGACACCTGGGTTATGTTGACCGAAATAGATTTACCTTGGCAAATCAAAGCCTGTCGGGCCTGTTCACGCTGGCCACAGGGCAGGCAGACCTTAAGACCACCTGCTCAATGGTGGAGCCCATGACCGCATCTTCAATATCCACCTCTTTGGTGTGGTGGGCCATGACCACGAGATCTGCGCTGATTTCCCTGGCAAATTTGAGCAGTTCCACATAGGGAACCCCTTCCCAGACAACGATGTCGTAGTTGTCAAAGTCTTCCATCTGTGAGACGTAGATGGATTCGATTTTTTCCTTGGCCGCTTTAATCCGGGATTCGATGGACATCTGCCCGGGACCTGCCCCGGCCTGGGTTGTCTCGATGTTCACCGCATGAAACAGATGCAGCTTGCATCCGATATGCTTGGCCATCTTATAGGCGAACTGGAAGGCGGACATGGAAGCCTTGGAAAAATCCGTACCGAAAACAATCTGGTTAAAGTACCAGAAGCAGGTTTCACAGGGCCGGGAAATGATGAGTACAGGGCACTTGGCCCGCAGGGCCACCTTCTGCATGGTGGTGCCGATGATCCCCCGAAAGCGTTCCGCCGCCGGATCATCCTGGCGGGTATGTGCCCCCATGATGATGCAGTCGGCTTCGATCTTTCTGGCATACCGCAGGATCTCGGTGGAGGGGATCCCTGCCATGGCTTCGTAGGTGGGCGCCCCATGTTTTTCCACCAAAGACCCGTAATTGGTTTTCATCTCCTCTTTCACCCATTCAATATAATCCGGCCCCGGCGTCTCCTTTTCGCCGGTCACGTAATCAGTGACAAAGGCGCCGCTCCCATGGGAGGGTTCGCCAAATACGTGAAGCAGGGTCAATTCGGATTCATACTTTTCCGCGAGCTCAAAGGCGATCTTCGCGGCCGCATCACAGGCAGGTGACGCATTGGTGGCGAATAGTATTTTTTTAAACATAACTACCCCCTTATGGAACATTGTAACGGGTTAAAATTAAACGACAACTCCCATGTCACCCCTTCGATGAGTTCAAACAGCGAATAATGGGTGTCATAGGTAAACATATCCTGGCTGTCGCCGAAGATGATATGTTTAAGCTCTCCCAGGCAAAAGTCATGTTCCAGTAAACTTTCCATCTGGAAAAATTTTAATCCTATGGTTTCATCAGCCTTTACCCCTTTAAGACTGTTGTATATATCCACCCCCGGTTTTCCCGGGAATCCCTTCATGGCAATGGTTTTGTAAAAAACTAGGCCATCGATCTCATGGGCCTTGGGGTACCCTTTCCCGGCTTTGGCCGCCATGGCGCTCAAAGGTTGCACAAGTGCGGATAACTCTGTGAAAACCGCGTTTTGGGCCACCATTGAAAAAAAGGAGTTCAGGGTAAACCCGGGTTCCAGATCCACCATATGGGCCAGCAGTGACAGGGGGTTTCCGGAAAAGGGCTTTCCCCGTTTGATGATCCTGCCGTCTGTTGAAACCCGTATTTTATCCATAGAACCTCCCCTTTACCTGCCCTTTTCCGACACCGTCACGGGGTCGGCAGGAATCGTCACAATGAATACAGATCCTTTTCCCTTCTGGGTATCAAACCGGATCTGTCCCCGGTGCTCGTCAATGATCTTTTTGGTGGTCATCAGGCCGAATCCCGTTCCGTGGGTCCCTTTGGTGGTGATAAACTCCTTGAACAGCGCCCGGGCGATATCCGGTTCCATGCCGCAGCCGTTATCCTGGACCCGGTAAATCACACAGTTATCTTCATTTTCCACCTCGATGGAAACCTTGGGTTCCCTTTCATCATCAACTCCCGCAAAGCTGTCAAAGGCGTTGGTGACCAGGTTAAACAGGGCGTTGTATATGGCCGTGCAGTCCACGGAAACCGTCACTTCAGCGTCCAGCGGTGTCATGGTCAGCGCGATTCCCTGCATTTGCGCCCGGTGGGCCAGAAGGGTCAAAAGTTCATTGACCGGGTGGTTGGGGTTGGTTTTTTTGAGTTTGAGCCGGCTGGTTTTGGCATAGTTGAGCAGATCCAGGGAAAGGTTGGTGATCTTGTCGATGTTACCCTTCATCATCTCCCAGCCCTTCACCAGATACTCCCGGTTTTCGTTTTCTATGCCCTGCTCCAGGATAAAGGACGAACCCTTGAGGCCGCCGGCGATGTTTTTGATAACATGGGACATCCCCGCCACGGTCTGGCCGATGGTTACAAGGTTTTCGCTCTCATCTAATTTTCTGTCCTTTTCCCGGATCAGGGTTTTCAGATCATCCATGTAGCTGCGGATCCTGGCATTGATGGAAATCCGGTCCACGGCCTTGCCCACGGATACTTCAAGTTCCTCCGAGTCAATAGGTTTGGTAATGAAATCCGCTGCCTCGTATTGCAGGCTTTTGACGGCCAGATCCATATCCCCGTGTCCGGTAATCATGATTACCTCGGTTTCAGGACTTGTCTGTTTGATCCGCCGCAACAGTTCAATACCGTCGATGCCGGGCATCTTGATATCCGTAATAACGATATCCGGCTTCTTTTCCCTGAAGATGGAAAGGCCTTGCTCCCCGTCCGGCGCCAGCAGCACCCGGAAACCTGCATGGGTCAAAGTGATGTTGAGCACATTACGGATCCCGGCTTCATCATCCACCAGCAAGATGGTATAGATACGATCCTGGTTTTGATTCTTTTTAGGATCAGCCATGGGTCTCCTCCTTAGCCGCAAACAGCATGATAAAGGTGGCCCCGCCGTCCTTGTTGTTGTGCACCGTGATTTCTCCGCCGGATTCCCGGATAATCCCGTAGGAGATGGACAGCCCGAGCCCCGTGCCCTGCCCCACTTTCTTTGTGGTGAAAAAGGGTTCGAAAATTTTGTCCAGATGGGCACTGGATATGCCGGTACCGGTATCCCTGATTTTGACCCGGACCCTGCCCTTTTCCACACGGGTCTTCAGGGTAATCTGCCTCAGGTCGTTTTCCGGGGAATCTCCGCCTGTCTTTATGCGCGCCGCATCAAATTTGGCTACGATGGCATCCCTGGCATTGATCAGCAGGTTGATGAAGACCTGCTCCAGCCGGACCGGATCGGCGCTGATCAGGGGCAGATCCTGGGATAATTTCCAGATGACGTCGATCTCCCGCAGTTTCAACTGCTGGCTGAAAATATCAAACCCCCGGGTCAGCACATCGTTGATGTTCACGGATTCCTTTTGAAATTTCGATTTTCTGCCGAACAACCGCATGTGATTGGTAATCTTTGATGCCCGGTCCACATGTGATTCGATTTCTTCGGACAGGGTTTTAAGAATCTCTTTGTCTATCTCCTGGTCGGAAGATATCTTTCTTGCGATAAACCCGGACGCCGTTTTGATGACGGACAGGGGCTGGTTGAGTTCGTGGGCCACCCCCGTGGCCATTTCCCCCAGAGTGGCCATTTTGCCGGCCTGGATCAACTGGTGCTCGGTTTCAACGGAATCCGTGATATCCACCGTGGTGACGATGAGGACGTTTCTGTCCACAAAGTCCGCGGGGCTGATCCAGATGTTCACGTAAAGGTAGTCCTCATCCTTCTTGACGTTGACCATCCGTTCGTGAAAGCAGATATCCATACTGCCGCGGATCTGGTCAAACACCGCATCCGACGGGAACAACTGGCCAAACCCCCGCCCTTTTATCTCATCCCGGGCATACCCGTAGACCGCCAGGGCCGCATCGTTGCAATCCAGAATCGTCAACGCGGCCCTGTCCACAATGAATACGGGGTTGGGGATGTTTTTGAATATGGCCTGGTACTTCTTCTCGGAGATCTTTACCTTTTCTTCCAGCTTTTTGCGCCGGCTGATGTCCAGACTCATCTCCATGGCCGCCACCACGTTGCCCTCCTCGTCCAGCAGCGGTGCGGTTTTTACGAACCAATGGGCCTCTGATCCGTCTTTATTCACCCCGGATTCCTCGCTGAAGTGTGGCCTGCCGTCTTCAAAGGTTTTTTCCACCGGACAGTTGAGGCATTTGGCATCCAGGTCTTTGTAGGCAGCGTAACAATGATCCCCGTAAGACGGGTTGAACCGCCGCTCAAACTCCTGGTTAAACTCGATCAGTTCGTATTTTTTATTCTGCACCGTAATGGTGCAGGGCACCTGTTCAAACAGGTATTGATACCGGATTTTTTCCCGGTTGAGCGCCGTCTGTTTTTCCTGGATTTCCTTGCCCATGGCATTGACGGCTGTGGACAACTGGCCGATCTCGTCACCGGAGTCCCTGCGGTGATTCAACCGCTCAAATTTGCCCATGGCGATGAACCGGGTGTCCTGGATCAGCCGGTTGATGGGGTGGGTCACCAGGAAAAGAATGATCACACAGATGGTCACCGCCAGGATGGCAAAGAGGTAAACGGCGGTCCAGCCCGACACTTTCCTGCTCTGGGAGATCTCCTGCCTTACCGCCGCAAGGGATACCACAACATCCAGGGAACCGAGCTTTGTGATATGGGAGGGGTGGTAGTGGCATTCGGCACTGGAGCAGGAAGGCCCGTTGAGTATGGGGTTGATCACACCCAGACGAAGCTCTCCCGTATCAGAGGAGAAAATGCGGGTCCGGGCCTTGATATCCGGCTGCATCACCGGCGGCGCCATACTGTGGCAAACCCTGCAGGAGACATCTGTTTTCTCAGCGTTTAGGCCGATCTCCGCATGGGAGTTTGAGAACCGAACCTGTCCCTGGCAGTCATATACTCGGATTTCCTGGATGTCGTTGTAATCGGCCATGGACTTCATGATGTCCTGCATGTCTTCGCTGGGGGAGTGGAGCATGGCAAACCAGGTGAGTTTGAGCACCGAGTTACAGAACTTGTCCACGTCGGAAACGGCCTTATCGATGAGCATCCGTTCCTGGTACCTCGTGGAAAAATGAGACCAGATGAAAATACTGGCAAACAGCACCAGCCCCACAGGCACCAGCAGTTTCACCGCCAGCCCCCGCCGGGGAATCAATCTTTTTTTCATCGGGTTATGTTCCATAGCTTGCTTCCTATCCTGTAAGAATCCGGTTGACTTCCGCCAGCAGTTCGTCCTTATCAAAGGGTTTGGCAAAGAAGGCATCTGCTTTAGGGATGGAATACTTTCGGCCCGAAAGACCGGAAATCACAATGACCGGGGTGGAAAACCCCTTGATTTTGGACAGTTTTCTAAAAAATCTTGGCCCCCACTCTTCGGGCATTTCAAGGTCCAGTGTGATCAGATCGGGGCCTTCCGCCTTGAACAGATCCATGGCCGTTCTGCCGTCATCGGCTATGCAGGTCAGATACCCGTTGTCCTGGAACAGCACCTCCAGGTAGCGGGTGATGGCCGGGTCGTCATCCACAATCATTATTTTCTTTGCTTCATTCTGGCTCATTATTCGCCTCCTTGCATTTTCCGGTGGCACTGGCCGCAGAGGATGGGGCCTGCTCCCTTGTCAATGTGGCAGGACCTGCACTTAGTATGAAAGGCATTGGCCAGTGCCATTTCGTTCTCCTGTGTCGGGTTCACCCCGTGGCATTCGGAACAGGGGGAGTCTTCGCTGGACTCGTCTTCAACGAGGGTACCGTTCTCCCAGACATGATGGCAGACGGCGCAGTCGTCGAGTTCCGCAGCCTCATTGTGTATGTCGTGGTCAAAAACAGCGGCCGGCCGCCGGGTGGAATCAAAGGCATAGGTATCCATGCGGATCAATTCCTGGGCCCCTGCCGTCCCGAAACAGAACGCCAAGACAACAAGCATAGCGGTTAAACACGTTTTCATTCTAATCTCACCCATCTTAAACTCCTGGTGTATAGACTCTCTTTTCCATGGTTTCGTAAATGATATCCCCCAGGAACTTCACCTCCATATTCAACTCGTAATGGTGGACGATATCTTCCAGGCCGGAATGGCAGTTGTGACAGGGGGCGATCAGTACCTGGGCACCGGTATCCCGCAGCTGCTCCGCTTTGACCCGGTTGTTGACCATCCGCTCGCCCTTGTAGGGAGGGCCGCAGTTGATCACCCCGCCGCCGGCACCGCAACAGTAGTTGTGCTCCCGGTTGGGGGTCATTTCAACGAAATCCGAGCAGGTCATCCCCACGACCTCTCTGGCCATATCATGAAGCCCCCTGCCCCGTGAGACGTTGCAGGGATCGTGGAGGGTTACTTTCTTACCGTATTTTTCCGTGATGGTGATCCGGCCTTGTGTCAGCAGTTCATGGTAAAACTCAAGGGCATGCACCACCTCAAAGGGCGGCATTGCCCATGCATCCCAGCGGTTGCCCACATCGTAGACGGACCGGAAGGCATGACCGCATTCCCCCATGACGATGCGGCGCACATTGAGGTCGGCCGCGGTTTCATAGAAGGCACGGGCAATCCGCCCGGAAATTTCATTGTCCCCGGTGAACATGGCCATATTGGAGTTGTCCCATCCCGGCCGGGAGGGCATGGTCCAGTTCATTCCTGCCGCATGCATGATAACGGCGGCCTGGTAAATAAGGCCGGCCTGGAATTTGGGCTCCGGCGCAATGACCGAATACATGATGTCCGCCCCGGGCTTGTCCAGGGGAATTCTTAAATCCTCGAACTCTTCTCTGGCATCCTCTTCCTGCCATTGGAGGGTATCGATCCATTCATCCTCTTTCACCCACATCTGGTTCAAGGTGGCCGAATGGGAATTCACCGTGTCCTGGATATACAGGGGGGTGATCTCAAGTTTATGGATGATCCGCCGGACCAGCAGCATCATATAGGCGATATCAATGCCGAAGGGGCAGTACATGGAACATCTGCGGCAGACGTTGCACTCCAGATGTGCGATGCGGACGGCCCGGCGCAAAAAATCCTTGGACACACGGCCTTTTTTTTCCAGCATCTCCCAGACGGTCTGCTTCACCTTGCCGGCCGGCATACGGTTAGGGTCCCTGTCGTTGGACAGGAAAAAAGAACAGGCGTCGGCGCAGAGGCCACAGCGCATGCAGGTCTCCACATAGGCAGTAAATCTGGCGCCGGTTTCTTTTTCAAGCACCTGGTTGACCGTCCGGGTAATCCGCTCCTGGGTCAGCCGCTCAAGTCCCTCCTCTACGGCCTGGTCCAACGTATTTTCGGTTGGGTTCATAACATTACTCCTTTGGATATGCAGCCTACCAGTCCCTGGCGTGTCTGACGTTGCCGAATTCGGAACCGGTATAGGCCCGTGTCAGGGCCGCTGTTATCATGTGTGAAAACCGTGAAAAGGGAATGATGATCAGCATAAACTCACCGGACAGGATGTGGAGGATCATCATCCACTGGTAGGCAAAAACCTGGTGGTAGGCCAGAAACCCGGTGAGAAAGGGTATCAAAACGATAAAAAGCAGGGCAAAATCTTGTGCCGTGGTGAGAAACTTCACCTCCGGCTGAATCAGCCGCCGTCCGGTAAAAAAGGCCAGGGAAGCGATGATCACCACGGTGAGCAGATCGGCAAAGGTATCGTTCAGTGCGGGCCAGGAAACATTGAAGGCCTCCTCCACCAGCACAATATGGGCGGATAAAAACAAAGGCACCACGAACAGGGCCAGGTGAAATATGTAAGAGGCCCCGTAGAAAAATGGCTGCTGCCGTGTGGCCCTGGGGTAAAAAGGAATCAGCCATGCCCCGATGGACCGCAGACTGTGATACCAGGTCAGGTATGAAAACACGTAGCCTTCTTTGGTCCTAACCTCATGGATGATGCGGTACAACTTGTATCCCAGTCCCCCCAAAAAAATCAGAAAGGAGATCCACACCATGGGACCCATAATAAAATCGATAAACGCATTCATATCCTCTCTCCTTACAGGGTTACCACCTGTCGTCTGTAAACCCCGTTCTTTATCCCCTTGACCAGCACCTTGTCACCTTCAGGGTTCACCACAGGATCGCCCATGGCCTCATAGGGTCCTGCGATGACCTGATCGTTCACCGCCACGAAAAACTGCCCCTCGTTCTCGAAGCCGACCGCCACCACACTGCCGTCTCGATTCATATCCGGAGTGAAGATCTTGTCACAGCGCAAATTCCAGGCCGTACCGTTCCGGGCTAGTCCCCATGCCCCACAGTCCTTGAAAACGGCGAGCAGCGTGTCTTTATCATCCGAGTAGTAGATGTCCCTGACCATGGTATCCCAGGTTACCGGCCAGACCTGGTCATCTTCGGCAACAGTCCATCGTCCGAATTCCTGTGCGACAATCGCTGCCAGGTGGCGGCCGTCCGCAGACGGTTTCAGCCGCCAGAGGTTTGCATAGCCGTTTAGCCAGAAGGGTTCATCGTTCATGAACAAACGCCATTGCCCTTGGTAACGGACCGGAGCAACAACGGCATCCCCGCAGAACACGGGCTGCCAGACCTGCTGAAACCGGCTGTCCCAGACAGTGCCGTTCACTGCCACCGAATACTGCTCCCGGTCCAGGCGGACCGCCCAGGCCAGATTGTCACAGGTGGCGTCAAAGCTTATATCCCAGGCATTGAGGAAACGTTCTTCGCCAAACCGGCCGTCCTGTGCCACGGCAAACACCCCTTTGGCGAATGCATTGATATCCGCCGCCGCCATGGGCGCCACCTGAACCACGGCTGCGGTCTTCCCTGTGTCCCCCAGGGTCATGCCGGTCATGTTCTCAAAGGATTCTTCCCAGCAGGTGTCATCCACGGCCATCCCGTATTCCATGTCTTTCTGGAAGGCTATACTGATATGTTTGCCGTCCGGTGTGGCCGACAGGTTCCAGATAAAATCGAATTGGTTTTCCCAGGCCTGTCCGTCCACCACCAAGGACCATTCCTCATCCCGGCAGACCGCAGCGGCGATCCTATTACCGGGAAGTGCAACAAGGTGCCAGGCCTTTTCATGCTCACCGTCCCAAAGTTCACCGTTCACACAGATGCCGAAGGCCATCTCGTCCAAATTGACAATGGCGGCAACCGATTCTCCGTCGGGTGTCATACAGGGATCTTCCACCCAGTTGTACCGGGAAGTCCATTCGCTCACTGGTATTTCCTTGAGTTCAGTGCGCCAGTCCCATGTGTGTTTTTCTTCCATCTTTATCTCCGACCTAAAAGTTGATCTCCTATTCGGGTAACAGTTCATTGATAACCGTATCCAGCGTGGCAACGGTCAGGGGCTTTTCAATGAATCTGTCGATGCCTGAGGCAAGGATCTGCCGTTCCAGTTCTTCACTGGTGATGGTGGCCATGAGAATCCGGATCACTTCTGGCTGCAATCCTGCCGCCTGTATCAAGAAGGCCAGCCCGTCCATATCCGGCAGAAAGTAATCCGAGATCAACACATCCACCTTCTGGTACTTGAGGGCGTTCAGCCCCTCCTCACCTGATTTGAAACTGAGAAAATCAGAATGGCTGACACCAAAAAAGACATTCAATGACTCCCGCACGTGGTTGTCATTGTCGATCAGCATCAGGGAAAGTCCCTTTTTATTTGTCACCATATCCATACGCCCTTAAGTTTATTCGGCCTCAGGAACCTTGTGCCTTGCGGGCACAATCTGTTTTTATGGTTTTGTTTAGCAGAAAGCGTACCACTTGCCGGAAATATAAAAATAGCCATAGTTTTAAAGGAATTACATAAATCGGCCACCGTATCTGCCGATAAGAATTTTAAGTATTGCGAATTTGATACGGGCCGGATGTTGAAGAATTTAGAAAAATTGAACAATTCAAACGTTCAAGGCCGTTTAACTTTTAGACGCGTAATCCTTCAGCGCCAGATAAAATCCTCCCACAGAGAGTTCCGCACAGTGGTAGTGATCTTCGGGCAGGGTTTCCAGGTAGGCATCCACCTGGTCCGGAGTAATATCCCAGGCAGCTTCTATAGAAAGGCCCCGGGCCAGACGAACCACCGTGTTGCAGCAGGCCACCGTGTTCAGACAGCCGTCCACCTCAAAGGAGATATGCGTCAACAGCCCCGCTTCCACCATGATGAAAAAAGCCACCCGGTCACCGCAGTCACCGGTCCTGCTGCCGTAGCCGTCCGGGTTCTCGATGCGTTCTATGAACCCTGCCTCATAAGCCATCTCAAGAAACCTAAGTGAATGTGTGTTCCAAAAGCCTTGGTTTTCCATTGCGACCCTCCTCCTGCCATATCCCCATAGCCATAGTCAAAATAGATATGATGGAGAGCAACCTTTATGCCAATGCGCAAGAAGAGATTGGTCCGGTACATTCAATGGTATTCAAAAAAGGTGGGATGAAAAAAGAAAGGGATAAAAGTTTCCCCCGCTTCCGGCAGGCATCGCCGGAGGCGAGGGAAACAGATAGGTATATTTATTTAGAGGTCGCCTGCCGCCTTCATTGCGGCCACGGTTTCGTCATACTTGGCCATGATCTCCTTGGCTTTTGGATGAACCCGTGAAAAGACCAGATACATATGCTGGGTTTTCAAAGGCGCCGTGATGCCGAACTCGGCATTTTTCCCCTGTCCCAGAAAGGCCTGGGACTCGGCATTGCCCACATCATAATTCTCTATCAGGATGTCTGCCCTGCCGCCGTTGAGCATTTTCCAGGCCAGGTCACCGGTGGAGACGATATGAACCTTGATTCCCAGATCTTTGAGCGCCTTTTCATACCAGTATGAGGCAATACCCACCACCTTCAGGTTCTTTGTTTTGATATCTTCAAGTCCGGTAAGGGTCAGTCCGTCCGGGAACTTGGATTTTTTATAGAATCCCACCTCTTTGGACAGGGAAAGCTCATTTTTAGGATAGAACATCTCTTCGTCCCGCTCCGGGGTTTTTGACCAGGTGAAGGTGGCAATATAATCCCCTTTCTTTGTCAACTGGTACGTACGCTTCCAGGGCATGAAATCCAGTTTGACCTCATATCCCATTTTGGTGAACACCTTGGTGATGATTTTGGAGTGCAGGCCGTAATCCGGCAGGGTTTCACCGATAAAAGGCGCCCACTCGCCGGTGGCAAATACAATGGTTTCCCCCATGGCAGGGACGCTGGCTAACAGGCTGAGACTCAGGGCGAACATAATCACCAATTTCTTCATGGACATCTTCCTCCTTTGAGTAGGGTTTGTTCAAAACGCACGGCAATACAAATCTGCAGACATTTGTATGCTGTAATACAACAGGCCATCGTGACGGATCACGACACGCACCGCGTATTTTTTTAATACTCGTTTTTTCGTAATAAAGCGGTAGGTACGCGATCAGAATACGGTATATTTTTATGGATTGTCAACTAGTGAACGGATAAATCTCAACCGTGGGGCAACCATCCGTTGCAATGGGGGGATACCGGGGCTATAATGCCCCCGGCAAAAGCAGTACCACTTATATACGTGTACTATGACGGACCGGAAAATACCCAACTTAAAATAAAAGACAGGGGCAGAAGGAAAAAAACGTTGACAGACTACGACATTACCCTGATTGGCGGCGGCATCGTCGGCGCGGCCACGGCCATGGAGCTCAAACAAAGGTACCCGGATGCCCGCATCCTATTGATTGAAAAAGAAAACACGTTTGCCGCACACCAAACCGGCCACAACTCAGGGGTCATCCATGCGGGCGTCTATTATCAGCCCGGCAGCCTGAAGGCCGATTTCTGCAAGAGGGGTTCCCGGGCCACCATCGACTTTTGCCGCACCCACAACCTGCCTTTCCGCCAGTGCGGAAAGCTACTGGTGGCCACCACCCCCCTGGAAATGGAACGGATGAAGGCCCTTGAAGGGCGGTGCCGTGAAAACGGCATTCGTGCCATCCGCCTCAGCCGGCAGGAATTGAACCGGGCGGAACCCAATATCTTAGGCCTCGGCGCCCTGAAAGTGCCGGCCACGGGGATTACGGATTTTAAAAAGATCACGGCCAAGATGGCCTATGTATTCCGGCATGCCGGCGGGACAATTATGACCGGCAGTGACGTATCCTCCCTGCGGGAAACAGATACCTGTATCACGGTCCGTACCTTCTGCAAAACGGCAAAAAAGGCCGCAGGACACCAACTAACCACAAAGTACCTCATTGCCTGCGGCGGCCTCCAGGCAGACCGCCTGGCCCGGATGATGGACATCGACATCGACTTTCGGATCATACCTTTCCGGGGAGAGTATTATTGCCTGCCGGACCGGCTGAATTCCATCGTATCCCATTTGATCTACCCCATTCCTGATCCGGACCTGCCCTTTCTGGGCGTTCACCTGACACCCATGATAGACGGCAGCGTAACCGTGGGTCCCAATGCCACCCTGGGATGGAAACGCGAAGGATACGGCACGATTAACCTTGACCCCTCAGACACGTTGGACATGCTGACCTTCAAAGGCTTCTGGCAGGTCATGGGCACCCATCTTAAGTCCGGAATCGGGGAATGGATCGATTCGATTTATAAACCCGGCTACCTGCGACGGATCAGAAAATACTGCCCATCGCTTGGGGTCGATGACCTGTCGCCCTACCCTGCCGGCATCCGCGCACAAGCCGTGCTCAAAGACGGCAGCCTGGTCCATGATTTCCTGTTTGCCAGAACCGGACGGTCCCTGCATGTCTGCAATGCACCGTCTCCGGCCGCCACCTCAGCCATGCCCATTGCCGGATATCTCAGTGACCAAGCAGCGGAGGCATTCAAACTATAGGAGGCATCACCGCCGGCATACCATATTTCTCCTTCGACACGATTTGACGAATCAATATGCGTGCATATGTTCTTTTGCAGTTGTTAGTCCAAACAAACTTATCACAGCAACTGAAAGGAACCCCCATGGCACACAGATTCAATACCCTGGCCCTCCACGGCGGTATCCAGACCGATGACACCGGCTCCCGGGGCGTCCCCCTTCACCGGACCTCGGCCTACCTGTTCAAAAATACCGAGCATGCGGCCAACCTCTTTGCCCTCAAGGAGCTGGGCAATATTTACACCCGGCTCCAGAATCCCACCCAGGACGTTCTGGAAAAACGGGTAGCCGCCCTGGACAACGGGGCTGCGGCCCTGGCGCTGTCTTCCGGTACGGCCGCCATCTTCTACACCATCATCAATGTCTGCGGGCACGGCGATGAGGTGGTGTCCACCGCCAACCTTTACGGCGGTACCTTTACCATGTTCCAGAACATGCTGCCTGAAATGGGCATCAAGGTGAACTTCGTCCACCCGGACAAGGGAGAAGATATTAAATCTGCCATCACCGACAGGACCCGGCTGATCTTCACCGAAGCCATTGGCAATCCCTCCCTGGATGTAACGGATATCCGCCTCCTGGCAAAGGTGGCCCAAAAACACCACCTTCCCCTGGCCGTGGATGCCACCTTTACCACCCCCTATCTGTTCCGGCCCATCGACCACGGCGCCCATATTGTCATCCACTCCCTGACCAAGTGGCTCGGCGGTCATGGTACTGCCCTGGGCGGCATAGTGGTGGATTCGGGCACCTTTGACTGGAGCGATCCCAAGTTTACCCTGTACAACGCCCCGGATCCGTCTTACCACGACCTGCGCTGGGCCCACGATATCGGAGAGCTTACCGCCATTGCATTCATCCTCAGAATGCGGGTGGGCCCCCTAAGGAACCTGGGGGCCTGTATCAGCCCGGACAATGCCTGGCTGATCCTCCAGGGAATCGAAACCCTTTCCCTGCGCATGGACGCCCATTGTAAAAACGCCCTGAAAGTGGCCCGGTTCCTGGAAAACCACGAACAGGTTTCCTGGGTCAGATATCCCGGTCTTGAATCCGATCCCTCTCACCCCCTGGCAAAAGAATTGTTTGAAAACGGCTTCGGCGGTATGGTGGTTTTCGGCACCCGGGGCGGCAGAGCGGGCGGACAGAAATTTATCAACAGCCTCACCCTGGTCTCCCATCTGGCCAATGTGGGGGATGCCAAGACCCTGGCCATCCATCCCGCCTCCACCACCCATTCCCAGCTCACTGAAGAGGAATTGGTGGAAGCAGGGGTGACGGGTGACATGGTCCGCCTGTCGGTGGGGTTTGAGGATATAAACGATATCCTCGAAGACCTTGACCAGGCTCTAAAAGCTTAAAAACGTAAGGAGTCTTGATCCGGATCAATTTATCTACCAAAGAGACGGTGTATGGTAGATTTACCCTTTGGGTAGAATCTGACAAACACCTTAGCAGGAGAAGACTGCCATGACAGATAAAGATAAAAACAAAAAAAAAGAACTGATCAAAAACATTCCCTTTTCAGCAGCCGTATCACTGGACGAACTGGTTGACTACGAGGAAGGCCGTGTGGTCAGCCGCACCCTTTCTGCAAAACCCCACGTCAACATCACCCTGTTTGCCTTTGACCGGGACGAAGAAATCTCCGCCCACACCTCCCCCGGAGATGCCATGGTCCAGGTGCTGGACGGCACTGCCCGGATCACCATTGCCGATAAAGTCCTGGAAGCGGGTCCCGGCCAGGTGGTGGTCATGCCCGCCAACGTCCCCCATGCGGTGTATGCGGCCAGCCGCTTTAAAATGCTTCTGACCGTGGTAAAACAGCCCATGGAAATCCAGGGATTATAGCCTTATTTCCCTTACCGCTCCCTTTCCGGACTAACCGGTAGCGTCCCACTCAGACATGGCACCGTTTTTTATAAACGGTGCCATGTCTGTTTTCATTCGCCTGAAACCAGCATTTCGATCCCCCCTTTCTTGCCCGGGGAGGCATAAAAAATGGTATTTGGATTTTCAGGGGCGGATAATATGATTGAAAGACCACTGCGTTGTCCCCGGATTCAAAAGTTGACCATCCCCACAATGCGACATATTTTTTACTTATGAATCGGATCGCCTCCCAAAAGCTTGAAAACGAGAACAGAATTCGGACGTTAGATCTTGCTGAAATGATCATTAAACGAAGTCCGTCAGTATTGTTTCGCCGTTTGGCCGCTAAAGACCCGAAGCACCGTAAGATGGTGTACATTTCACCAAACATATCCCAATTCGGATACAATGCCGAAGAATTCATCAACGGCACAATGATGTTCAGAGATATCATATACAAAGGAGATTCGGACAGAACCTTACAAGAAATAAAGGAGAATGTAGAAAGGGAGAAGGACAAGTATACCCAAATCTACAGAATTATTACAAAATCCGGGGAAGTCCGTTGGGTTGAGGATCAGACATCGGTCTACGAAGACCCGGAAACCCAAATTCGATATCACCAGGGCATCGTAACAGATATCCATGATCGCATGGTTGCCGAAGAGAATTTCAGAAGGGAGCAGGACAAGGTACGAGAGGCGTATCGGCTGCTTTCAAAGTACGTACCGGCTCAGATATCTGAAACCATCCGCCGCGGGCAAGTTGATCTGGTATGGAAGCACCATAGGAAAAAGCTGACGCTGTTTTTCTCCGACATAAAAGATTTCACTCAGATTACGGATTCTCTGGAGCCCGAGGACATGGGGAATTTGTTGAATGAGTACCTGACCGAGATGAATGTCATCATAAATACGTTCGGCGGCACCCTGGCCCAGTTGATCGGAGACGGCATGTATGTGATTTTCGGTGCCCCGCAAGAGACAAACGATGAGGATCACGCCCTAAGGTGTCTTAGGATGGCAGTTGCCATGCAGTTAAAAATGAAAGAGTTAAATGAGAAGTGGTTCAATTCCGGAATTGATGAGAATTTCAAAATCAGATGCGGGATCAACACCGGCATGGCAACTGTCGGGGGCTACGGCTCATCAGAACGCAAAGAATTCACCGCAATGGGGATGCAGGTCAATATAGCGGCCCGCCTTGAAAGCGCCTGTTCCCCCGGACGAATCCTGATCAGCCACACCACATGGGCACTTGTTCGCAATGAGTTTCCAAGCTCCCCCCTTGGCCAAATTAAAGTTAAGGGGTATCATCGGCCGGTAAGTGTCTATGAGATAGATCCGTTGCACCCGAATTCTCAGTATCTGGATGGCGGCTGGACTGTCGGGTGAAAAAATCACCCGCAAATCTTTACAATCCGAAAAAATTCCTGTAAATTGCCCTTCCTTCGCTTCAATTTTGGTCAAACGCATTTAAAAAAACAAAAACGATAAATATACTGGAACCCAAAATGTCAGCCGTATTTGGAATTGATTTCGGAACCTCGAATTCCGCCCTGGCCGTTGCCCGGCAGGGACAGGTGGAGATGCTCAACCTAGATCCGGAAAACCCTATTTCAAATTCGTTGAAGTCCATCCTTTACTTTCTCAAAGAGGACGGGGAAACCCGGACCTTTGTGGGATACGAAGGGGTGGCCCAGTATATTGCCAACGGGGCTGACGGCCGCTACATGCAGTCCATAAAGTCCTTTCTACCCGATACGGGATTTGACAAAACCAGTATTTACGGCACCACCTACACCTTAGAGGAGCTGATCGCCGTGTTCTTAAAGACCATGAAGGAGCGGGGAGAGGCTTTGATCGGCCAGACCGTTGACCAGGTGGTGCTGGGACGGCCGGTGATTTTCTCCGAAGATCCGGAACGGGAAAAGACGGCACAAGACAGGCTTCACCGTGCGGCTGGACTTGCAGGATTCAAGCATATCGATTTTCAGCTTGAACCCATAGCAGCAGCCCTGGCCTACGAACAAGGCCTGCCCGAAAGAAGCGAAGAGATTGTTCTTGTGGGGGATTTCGGTGCAGGCTCCTCCGATTTTACCATCCACAGGGCAGGACGGCACCGCGGGGCTGCCAACTCAGGCAGCGGCCGGGACGCAGATATCATCGCCTCAGGCGGTGTATACATCGGCGGCGACAACTTTGACGGCAGGATTATGCGGGAACGGATCGCAGCCCACTACGGAAAAGATGTCACCGTAAAATCCATGTTCAGTGATAACGAGACCGGTCTGTCTCCGCTGGTGATCCGCCGGCTGATGCAATGGCACAAGATCCCCCAGCTCCGGCTGCCCAGAACCTTGAACAATATCAGGGAACTTAAGGTAAACGCAGGTTTCAACGATAAGAAACTGCTGGAAAACCTGGAAAACCTTATAAACAACAACTACGGCTATCTCTTGTTCAGGGCCATTGAATCGGCCAAGTGCGACTTGTCGGACCGGGACAGCACCCGGGCGGTGTTCAAGGATTACGGCATGGCCATCAATGAGACAATCCTGAGGGTCGAGTTCCAGGAAATGATCCGGGATGAAGCCGCCCGGATAGGCACATGCATTGACAATACCCTGAAAGAGGCCGGCCTGCGCCCGGCTGATATCGATGTGGTATTTCTCACCGGCGGATCATCCTATATCCCCCTGATTCGCTCCCTGTTTGACACCCGAATCGGCGCAGATAAAATCCGCACCGCAGATGCCTTCACCA
>CAJWHT010000113.1 GCA_913041495.1 uncultured Desulfobacteraceae bacterium | reverse complement strand
ACAACACCCCAACCCCATAACCCAAAACGAAAATAATGCGCCAAAGAATATCATGAATACCACAAGCACGGAAAAACAACGGTTCGGAAATCCGGAACTGTACGAACAGATCCAGCAGGACGCCTGCATGCTGATTGAATCCTACGGGTTTGCAGTATCCCCTAAAACCGCTGAAAAACTCATCGGCGGGATGGCAGCGGACCAGGCGGCCCGGATCACCTACAGCGAAGATATGGGACGGATTTACATCTCCCAGGACGTGATCGAAGACTGCCTGGACGGGGTGCACCGGGGCGCGGACTTCTGGCCCAGGGGATTCGGCACCGGGGGCATGGCCGCCTATATCGTGGACGACAGCGGCCCCAGATCCGCCACCAACGCGGATATGGCCCAACTATCGGACGTCTTCGGAGATACCCGCTGCCTGACCAACCTCCAGTCCTCCTTTAATATCTGCAACAGCATACGAAGAAAGGACATGGAAGGCAGACAACGGGTGGAGTGCCGTGCCGTGGATGATATGATCACCGGGGCCAGGGGAAAGCTGATCATGCCGACCCTGCTAACGGAACCGGCCTATGACCGCCTTGCGGCCTATCAGGAACAGGGGCACAGGGTCGGTGCCGCTTTGAGCATTATTTCCACCTATATGACCGTCAGTGATGAAATGGCAGACCCCTTTTTAAACACCGTTACAAGGGGCCTGCCATACATCATGAACACCATGCCCATCGGCGGGCTGACAGGCCCCTACAGCATGAGCAGCCTGGCTTGCCTGGCCCAGGCAGAAGGGCTGTTCGGCCTGGTGCTGGGCCAGTTGATCCATCCCGGCATCAAGGCCATCAATGCGGCCATGCCCACCATTGCGGATATGAGTAAAAAAGATATGCCCATGATGTTCGGCACCATTGCCAACACCATGCTCAATATCCTTTTGGCCGAGGTGAACATGCATTTCGGCATCCCCTCGTGCCAAAGCGCCTGCAGCCATCATCGTGACACCCTGGACCAGGAAGCCGAAAAAAGATGTGCTAAGATCTACACCATTGTGAACCGGTACGACTGGTTCATCCTGCGCCACATGTTCGGGTTTTCCTCCCAGCTCAATGACTTTTCCATTGAAAATATGAAACGGCAGCTGGCCCTTTACGATGAGGTTTGCAAAACCCCTGCAGACATCACCCTGCCCGCTCCGGCAGAATATGACCCCGAAGGGCTGAACGCGATTTTCGAAGGACTTGAACGAAGGGATTTCAGGGGGCTTGACCATACCCTGACCCACATCGGCAAATCCTTTACCCAGTAAAGACGGACGAAAGAATCCGTCAGCATCCATACACGTAAATCAAGGAAAGAAACCATGCCATTAAACAATGCCCTGGAAGTGATTTCCAGAGACATGTTCGATAAGATCCACGAGGCCTCCCTTAAAAATCTTAAGGAAACCGGTATCCAGTTCCACAGCCAGGCGGCCATCGACCTGTTCAAACAGGGCGGCGCCAGGGTTGAGGGACAGACCGTATTTATCACCGAGAAAATGGTGGCGGATGCCCTGGCCACCTGCCCCAGCACCTTTGAATGGACCGCCAGGAATCCGGAACATTCGGTCACCGTGGGCGAGGGCTTCCTGGTCCAGCCCAACGTGGGGCCGGTATTCATCCAGGACCTGGACCATGGGCGGCGCAAGGCCACCATGGAAGACTACGTCAACGTGATCAAAATCTGCCAGGCCGGGCAATACGTTCACCTGAACGGCACCATCCCGGTGGACCCCAGTGATGTGGATTCACAGACCAAACACCTGCACATGATGGCGGCCGTGCTCAAGCATACGGACAAACCCATCATCGGCTTCTGCTTTGAAGGAGAAAAAGTCCGGCAGAACCTGGACATGGTGGACACGGCCTTCGGCGGAAACGGTTTCCTGGAAGACCACCACTGCCTGGGGGTCCTGGTCAACCCGCTGACCCCCTTAGGTTTTGCCTCTGAAACCTGCGAAACCATCATGGAATATGCCAAACGGAACCAGATCACCCTGCTGGCCCCCTGCATCATGGCAGGCATCTCAGGCCCCATCAGCTTCCTTGGCACGGCGGTTCTCCAGAACACCGAACTGCTTGCCGGCATCGTGCTCACCCAGCTGACCCGGCCCGGCGCCCCCGTGGTCTATGCAACAGCCTCCACCACCGGCCATATGCAGACCGGCAGCTTTGCCGCAGGCACCCCGGAAGCCATGCTCATCAACACCCCCAACATCCAGATGGGCAACGAATACTACAAGCTTCCCACACGGACCATGTGCGGGATCACCCATGCCAAGGCCATTGACTGCCAGGCCGGCTATGAAACCATGATGAGCCTGCTCATGGGGGTCTTAAGCGGTGCCAACATCGGCGTACAATGCCTGGGCACCCTGGATGCCCTCATGACCCTGTCCTATGAGAAGATGATCATCGACCAGGAGATCATTTCCAGAGCCCTGCGCATCAAACAGGGCATCTCCGCCACGGCCGAGGACCTGGCCGTGGAGACGATACAAGCCGTAGGACACGGCGGCACCTACCTGACCCATCCCTCCACGGTCAAGGCCTGCAGAAGTATGTGGAGCCCGGAAATTTCCGACTGGAAATCCTATGACGCCTGGGAAGCCTCAGGGGCCGAAGATATCGTTGTAAAGGCCAATAAAAAGGTCAAGGACATCCTGGCCCAGGCACCGGAAAGCCTCCTGGACCCCGCCGTCGAAGAGGCCGTCACAGCCGTATTCACGGCAACACAGCGGTAACCGTGGCCCACACCGTACGGGTCCTTGATATTGACGCGGGGCGGTTGATGATCCTGGAGAACAGGGTTAAAACCGCCCTGAGAAAAGCCCGGGTCAAGGCCCGCATATCAATGGTGTCCGACAACCTTGCCATCACCCGCCAGGGACTTTTGGACGCCGTTCCCGTACTCGAAGTCAACGGCGTCATCGTCAGCCGCGACACCCCGTTGACCCTTGACGGCCTTGTGGCCTGTTTCAAGGCATTGAACCCAGAATAAGGATGCCGGCATCTCCGCCGGCATCAAAAAGAGGCTATGTGCTGGATTCCGGAACGTATCCGACCCGTTAACACAATCCCATCAGCCCCCGGATCTTCCGGTTCCAGCCATCCTCGAAACTGCCTTTCCCGCCGATTTCCCACAGTCTTATCGGCGGGAAGAGTTAAATTCCGTTCCTTTCCATACCGACCACCGATTGGCTTTCTTTTTGCATTACTTTCACGTAACCTGAATGCAACCATTACGAATTGAAAGGTAAGCTAAATGACACCGTTCTCCCTGCTCATAAAACCGGTTTCAGCGGACTGCAACCTTTCCTGTGACTATTGTTTTTACCTGCCCACAGCGAAACACTACCCCAAAGAAACCACCCACAGGATGGCGGATGCGGTGTTGGAACAGGTGATCAAAACCTATATGGAGACCTCTCAATCGGTATATACCATTTGCTGGCAGGGGGGCGAGCCCACCCTGGCCGGCTTGGATTTCTTCGAAAAAGCCGTGGCCTTCCAGAAAAAATACGGACGGCCCGGGGCAAGGGTCAGCAACGCCATTCAGACCAATGCCACCCGTATTTCCGACGACATGGCCAAATTTTTCAGGGCCTACCGCTTTCTTGTGGGGTGCAGCCTGGACGGCCCTGCACACATCCACGACAGGTACCGCAGGACCTGCGGCGGGAAAAAGACCTATAAAAAAGTCATAAAGGGAATCGACACCCTCCGGCGGCACCATGTGGATGTCAATATCCTGACCCTGGTGAGTCAGGCCAATAAAACCTGTGCCGGGGAGATATACACCTTTTTGAAAAAAAAAGGGTTTCACTACCAGCAGTACATCCCCTGCGTGGAATACGATACAATAAAAGAAAGGCCCGCCCCCTACGCCATATCCGGGAAGGAGTGGGGCATTTTTCTAAGCGACCTGTTCGACGCCTGGTACCCCGGGGATACGACAACGGTTTCCATCCGGAATTTTGAAACCGTACTGTCAAAGAAGGTGGACGGAACGGACAGCGTCTGCATCACCGGCAGCAACTGCCAAAGGTATTTTGTGGTGGAACACAACGGGGACATATATCCCTGTGATTTTTTTGTGACACCGGAGTTCAAACTTGGAAATATCATGGACGAGGGCTGGAAAACCTTGCAGGAGTCCCAGGCCTTCCGGGATTTCGGCTGTCAGAAATCAGATCTGAACACCAATTGCAGGTCCTGTGATCATCTGCCCCTTTGCGGGGGGGACTGCCTGAAAAACCGGATGTACCTGAACAACCCGGCCTCGAATTTGAGCCACCTTTGTCCTGGCATCCGAAATTTTTTCGATCATACCGGCAACGGTTTCGACCGGCTGGAACAGCAGATACGGCAGCGGCGCGGACAATGATCCCCCAAACATCAAACCGCCAAAAAAGAGAATTAACCCGCCGGTATCATTTATGGAATTGTATGTTATCAACGTCATGTGGTAGAATCCCGGCCCAATGAAAAACAAAGCCTTCCCACATAGTGTCGAAGAACGGGCCGCCCGGCTTGAAAAAGAAGTCCATGCGCTCAAACGGGTCCGCCAGGCCCTTGAAGAGAGCGAGCGCAGGCTTGCCACCCTCATGAACAACCTGCCCGGGATGGTTTACAGGTGCGCCGGAGACCAGCACTGGACCATTGAGTTTGCCAGCCGGGGGACCTATGAACTATTGGGATATCAGCCGGAGAAACTTGTGGGGGACCCCATCTATACATTCCGGGAACTGGTGCATCCCGAAGACCGTCCCAATAATCTTGAAAGCATACAGGTCGCCCTGGATAACAGGGAATCCTACCAGTTGATTTACAGGATCAAGACCGTTTCCGGAGACGACAAGTGGAAATGGGTGTGGGACCGGGGGGAAGGTATTTTCTCGGACACCGGCGAACTTCTGGCTCTGGAAGGATTCATCACCGATATCAGCAGCCACAAGCTGCAGGAAATGGCGCTTCGCGAGGAAAACAACCTGCTTCGGTCCTCCATGAAGGAACGTTACAAGTTCGGCGACATTATCGGGAAAAGTGACGGGATGCAGCGGGTTTACGATACCATACTCAAATCCGCAGCCGGCAACGCCAACGTCATCTTGTACGGGGAATCGGGAACGGGGAAGGAACTTGCCGCCCGGGCCATCCACCGGTTCAGCAGCAGAAAGGATAAGGCCTTTGTCCCGGTCAACTGCGGCGCCATCCCCGAACCCCTCATGGAAAGCGAATTTTTCGGCCACAAAAAGGGCAGTTTCTCAGGGGCCCACGCGGATAAGGAAGGCTACCTGGACCGGGCCGACGGCGGTACCCTCTTTCTGGACGAACTGGGGGAAATCAGCCTGAAAGTCCAGGTCAAACTGCTGCGGGTGCTGGACGGGGTGGGATATATGCCTGTGGGCGGGTGTACCCCAAAAAATTCGGATTTCAGACTGATCGCCGCCACCAACCGGGATGTCCGGGAAATGATCAGACAGGGAAAAATGCGGGAGGACTTTTACTACCGGGTCCACATCATCCCCATCCGGATCCCTCCGTTACGGGAACGCAAAGAAGATATTCCGCTGCTGGTGGATCATTTCATGACGGAAACCCAGCCCGGCGGGGATAAGCCATCCATGCCCACCAATCTGCGGATGGCCCTGGAAAGCTATGACTGGCCCGGCAATATCAGGGAATTGCGCAATACCATAGAACGGTATATGACCCTGGGGGAAACCGAACTTCTGGAAAAATACTGCCGCAGCCAGGCCGATCCCGTGGATGCCTGCAAGGATATTCTTGATCAGCGTTCAAACAATTTAAAAAAAGCGGTTGAAACTTTTGAGAAACGCTTTATTGTTACCGTTCTGGACCAGTGCCGCTGGCAAAAAGGAAAGAGTGCCTCCACCATGGGAATTACCCCAAGGACCCTCCAGAGAAAACTCAAGCGGTACAAGATTCAATAAGACATACTCTCCGACAGTTTATTCCTGAATACGGACATTTTCGTCGCATCACCTGATAACTGCGTTCCCAGCGTCTTTTGACGAAAATCGCCTGGAATTTGCGACTTTTTTGTCGCATCTTTATATCCGATCCCCAAGGCCACAAGGATCATTGGAAATCACCTTAAAAATATCCGGGGGCCCTTACCCGCCGGGTGAACCCGATTCATTTAATTAATTTCTTAAGAAGATGGCATATTTCTTGGAATCTCTAATTGGGAAATTCCGGTTTTCACATCTTTTTCAGACGTTGCATTGTAAGAGCCGGCTGTACAAGAACACAAATCTTAAACCCGAATCCAACGGAGGAAAGTGAATGAGTCAAAAGCAGCCCAACATCCTGTTTATCATGTTCGATCAGATGACCGCCAAGGCCCTGCCTTGTTACGGGCACCCCGTGGTCAAAGCCCCCAATATTTCCAGACTGGCCGAAGAGGGGGTTGTTTTTGAAAATGCATACTGTAACAGCCCCCTTTGCGCCCCCTCCCGGTTTTCCATGATGTCGGGCCAGCTGCCCTCCCGCATCGGGGCCTACGACAATGCGGCGCTGTTCCCCGAGGATATCCCCACCATTGCCCATTACCTGAGAGATGAAGGCTACTACACCTGCCTGAGCGGCAAGATGCACTTTGTGGGGGCGGACCAGCGGCATGGGTTCGAAGACCGCCTCACCACCGATATCTATCCCGGGGACTACGGCTGGACCCCGGACTGGGATAATTTCGAGCGGCGGCCCACATGGTACCACAACATGCTGAGCGTGGTGCAGTCCGGCCAGTGCGTCACCAGCAACCAGATCGACTTTGACGAGGAGGTGGCTTTTCATTCAATCCGGAAACTCAACAAGCTTGCCAGAAGCGATGACGACCGCCCCTTTTTCCTGCTCAGTTCCTTTACCCATCCCCATGACCCCTTTGCCATCACCAAAGAATTCTGGGACCTGTATTCGGATGACGAAATCGACATGCCTGCCGTTCCACAGCTCCCCTTTGAAGAACTGGACCCCCATTGCCAGCGCATCCACCACGTCTGCGCCATGGGGGAATACGAGCAGACCCCGGAGCGGATCAGGGATTCACGCCACGCCTATTACAGCGAAATCAGTTATGTGGACGCCAAGGTGGGCCAACTCATGGACGCCCTTGAAAAAAGCGGGCTCAAGGACGACACCATTGTGGTGATCACCTCGGATCACGGGGAAATGCTGGGAGAACGGGGCATGTGGTTCAAGATGTCCCACTTTGAATGGGCGTCCCGGGTCCCCATGATCATTCATGCACCGGCCCGGTTTGCCCCAAGACGGGTATCCCAGCCGGTCTCCCTGGTGGATCTTCTGCCCACCCTTACCGATATCGCGACAGGAGAAAAAGACCCGGTATTCAGCGACGCCGTGGACGGCAACAGCCTCTTGTCCCTGCTTACAGGCGGCAAAGAGGATGAGGATGCCACCGTCCAGGCAGAGATTCTCTGCGAGGGTGCCGTATCCCCTGTGGTGATGCTCCGCAAAGGGCCCTACAAGTACATTTACTGTGACAGGGACCCGGAACAGCTCTACCACCTTGAAGAAGACCCCCATGAAGTCATGAACCTGGCCGGCCTGCCCGACTTTGAGCAGGTGTGCGCCCGGTTCAGGTCAGAGGCGGCCCAAAAGTGGGACACGGTTGCCCTGAGGAAAAAGGTGGTGTCAAGCCAATGCCGCCGCAGGATGGTGGACCGCTCCATGCGCAAAGGCAGGTTCACACCCTGGGATTTCCAGCCTTTCGAAGACGCTACGGAAAAATACATGCGCAGCCACCTGGACCTGAACGTCCTGGAACGCAAGGCCAGATTCCCGTCCCCTGACATACCGGAACCGGACGGACCTTTGGGAAAAAGGCAGGAAGGATAAGCCCCGCTCAAACCATCACGGCCGGGTCCAAATGATCCGGCCGCTACAAACTTATTTTAAGGAGGAAAAATGGCGTCTCAGGAACGGGTGTTAACGGCAAGGGAAACGGATTTCAACACAATGGCAAACACGTCGAAAGGAGTGCTCAAAAAGTACCTTGGCGAGATGGATCCGATGTTATTCTGGGTCACCGCCGGGTTTACGGTGGTTGTCCTGATCTGGGGCATTGTGGCACCGGAACAGTTTGACGGCATGCTCAGCGCCATCCAGAAATGGGTGACCTCGTTTAGTTGGTTTTTCCTGTTGTCTGTTGCCATTTACCTTGTTTTCGCAGCCATTCTGGCATTTGGAAAGTACGGGGATCTCAAACTGGGGAAACCGGACGACAAACCGGAGTTTAACTATATTTCATGGATCGCCATGCTGTTCAGCTGCGGGGTGGGCGTCGGCTACGCCTTCTGGGCCGTGGGCGAACCCATCATGCATTATATGAACACCCCTTATATGGCGCAGTCCCAGACCCCGGAGGCCATGCCCATCGCTATCCAGATCGGGGTCATGCACTGGGGGCTTCACGCCTGGGCGATATTTGCCATCGTCGGCCTTGCCATCGCCTTCCCGGCATACCGCCTAGGAAAACCCATGAACGTCTCCATTTCACTATACGGTCTTTTCGGCGACAAGGCCGTGGACAGTCCCCTGGGCAAACTCGTGGAATTTTTGGCGGCCTTTGCCACCATTGCCGGTGTCAGTACGGCCCTGGGGCTGGGTATCATCAGTTGTAATGCCGGGATCAAACACGTGTTCGGCACAGGTCTTTCAACCCCGGGCATGATTGGCTTCATGTTGTTTCTGATCGTCTGTTATATCATCTCCGCCGTATCCGGCATCAAAAGAGGGATCAAAAACCTGAGCAACATCAATATCGGCATCGCCTTTTGCTGGGGATTGTTCATCCTGTTTTCCGGCCCCACCAACGATCTTTTAAATCTCATGGTCCATACCACAGGCTCCTATATCAACAACTTCGTGACGGCCACCTTCTGGACGGATTTCCACAACAAGGGCCCCTGGCTGGGCTGGTGGACGGTCTTCTACTGGATCTGGTGGATTTCCTGGGGACCCTTTTGCGGCGGTTTTGTGGCAAGGATCTCCAAGGGGCGAACCATCAGGGAATTCATGATCGGCGTCACTCTGGTGCCCACCCTGGTGGCCCTGGTCTGGTTCAGCATTGTGGGCGGCGCATCACAATACGCTGAAATCGGCGGCACCGCGGCCCTGTCCGAAGCCCTGAAGGCGGACATGGGCTCAGGCATCTATGTGCTGCTGTCCAGCTACACATTCGGAGACATCGTCGGATATATCGTTTTTCTCAACCTGTTGATATTTTTGATCACCTCCGCGGATTCCGCTTCCTTTTTCGTGGCCATGCAGATGTCCAAAGGATCCACGGAGCCCACCACGGGCATGAAGCTGATCTGGGGATTTTTCATCGGCTCCCTGGCCCTGGTGCTCATTGCCAGCGGCGGCCTTCAGGCCCTTCAAAAGGCCTCGATTATCGCAGGCGCCCCCTTTGCCATCGTGATTTTCCTCATGATCGCCTCCCTGTTCAAAATGCTGAAAACCACAACCCAATAGCCCATCACTTGCAGCCTTCCCGCCAATCCGGCGGGAAGGCATTTAAAGCCCTTCCCCTGACTTAGGATCATTAAATTTCTTGTACCACAGGGTTAAATATGTCATGAAGAAACTTTTCAACCCCATTGCCTATGGAGGCCACCTACATGACAGCACACTGGCAGCAGACGGTTCATGCCCTTTGGGGCATCGAGGGAGAACTCACAAGACTTGACGGCGAGTATGATCTGAACTTCAGAATCGGTTCAACCCATATCCTCAAAGTGATGCGGGAGGACTGCAACCCGGAACTTGTGGCACTGCAATGCCAGGCGTTGACCCATCTTTCCGGCCACCCGCTGCCCAAGGTGGTCCCCTCCAAATCCGACCGGCTCTTTGAAACCGTCAAGGATGACAAAGGTGCCGACAGAATTCTCTGGGTAATTGAAAATATAAACGGTAAAACCTGGGCCCAATTTACACCCAAACCCCCCGCGCTTATCCATGAACTTGGGAAAACGCTTGGTGCCGTGGATCAAGCCCTTAAAGGATTTGAGCACCCCGGTCTCAACCGCGAGTTCAAATGGCACCTGCCCTCCGGCGGCTGGATCGCCGATCATCTGAATATCATCACCGATGAAAAACGGAACACCATCCTCCGGCAGATCCTGCATGAGTTTTCAGCCATCAAGGCGGATCTTGGCTCCCTGCCGGTTCAGGCCATCCACAACGATGTCAACGATTACAACATCCTGGTCACCGGCAGCCTCACATCCCCGCCTGCCGTGGCAGGCCTCATTGATCTTGGGGATATGTGCGCCTCCCCCGTTGTCTGTGATCTGGCCATTGCCGCAGCCTATGTGATCCTGGATCATCCCGCACCGGAAACGGCACTGGAAAACCTGGTCAAAGGATTTCACAGCACCTGTCCGCTGTCGGCCAAAGAAATAGACATGATCTGGCCCCTGCTGCGCCTGCGTCTGGCCGTATCAGTGGTGAACTCCACCATGATGGCCAAAGAAAACCCCGATGACCCCTATGTACTGATTTCCCAGGGGCCGGCCTGGGCTTTCCTTGAATCAGACCCGGCAGATCCCAACCAAGTCAACCCGGACCTGATTTCAACCCGGCTGCGGGCAGCCTGCGGCATTGGCGTGACGGACACCCACGACTCAGTGACGGCATGGCAGCAAAAAAACTGCGGCACATTTGCCCATGTGCTGGGACAACCGCTGGATGAACTGCACAGGGTATGCATTTCCGTTGCCGACAGCACCCTGCCCCGTGATCCTTTTAACATCACCGATGAAGAGGCTGCCGCCCTTGTTGAAGACAGAAGCGGATACCATCTGGGATACTATGCAGAACCGCGACTGATCTATACGGACCAGGCCTTTTACAAAGGCCCCTTTAAAGCCAGCAGCCGCCGGACGGTCCACATCGGGGTTGATATTTTCGTCCCGGCCGGCACCCAGGTCCATGCCCCCGCAGAAGCCACAGTGGCGGCGGTTGAAAACCGGGCGCACCATCTGGATTACGGCGGCCTTATCATCCTCCGCCACGAAACCCCGGACGGGGCACAATTTTTCACCCTCTACGGTCATCTCAATCCGGCATCCATCGCATCACTGTCGGTGGGTCAGCCCCTTGAAAAGGGCCAGGCCTTTGCCGCTCTCGGCGAACCGACCCATAACGGCGGGTGGGCGCCCCACCTGCACTTCCAGACAAGCCCGTTCAATACGGATCCCAACTGGCCCGGCGCCGTGGACCCGGACGAACTTGAGTTCTGGTCAAAAATTTACCCGAACCCGGCGGCGCTCCTGAACCTTGCCGATGAAACCCTTACCTACCGGCCCCCGTCCAAGCCAGAGGTGTTGGCAGAAAGGAAAGCCCGGTTCGGCGACAACCTGAAACTGACCTACACCGATCCCGTCATGTTCCTGCGGGGCTGGAAAACCCACCTGTTTGACGAATGGGGAAGACCCTACCTGGACAGCTACAACAATGTGCCCCACGTGGGGCATGCCCATCCGCGCATCCAGGCGGTGGCGGCGGACCAACTCAAGCGGATGAACAGCAATACCCGCTATCTTCATCCCGCCCAGATCGCCTTTGCCGAAAAAATTACCTCCACCATGCCGGAACCGCTGTCCGTCTGTTTCTTCCTCAACTCCGGTTCCGAAGCCAACGAACTGACCCTGCGCCTTGCCCGGGCCCATTCCGGTGGAAAAGACATGATCACCCCGGATCACGGGTATCACGGCAACACCACGGGCTGCATTGATATTTCCGCCTATAAGTTCAACGCCAAGGGCGGTGTGGGGCCATCCGACTGGGTCCACCTGGTCGAAGTGGCAGACGACTACCGCGGAAGCTTCAGGCGGGGGGAACCCGATATTGCGCAAAAATATGCCGACCTGGTGGATGACGCCATTGATGCCATTCACACCCGCGGCGGTAAACTTGCCGGTTTCATTGCCGAAACCTTCCCCAGTGTCGGCGGCCAGATCATTCCCCCCAAGGGATATTTGCCCGCAGTGTATGAAAAAATCCGGAAAGCCGGCGGCGTCTGCATTGCCGACGAGGTGCAGACGGGGTTAGGGCGGCTCGGCGACTATTTTTTCGGATTTGAACAGCAGGGGGCGGTTCCCGATATCGTCGTCCTGGGCAAACCCATCGGCAACGGCCATCCCCTGGGGGTTGTGGTCACCACAAGGGAGATTGCCGACAGCTTTGCCAAAGGCCCGGAATTCTTTTCCACCTTCGGCGGCTCCACCCTCTCCTGCCGGACAGGCCTTGAAGTGCTGACCATTGTGGAAGATGAAGGCCTGCAGAACAACGCCAAACTGATGGGGGATAAACTTCAGGCAGGACTGCGAAAATTTCAGGAAAAATATGAGATTGTCGGGGATGTCCGGGGGTACGGCCTTTTTATCGGCCTTGATCTCGTCGTGAGCAAAGAAACCCGGGAACCGGGCACCCAGCTTGCCGATTACGTGAAAAACCGGATGCGGGAACATCGTATTCTGATGGGAAGTGAAGGCCCCTATGACAATATCCTGAAGATACGGCCGCCCATGACCGTTGACGCCGATGATATTGATTTCATTCTCCAGGTGATGGACAAGGTGCTGGATGAGGCCCAGTCCCTCATGTGATCCATAGAAACCTTAGGGCCGGCACCGGCATTGCCGGCCGGCCCCAGAGGCCAGACAGCTGCGGTCAGGTCACCACCACGAAATTGCGCGGCTGTTTGGCCCGGTACAGGGCCTCGTCCGCTTTCAGGCCCCTGCACTGGCGTTTGAACAATTGTGTATCAATTTTACCTTGGGATTATTCGATCCCGCCCATGCAGAGGTATTTCACTTCAAGGTAATCGTCCAGGCCATACTTGGACCCTTCCCGCCCGTTGCCGGATTCCTTGATGCCGCCGAAGGGGGCGGTTTCATTGGAAATGATTCCCTCGTTGATACCGACAATGCCGTATTCCAGCTCTTCGGCCACCCGCCAGACCCGGCCGATATCCCGTGCGTAGAAATAACCGGCCAGACCGAACTCGGTGTCGTTGGCCATTTTGATGGCCTCTTCCTCGGTATCGAATTTGAACACGGGCGCCACCGGCCCGAAGATCTCCTCCCGGAATACCCGCATTTTGGGGGTCACCCGGGTAAGGATGGTGGGTTCATAAAATCTGGGGCCCATCTCGGATGGTGCGCCGCCCAGGGCCACCTCTGCCCCCTTGGCAACGGCATCCCTAACAAAGCCGTCGATATCCGCCAGGGCATCTGCGGTAATCAGGGGACCGACGGCCACCCCCTCCTCCGTGCCCGGCCCCATCTTCATGGCCTTCACGGCGTTGGTCAGCTTTTCCACAAAGACATCGTAGACCCCGGACTGGACCAGGAGACGGTTGGTGCAAACGCAGGTCTGGCCGGCGTTTCTATACTTGGAAATCACCGCCCCGGCCACAGCCGCATCCAGGTCGGCGTCGTCAAACACAATGAACGGGGCATTCCCCCCCAGTTCCATGGAGGTTTTCTTAACCGTATCGGCACAGGCTTTGATCAGGGTTTTCCCCACCTGGGTAGATCCGGTGAATGTCAGTTTACGGACCAGGGGACTGGATGTCAGGGTGTCGCCGATGGGGCGGGTGTCGCCTGCCACCACATTGATGACACCGGCAGGAATCCCGGCCTGGTCCGCCAGTTCCGCCAGGGCCAGGGCCGACAACGGGGTATACCCGGCCGGTTTGCAGACCACGGTACACCCTGCGGCCAGGGCCGGTGCGATCTTGCGGGTGAGCATGGCGTTGGGAAAGTTCCACGGGGTGATGCAGGCCACCACCCCCACCGGCTGTTTGATGCACACCAGGCGTTTGTCATTGGAGGGCTGGGGAATGGTATCCCCGTATATCCGCCTGGCCTCTTCCGCAAACCAGCGGATATATCCGGCACCATACCGGATCTCGCCGGTGGCTTCGGCCAGGGGTTTGCCCTGTTCCGTTGTGAGAAGAAGGGCCAGATCATCCAGGTTGGCCATCACCAGGTCATACCATTTGTAAAGCAGATCGGCCCGCTGAACTGCGGGCAGCTTCCGCCAGGAATCAAAGGCTGCGCGGGCCGCCTCAACAGCCCGTTGGGTTTCATTCGCCCCGCATCGTGCCACCCTGGCAATGATCTTGCCGGTGGCCGGATTATCCACATCAAAAAAAGCCCCGGTGTCGCTGTCCACCCACTGCCCGTTGATGTAGGCCCGGGTTTTAAAAAGCCGCGTATCTTTTAATTCAACCATAGTTGTATCCTCCAATCCCCCCAATTATCTTTTCCGGGCGCCTCCCGAATTTATCCTCATTATAGTCTATATCGTATCAGGCGGTGCCGAACAACAGAAAGCCGGTCAAAAGCGTTGCCCTGTTCCGGACTTTGTTTTGTAAAAGAAATGTATGAGTTACCCGCCGGCGGTTTAAACCCGGTATATGTCTGCTTACCCTTAAGCCTGAATTTTTAATTTAGGAAACACATGTGCATGAATGCTGAATACCCCCATACTGAGTCAGACTTAATTCTGAATTATCTCGGGACCTTGTCACCCGTTGACGGGGCCTTGCCTGCCAAAGCCCTTGTCCGTGAGCGGATCATGTCCCTCTTATCAGAAGACATTGCGGCCGGCCGCCTGCCCGGCCTTATCCGGAGTATGCTCCAGCTTGCCGGAGCGGACCGGTTTCTTCCGCCGCAGTACGCCAAATTCCAGAAGGTTGTGACCGAAGGTGCGGTATTTTTCATCAGCCGCCTGCCTGCGGAACGCATCTGTGAAAAGATAGCTGACCAGCTTGCCCTGCCACAGGAAGCATCTGCCGGGGAGCGGATCTGCCTTTTGGTGAAAGACATGCCCACCCTCCACAAACTCAGCCAGATTATCGGGCGCAGCCCCGGTATCGATGCCGAGTTTAAACAGTCCCTGGTGAATCTGGAAGACAATGTCTCAACCGTTACCTTCGACGATATCCATGCCGCGTTTTTAAATGAACTGCCGGAATCTGGGGACGAGTCAGGCCACTTGCAGCTCGGGGATTCAATCCTGGCCGAAGCCAGTGTCTGTGCGGTTGTGCCGGGGGTATATTCGGAAAAAGAATCACGGAGTTGGCCTGGTCGCGTATTGTCCCTGGCACGGCGGAAAAAGGCGGACAGCCCCCTGGTGTTCAAAATGGTCAAGCCGGCCATTAAGGCTAATATGGCATCGGAACTTGAACTGTGGGGACGTCTTGGGGATTTTTTGGATGACAACAAACACCGCTGGGGACTGGGGGATTTCCAGTTCAAAGGCACCATTGACCAGGTGAGCTGGCTTCTCAGAAACGAAATCGACCTGGAGCTGGAGCAGCAGAATCTGGATGCGGCAGCCGCCTACTACCAGGAAACACCGGAAGCGGCCATACCCGAAGTTCTGCCGTCGTCCACCCCGGATATGACCGTCATGAGCCGTCTTGACGGGCATAAAATTACCGATGTCCGGCATCTGTCCCGGAGAAAACGCCGCGCCCTGGCCCGGTCCGTGGCAAAACTGTGTATTTTAAATCCCATCATCGACCTGGAACAAGAGAGCCTTTTCCACGGAGATCCCCACGCCGGCAACATTGCCTATGAATTTAAAGGCGGCAAACCTAAGATCATCTTTTACGACTGGGCCATGACCGGGCGGCTGAAACGACTTGAACGTCTGGCCGTGATGATGATGATCGCAGGCCTTACCGCCAGAAATGACACCCTGATCTATTACGCCGCAGATATCATGGCCGGCGGGACCATATCAAAAAATAAGGACACCGCAAAGGCGGTGAGGAAAATCATCGGCCGGGTGCTTTCGGAAAGGGAAAGCCGGCTGTCCGGGGTACTTGGAGATGTGGAGCACCTTATCGAACAGCTCATGTACCAGGGCATTGTTTTCTCACCCGACCTGCTGGTATTTGAAAAGGCGCTGGTGACCCTGAAGGGGGTATTGGCCGATGTGGACCCAGGTTTTGACCGGGACGCCTTTATTGTCTGGTCGGCGGTACGGCGGCTGGCCGCAGATTTGGCCAGCTTCAGAATCCAGTCCATGATCTTAAAGGAGCTGTGGGCTCTTTACAAGCACAGCCTCTCCGTCTTCATGGATATCCAGCGGTCCCTGCTCAGGCTGGCCGTGGATATGGCCATTGTATACGGCCCCGGCAGAATACTGGTATAAGACGGCTTAAGCGCCCGGGTCAGGATTCTTCCCCTGCCGCCACCTTGTCCAGCAACCGGTTGATTCCCCGGACATAGTCCAGGTTCGTACACGGCTTTGACAACTGGTCGATAAAGGGGTCTTTTTGGCGCAGCGCTTTGATGGACGCCAGAAATTCCGCATTCCCCGAAATAAAAATGACCGGTGTTTGCGGATCTGTCTTCCTGATATGCCGGTACACATCCATACCGTTGATATCCCCGGGCAGCATATAGTCCAGGCTGATGACATCATAACGTTTGCGGCCGGCCATCTCCATGGCGGCCTTGCCGTTGACGGCAATATCAACCCGGTGATGGCAGGGGGCGCTGCCCAGTATTTTGGACTGGATCTCAGCGATGGCCGGTTCATCCTCCACCAGGAGGATATCCTTTTCCCTGTGAAAGGTCTCCGCCCGGATCTGTATGACTTCGCCGGCTTCCAACGCCTTTTTGATCTCCGGCAGCAGGATGCAAATGCAGGTTCCCTCGCCGACTTTGGAACGTATGGAGATCTCCCCCCGGTGCTGGTCAATATACTTTTTCACATTGGCCATGCCATAGCCGGACCCTTTAATCTCCGGTTTATAGGCCTTTAGGTGGTCCCGGCTTCCCTTGAGGGTAAATGAGGGTTCAAAAATACTGCCCAGATATTTTTCCGGGATGCCGCAGCCGTTGTCCTGGATTTCCATGCCGATCTTGCCGCCGCCGTGATAGGTCCGGATCTGGATTTCAGGCTGCGGGGACAGCCCGGTGGCATGGATTGAATTCTGGAAGATATTGACCAGGGCGTTCTCGATCATCCCCGGGTCGGCCAGAAGCTCCGGGCAATCCGCGGCATAGTCACGGACCAGCCGTATGCCTTCCAGGTCTTTTTTCAACAGGTTCAACACCAGTTCGATCTTGCGGTCAATACTGAAGTATTCCTGTTTGGGCTCCTGGTCCCTGGCAAAGACCACCAGGTTCTTGGTCAGATTGCGGCCCCGGACGGTCTGGTTAAAAATCAGTTCCAGGGCCTTTGTGGTGTCCTCATCGTCGCAGTCCATCATGGACATTTCCGCATTGCCCATGATGATGCTCAGAATATTGTTGAAATCATGGGCCATTTTCCCGGCAACCCGGCCCACCAGCGCCATTTTTTTTGTTTCCGCAGCCAGGGCGAGGGCCTCCCCCTTCTCCGCCTGGGCCCGGGTTAATTCGGTGATATCCTCGCTGACACAGATCACCTGCGAAAGGCTGCCGTCGTCATCGGTCACCGCATCAAAGGTCCCCCGGTAAAAATGTATATTTCCCCACCTGTCCCGGACTCTGTAGTTGAGATGTGTTTTGGAAACGTTGCCCCGGGAGGCCTTTTGAAAACCTTTGATCAGGGCGTTCAGGTCCTGTTCCGCCATCAAGGTGCTTCCCGGCTGCCCGATCAGGCGGGAGGCGGGATATCCCAGCCGTTTGTGGGAGGGGCTGGCCCAGAGATAAGCGCCATTGCCGTCCAGAATGGACACCAGGACATTGGTATGCCCCGTGATCAACGAAAACAATTTCTGAACGGAAAAACCGGGGGGAGTATCCCCGATGACGTGCTGAAAACGATTTTCGCTTCGCCGAAGCGCCTCGATTGCTTTTTTCTGATCGGTCAGGACCTTTATTTCGCGTCTTGCCGCATCAAGTTTTTCACTCAGGATTGCCGCCGATGCCTGTGAGGCGTTAAGGGCCGCCACCTGTTTCACTAGTTCGTCATAACTCGGTTTGTCTGCCATCTTTGATGATCTTGTCCCTTACGGTGTTAGAAAATAAACTGATATTTCGTCCGAAGGGCGTCACCTGCCTATGGTAACAGGCTCTGCAGTCTTTACTACGGGAATACCAAGATCCTTTAATATCGCAGATATCCTTTTCAATTTCAATTCAATATTGAAAGGGCCGCACCATTGGG
>CAJWHT010000112.1 GCA_913041495.1 uncultured Desulfobacteraceae bacterium | reverse complement strand
CGTTCACTGATTTCACTGAGCAGTTCCCTGTCGTAGGTGGCCAGCCGGTCCATAAAAGAGTTGTAGTAAAAGGCAAGCTGTCCCACCTCGTCACTGGATTCCATTTCCACGGAACGGTTTGAAAATCCGCCGGCAATATCTTCCTTGAATTTTTCCATCAAAGAATGCAGGGGCTTGGTGATGGTATCACTTAAAAACACCGTGATAGGGATGAAAATCACCAGCGCGGCCATCCCCACAAGAATAATGATCTGCTTGATGGCATACAGTGGGGAGCGGATTTCATCCAGATAGGAGGAAGATGCCACCACCCAGTCATACTCCGGGATATAGTTGAAAAATACCAGCTTTTCCCTGTACCGGGTTTCTCCGGGATTCTTCCAGGCGTATTCAAGCTTGCCGTTTTTTTTGTCCAGCATCTCGCGGAAGAACTGTCCTGAAAACCGTTTGTCCGTAAACACGTTAATGCCGGTCAGTTCAGGGTGGATGATCACATTGCCCTTGGTGTCCATGACATAGGAATAACCGGTTTTTCCGAATTTCAGGTTCAAAATGCCCTCTTTAAAATCATCTATGTCCACCAGTTTGAGGAACTCTTTACGGTAGCTGGATACGGTGATCATCCAGTTCCAGGGTTTAAAATAGGTAAGATAAAGGGCTTTGGGCCTGGGATAGGCATCGCCGGGGTTCTGCCATTCATATTCAATATAGCCGTTTTTTATGGCGATCATCTCCTGGACGAATCGGTGGTCGGAAATATCGAGCCCCTCAAGGGATTTTTTGGGATGTTTCAATACCCGGCCGTGGCCGTCCAGGATGCAGATATACCCGCTGATACCGATGCTCTGGCTCAAGATGATATCGGTTGCCCGGTTTTTGGCCTCGGTTTCCGATATTTCTCCTTGATGGGCATGATCGTAGAGCCGCTGAATGATCTCATAGTTTTTTTCCGCAACACCCCGCAGCCGGTTTTTTATGGAAACGGACACGGCGGTTTTTATGGTGTTGTGGATGGCTGTGGTGGAGTTTTTCAGCTCGCTTTCAATATTGGCCTGAACGTTTTGTTTCACAATGGAGAAGATGATGAGGCTGGACAGGGTCATGATGACAAAAAAACAGGAGGAATAGATGAACAAAAGCTTATACCGGATGGGAAAATTCTTGATCAGATCAAAGGGATTCATTCTGTCTCCTTCATCAGTGCGGATTACCTGGAAAAATTCTGAAAGGACAGTTTCAAAAAGCGCAATATTTGTCAACCGGAGATAAAAAAACAGCCGCGTATGCACTTGCGGCACACACGGCTGATTATTTGAAGGGATTTATGTTAAACGGTGTGGTGTTTTATATGAAAGAACCAACCAAGTAAATGAATTCTTTCATGGGTTGTTGTGGCCACGGTGCATGACGTTCATGGGCGGCCCATGGCCGTTAATCAAAAAATGATATGTCATACTTTTTCCAGATATTTAAGGCAATACGAAGCGGTTTCATCATGGGCACGGTGTAGGTGTGCAGCTTTTTGTCCGCCATATAGGTCCGGCAGCGGTCCACGTATTCGGAAAATCCTCTGGGTGAGATAATCAGGGGTTTTGTCATTTCCTGCTTGAGCTCAACCAGCCGCTCGGGCAGGTATTCGGAGAGCAGGGGGACCTGGAGGTAAATGGCGGCAATGATCACATCGGTATTGGGGTCCTTGTCAACGATACGGATGGCTTCCAGCAGCCGGTCGTCATTGCAGTTGCCGAAGAGGTCTATGGGATTATTTCCCACATTCTTTAAGATCTGGTCCTTGATGGCCTTTTGTTCCGGCTTCAGGTCTTTTTCGATGAGGGCCTGCATCCGCTGCTTGGTTTCCGGGGCAAATTCGGCCAGGGCCATGCCCTCTTCCGTTACCTGGTCCGCCAGGAGAATCGCGGCGCCGCCGCCGACACTGACCACGGCAATGCGGCTGCCGGAGGTCTTGGGCTGGCTGGTGAGAATGGAAAGGACATTCACCAGGATTTTGGGGTCTTCGGTGAGTTCTTCCACAAGATAAAAGCCGGCCTGGTCGCAGCAGGCCTTGAAGGCTTCATGGCTGCCCGCAAGGGAGGCGGTATGGGACAGCGCCGCCTGGGCACCGCCGCCGGTGCCGCCTTTGATGATAAGCACCGGTTTCTTTTTGGCCACCTCTTTACCCACCCGCATGAGTTTGAGGCCGTCCGCCACCCCTTCAAGGTAAATGGCGATGATCTTGATCCTGGGATCGTCCCCCATATGTGCCAGGACTTCCGGCACCCCTGTGGTGGCGGCATTGCCGATGGAGACCCATTTGCCAAGGTTCTGGTTGTCCGCGCCGAACATTTCAAGGAGTTCAAGACCGATCCCGCCGCTCTGGGAAATCACCCCCACGCAGTTGGAGGGTGTCTGGGGAACGGACCGCTGTACCGGAATATAGTTGGTGTTCAGCCCTGAAAAATTATCGATGACCCCCATGCAGTTGGGGCCCACAAAGGCGACCTTGTATGTTTCACTCAACGCCACGAGCCGGTCTTCAAGGTCCTTGCGCCCCATTTCCGCAAATCCGTCAGAGAAGATAATGGCGCCTTTTCCACCCAGTTTGCAGAACTCCTCGAAAATGGCCACGGTGCGCTCGGAGCTGACGGCAAAAACACAGACGTCCGGTACTTCGGGCAGGTCCTTGAGTGACGGATAACAGGCCAGGCCGTGGATGGTTTTAAGTTTGGGATGAACCGGGTAAAGCCGTTGGATGCGCATACAGTTTTTCAGGATCACACCGCCCTGGGTGCCGGGACGGGATGCACCGATTACGGCAACGGACCGGGCGTTGAATATGGCATCCACACTGACCCGCTTCCAGTCTCTGACCCCTTCGGAAAGCGGGGGCTCATGGTCCGTGTCTTCGATGAGCCGGGCATCCACAACGGCAAAACCATCCTCATAAACGATCACCGGATTGAGGTCCAGTTCCGCAATATCGGGGTTTTCGGTCATGAGTCTGGAAATGTTGATGGTCAGATCAATAATGGCTTCCCTGTCATATTTCTGGCCACGGAACCCGTTCAGCACCTGCCCTGCCCTGGTGTTTTGAAGCATCCGTTCCACGTCGTTTCTGGTGAGCACGCCGATTCCCATGGCGGCATCTGCATACAGTTCCACGAAAATGCCGCCGATGCCGATCATGGTCACGGGACCGAAGCCGGGGTCCTGCCTGGCCCCTACAAGGAGTTCAAAGCCCTTGTCCGCCATTTTCTGGATCAACAGCCCTTCCCTGTCCGCTTTGGAAAATCCGCCCATCATGGTCTCGATCCGCTTGCATGCCGTGTCAAGATCCTGGTCGGTTTTCAGGTTCAAGAATACGGCACCCTGGTCGGATTTGTGGATGATCTTTTTTGATACCGGTTTTACCACCACGGGATATCCGATGTCCGCAGCCGCAGCCAGCGCGTCGGCGACGGTGTAGACCTGTCTGCCCTGGGCGTTAATGCCGTATTGATTCAGAAGCTGGGCACTTTCTTCAAAGTTGAGTTGGGTTGCAGTCATGGTGATTCCTTTCAGGTCAGATTCGGCTCGGTCAAGCGCTGGTATTACGGGGTGATTTCTTCCTTCAGCAGGCAGCAGGCGATCTTGTGGCAGGGGGCGCCGGTCTTGTCGTAGGCAAGGTTGCCCGGCTGGATCATTTTGTTCATCACGCAGCCCTCGGGAATATCCAGCCCGAACAGATCGGTTTCGTTGATTTGCGGACGCGGAACCAGCGCACCGTCTAAGATTTCGAACGAGTGGAGCGGGAAATCTTCGCAAACCGGGCATTGATAGACCCGGCCGTTGGGAAAGACAAAGTAGTTATGGGACACTCTGGCCGCACATTCAAAGGTGTCGCCGGGGTGCAGAAAGACCTTTGGATAAATGACGGTGGTGCCGTTTTGGGCAATCTGTTCGGCCACCTCCGGGATAACGGTCAGCCAGGTCTCTTTGGAAACCTGGTGTCTGGCGTCCGTATCCCGGGTTTCCCCCCGGATGCCCACCACCTGGATAAAGAAGCGTGAGATATCAAGTTGCTTCAAAAGGTCCGGCATCAGATCAAGTTCGTGGATATTCTTCTCGGACACCGTATAGATCATGGAGCAGGCAAAGCCTTTGGCAGCCGCCCTTTCAACCCCGGTCATCACGGCGTCCCAGCAGCCGTCCCCCCGGATGGCGTCATTGGTTTGCCGGGTGGCACCATCCAGGGAAAAGCTGATGACATCCACATCCTCAGGGGTGACCTTGTCCAGAATATTGTGGAAAAGGTAGCCGTTGGTATCAATGGTGATGGATTTAAAGCCTTTTGCCCGGGCATATTTGACAGCCTGTGCCAGGTCCGGATGGAGGGTGGGTTCGCCGCCCAGAAAAATCAGGTTGGTCTGTGCTGCGCAACCGTCAAGGATCTGGCCGGCAAAAATGTCCAGCCAGCTTTCGATGGTGTCGATGGGAAGGGTGGTTTCCCCGTGCTGCGCCCGGTTGATGTAGCAATGGGCGCAGCGCAGGTTACAGCGGGTCAATATGTGAAAGAAGAGGTTTGAACTCTCCTTTGAAAACGCAACGGTCTGTTTTTGCATCTTATCCCATACACTGCTTGGTAAAATTGGGATCAAAGGGGACAGGGTAGCTGCCGTCGAAACATGCCTTGCAGAAGTTCTGTTCAGGTGCCTCGACGCCTGAGGCCTCCAGCATGCCCTCTATGGAGAGGTAATGGAGGGAGTCCAGGCCAAGGTATTCGGTCAGTTCGTCAAGGGGCTTCTGGGCCGCAATAAGCTCGCCCTTGGATGAGAAATCAATGCCGTAGTAGCAGGGGAACTTGTGGGGCGGGCAGGAGATCCGCATGTGGATTTTCTTTGCCCCCAGCTCCCGCAACGCCTGTACCCGGGTTTTTGCCGTGGTACCGCGGATAATGGAGTCCTCAATAATGATGATATCCTTGCCCCGTATCAGCTCCCTTACCGGATTCAGTTTCACCCGGACGGCAAAGTCGCGCATGCTCTGGGTGGGTTGGATAAAGCTGCGGCCCACGTAGTGGTTCCGGATCATCCCCATTTCAAAGGGAATGCCGGATTCCTTGGCATAGCCGATAGCGGCGTAGTTTCCCGAATCGGGAAAGGGCATCACCAGATCCGCCTCCACATGGGATTCCTGGGCCAGCCTCCGGCCGTGGGCCTTTCTCATCTCATAAACGTTTTTACCGTCGATGGTGGAGTCGGGGCGGGCAAAGTAGATGTACTCAAAAATACACAGTGATTTTCTTTCCGCAGCCCTGGGGTGGCGCAGGCTTTTTATTCCGTCTTCATTGATGATCACGATCTCACCGGGTTCCAGCTCCCGGATGAATTCGGCCTGGATCAGGTCAAAGGCGCAGGTCTCCGAGGCCAGGACGTAGTGGCCGTTGAGTTTGCCTAAGGCCAGGGGCCTGAACCCGTTGGGGTCTTTCATGCCGATGACTTCACCCTTGCAGGTGAGCAGCACCATGGAATAAGCCCCCTGAATCTTGGACACCGCCTTGAGTACGGCATTTTCAATGTCACCTTTCACCAGGTTCTTGATGAAGAGGTGGAGAAACACCTCCGAGTCCATGGTGGTCTGGAAGATGGACCCATTTTCCTCAAGCTCCTCTCTCAGGGTATGGGCGTTCACCAGGTTCCCGTTGTGGGCCAGGGCGTAGGAGCGGTGCCGGTGGTTGACCACAAAGGGCTGGGCATTGGTGATCACGGAGTCCCCGGTGGTGGAATACCGGACGTGGCCGATGGCGGAGCCGCCTTCGATCCGCTTCAGGTCTTCCATGTTGAAAATTTCCGGTACAAGACCCATGCCCTTGTGGGAAAAGATCTTATCGTTGATCCCCCGGTTCACGGAGATGCCGGCACTTTCCTGGCCCCGGTGCTGGAGGGCGTACAGGCCGAAGTAAGTGATCTGGGCAGCCTCCGGATGCTTGTAAAGGCCGAATACGCCGCATTCGTCCTTGGGGCGTTCACTGGGGGTAAATATAGTATGGTGCGTATCCATTTAACGTTTCCTGGTATTATTTATGTCTTTACTCACCAGATAGATCCTAGTTCTCCCGGTGATATTCCTGAACGGGTTTGACGGACAGGGGAGATTTCTTCATGGCCTGGATGGCTGAGCAGATCGCCTTGGTGCCGTCGGTGGTTGTGGCATAGGGGATTTTATACTTGATGGCCGCCCGCCTGATCTCATACCCGTCCCGCTGGGTCTGGCTGGAAGCGCCGGTGTTGAGAATCAACTGGATCTCGTTGTTCTTTACGGCGTCCACCACGTGGGGCCGGCCGGCAGAGACCTTTTTTACCCGTTTGGTGGGAATGTCGTTTTCCTCCAGGAAATCCCCGGTTCCCCGGGTGGCCATGATGGTGAATCCCATCTCGTGGAAATTCCTGGCCACGGGCAGGGCGGCCAGTTTATCCTTATCCTGTACGGAGATAAATACCGTGCCCTCGGTGGGCAGCTTCTGGCCGGCGGCAAACTGGGCCTTGGCCACGGCGGCGCCAAGATCCTTGTCAATGCCCATGACCTCACCGGTGGATTTCATCTCGGGTCCGAGGACAGGATCCACCTTGTCAAAACGGTCAAAGGGCATCACCGCTTCCTTCACGCAGTAATAGGGCGGAATGATCTCTTCGGTCAGCCCCAGTTCCTTCAGTGTTTGACCCAGCATGACCTTGGTGGCCAGCTTGGCCAGGGGAACACCGATGGCCTTGGATACAAAGGGAATGGTCCGGGATGCCCTGGGGTTTACCTCGATGATATAGACCTTGTCGTTCATGATACCGAACTGGATGTTCATCAGGCCTTTGACGTTGAGTTCCTTGGCAATGGCCCGTGCGGCATCGGCCATTTCATCGATGTGATGCTGGGCAATGGAGTACGGGGGCAGCACACAGGCGGAATCGCCGGAATGGATACCGGCCTCTTCAATGTGTTCCATCATACCGCCGATAATCGTGTTTTCACCGTCGGAGATGGCATCCACATCCAGTTCAAACGCCTCTTCAAGAAACTTGTCAATGAGTACGGGTTTGTCCGGGGAGGCCTGGACTGCCAGGTCAAAGTATTCCTCAAGATCGGTTTCATCATAAACGATCTTCATGGCCCGGCCACCTAAGACAAATGAGGGCCTTACCATGACGGGGTATCCGATGTCCCTTGCAACGGTCTGGGCTTCCTCAAAGGAATGGGCAATCCCGTTTTCCGGCTGCAGCAGCCCAAGCTTGTTGAGCATGGCCTGGAACTGGTCGCGGTCTTCGGCGCGGTCTATGCTTTCCGGGCTGGTGCCGATGATGGGCACACCGGCCTTTTGAAGGTCAGTGGCCAGGTTCAGCGGGGTCTGGCCGCCGAATTGGACAATGACGCCGTAGGGCTTTTCCTTTTCCACGATGTGCAGTACGTCTTCCCGGGTCAGGGGCTCGAAGTACAGCTTGTCCGAGGTGTCATAGTCCGTGGAAACGGTCTCCGGGTTGGAGTTGACCATGATGGATTCAACCCCTTCTTCCCTGAGGGCAAAGGAGGCGTGTACGCAGCAGTAGTCAAATTCGATGCCCTGGCCGATACGGTTGGGACCGCCGCCCAGGATAATCACCTTTTTCTTGTCTTCCACCCGGGCCTCGCATTCCGTCTCGTAGGTGGAGTAATAATAGGGTGTGGATGCACGAAATTCCGCAGCACAGGTGTCCACCAGCTTGTATACCGGGACGATGCCAAGGTCTTTTCTTTCCTGCTCGATCTGCTTGTCGGTGAGGCCGTTGGACAGGTATGCCAGCTGTTTGTCGGAAAAACCGTATTTTTTGGCCTTTTCAAACAGGTCCCTTGGCAGGTTCTTTCCGGCCAGTTTCAACTGTTTTTCAAGATCCACGATCTGCTTCATCTGGTGGAGGAACCAGGGATCAATGGCTGTCAGCTCATGGATCATGGTGATGGGCATACCGTGTTCCAGGGCGTACTTGATGTAAAACAGCCGTTGGGAGTTGGGGGTGGACAGCATATACTCCAGGTCGTTGCCGGCCACGGAGCCCGGTTCCGGGTCTTTGCCGTCGGCACCGAACCCTGCCCTTCCGATTTCCAGGGACCGCAAGCCTTTCTGAAAGGATTCTTTGAACGTACGGCCGATGGCCATGGTTTCCCCCACGGATTTCATGGCCGTGGTGAGAATGTCATCGGCTTCGGGAAATTTTTCAAAGGTCCAGCGGGGAATTTTGAGTACGCAGTAGTCTATGGACGGCTCAAAGCAGGCCATGGTCTCACCGGTGATATCGTTGGGGATCTCGTCCAGGGTATAGCCCACGGCCAGTTTGGCGGCAATCTTGGCAATGGGGAAGCCGGTGGCCTTGGAGGCCAGGGCGGAGGACCGGGACACCCTGGGGTTCATTTCCACAACAATGATATCCCCGTTGTCCGGGTTCACGGCAAACTGGACGTTGGAGCCGCCGGTATCCACGCCGATTTCACGGATGATGTCGATGGAGGCGTCCCGCAGCTTCTGGTATTCCTTGTCGGACAGGGTCTGGGCCGGTGCCACGGTGATGGAGTCACCGGTGTGGACACCCATGGCATCAATGTTTTCAATGGAGCAGATGATGACCACGTTGTCCGCATGGTCCCGCATGACCTCCAGCTCGTACTCTTTCCAGCCCAGTACGGATTCTTCCAGCATGACCTGGGTGATCAGGGAGGCATCCAGTCCGGCCTTGGCCAGTTTGGCCAGTTCTTCGGCGTTATAGGCCACACCGCCGCCGGTCCCCCCCAGGGTGAAACTGGGACGGACAATAATGGGGAATCCGATCCGTTTGGACACATCTTCCACTTCGATCATATTGGTGGCAAATCCGCTCTTGGGAATGCGTAGACCGATTTTATTCATGGCGTCCCGGAACAATTCCCGGTCTTCGGCCTTGTTGATGGCCTCAATGGAGGCGCCGATCAATTCGATATTGTACTTTTCAAAGATGCCGGTCTTGGCCGCATCAATGGTGGTGTTCAGGGCGGTCTGCCCCCCCAGGGTGGGCAGTATGGCATCGGGGCGTTCCACTTCAATGACCTTGCACAGGGTCTCCGGTGTCACAGGCTCGATGTAAACCCGGTCCGCGGTTTCCGGATCGGTCATGATAGTGGCGGGGTTGGAGTTGATAAGAACAACTTCAAACCCTTCTTCCTTTAAGGCCTTGCAGGCCTGGGTGCCGGAATAGTCAAACTCACAGGCCTGGCTGATGATGATGGGACCTGCTCCGATGATCAGGATCTTCTGGATATCGTTACGCTTTGGCATTTTCTATCACTTTTGCAAACTGGTTAAAAAGATAGGCCGCATCGTGGGGGCCGGGGGAGGCTTCGGGGTGGTACTGCACGGCAAAGGCCTTTATGGAATCGTTTTTCAGGCCTTCTAAGGAGTCCTCGTTCAGATTGATGTGGGTGAGGATACTACTTTCCTTGTTCAGGCTGGTGAGATCCACGGCAAACCCGTGGTTCTGGGAGGTGATTTCCACCTTGCCCGTATCCAGGTTTTTCACCGGCTGGTTGCCGCCCCTGTGTCCGAACTTGATCTTCATGGTTTTACCGCCCATGGCAAGTCCCAGCAGCTGCATCCCGAGGCAGATGCCGAAAATCGGTGCCTGGCCCAAAAGGGTGCGGATGGTTTCCACCGCATAATCCAGGGGCTCGGGGTCACCCGGGCCGTTGGACAGAAAGATGCCTTCTGGCTTCAGGTTCATGATGGTCTGGGCATCGGTTTTGGCCGGTACCACCAATACTTCACAGCCCGCTTCTTCCAGGCAGCGGATGATGTTGTACTTGATACCGAAATCCAGGGCCACAACAGAATGCTTCTTTCCCCTGTGGCGCCAAATCAGGGGATCTTTGAGTTTCTCCGCATCCACGTAATCCGGGCGGTTGTACTTCCAGAAGTAGGGCTTTTTGGTGGTGACATAGCCCACCAGGTCGCTGCCCTCCATGGACGGCAGCTGTTTTGCCTTGGCCACCAGGGAGTCCGGATCCAGGTCCGTTGTTGAAATCACGGCGCGCATGGCACCGGATTTTCTAATGTGCCGGGTCAGTGCCCGGGTATCCAGATCTTCGATGCCCAGCACATGGCTTTTGATCAGATAGTCTGCCAGGGTGCCTTTGGATCGGAAGTTCGAGGGATATTCCTGGTATTCCTTGATAATAAATGCGGCCACCTGAATCCTGTCGGATTCGATGTCTTCGGGGCAAACCCCGTAGTTGCCGATAAGGGGATAGGTCATGGTGACCATCTGGCCATAGTAGGAGGGGTCGGTCAGAATTTCCTGATAACCGGTCATACTGGTGTTGAACACCACTTCTCCGGAAGCTTCTCCCTGACCGGTAAAGCTTTTGCAGGGGAAGGTTCTGCCGTCTTCCAGGGCTAATAATGCTTTCATCTTGGATTCACACCTGTCCGTGCTCTTGGGTTGACATAAACGCCTGACATATTCATACAAATCGAACCAGTTTAAATATCATGAATTGCTATGCATTAGCAAGTCTTTGATTGTGATGGATCTGCATAAATATGATGATTTATGCGGGAATTTGACAATAATGCTTGCAAGGGTGCATAAAGGTGCAATGGCGTTGGCTCCGGGAAATGGTGATTATATGGCGCGCAAGTGGTGAAATAGCGTTGCCTGTTGAGACGGTGGGGCAATATCCGGGGATGAAATCATTTGGAAAATTAGGGAAAACGGTCAAACCGGCTTTCTGGCACGAAACATGTAGCAAAGGACAAGGGTTATCTATTTGATTGTAAATTGAGAATGAAGAAAGGACGTACACATGGGAATGGTCAGAAGATGGGGAGATACCCCGGCGTGTGGGGAAGACCTTCAGTATTTTAGTGCCGAATTTCAGTTGGAGAATCCCAGAATCTTTTTCCAGTTTCGATTGAGAACGTCTGATTTAGAACCCCTGTTCGTTGTGGTCAAGCAGGACTCCCAGGCCTTGGAATGCCTGAAACAAGGGGACGTCATCCCCATGACCTTTCATTACCAGAACCGGGATATTCCCGCCGAAAGACAATCGATCCGGATCAAGTCCATTTCAGACGGGCAGCGGTTCGGGTTCAAAGATCATTTTATTATTGCTCTGGAGCACTCCCCTTCTAAAAGCTCATCCGAAGCGGTCCAAGAAAGGTCACTATCAACGCCTGCGCATTGATTTTAAATTGCAAGTCAGGGTATTATCCTAAATCTTAAACAAAAGTATTGGATTAACCCGAAACGTAAATTAGGCTACCCAATGACCCTCGACGCCGTTTTTCAAAGAATAGACACCGTTTTTCCCGGTCTTTCTGCTAACCTTTCTGATTTGCTCCGCCAACGAATGGATTCATTTTTCAGCGCATGTGACGCCCACGGGTGCGTTTTGGAAAATGGGGTATCCGATTCTCCGGAATTTATCCGGATGATGCTTTACAGTGAATTCATTGCCACCCGGCTGACCCGTGAACCGGGGATGCTGGAAGAACTTGCAGTCTCCCGGGACCTGGATCGTTCCTACTCGGATCACACCTTTGAAAACAAGCTGAATTCAATCATACCTACGGATGCGGAACTTTCCCGGGTGAAGGAAGAATTGGTCCGGTTCAAACATTACGAAGCCGTCCGGATTGCCTGGCGGGACCTTGCGGGGACTGCAGGTCTTGAAGAAACCATGCGGGATCTGTCAAACCTTGCAAAGGCCTGTATCAGATTTGGTGTGGATTTTTTGTACCGGTCCTTCTGCGGCAGGTTCGGCACCCCCACGGATGCAGACGGAAACTTCCAGCAGCTCATCGTTTTGGGCATGGGGAAACTCGGGGCGGAAGAGCTGAACTTTTCCTCTGACATCGACCTGATTTTTGTGTTTCCCGAAGAGGGGTATACCAACGCAGACACCCCCGTTTCCAACGATGAATTTTTTACAAAGCTCTGCCGGGAGTTCATCCGCCTTTTTGCACCGGGCAACGGCATTCATTTTTACCGGGTGGATACCCGGCTGAGGCCGTTCGGTGACAGCGGCCCGCTGGTCATGAGCGCCGCTTCCTTCGAACATTACTACGAGGCCCAGGGCCGTGCCTGGGAACGGTATGCCATGATCAAGGCCTATCCGGTGGCAGGGGATATCGAAGCCGGTCTTGAACTGATGTCGGCTCTCAGGCCGTTTGTCTACCGCAGGTACTTTGACTATGGGTCTTTTGACGCGTTCCGGGATATGAAGCAGCGGATCGCCCTTCAGGTGAAAAGTGCCAAGCTCAAGCACAATATCAAATTGGGGGCCGGCGGCATCCGGGAGATTGAATTTTTCGGGCAACTGTTCCAGCTTATCAGGGGCGGCGTGGACCCGGTGCTCCAAGAGCGCCCGATTTTAAAGGTGCTGGATCTGCTAAAGGAAAGCGGACAGATTAATGCCCGCACCTGTGAAGATCTAAAGACGGCCTATCGTTTTTTACGGCGGGTGGAAAACAGGCTTCAGGAATACCAGGACCGGCAAACCCACGATATTCCTGAAGATCCCGTCCAGAGGGAAATTCTGGCGCTATCGTTAGGGTATGATACCTATAAGGTGTTTCAAATAGAGCTGTCCAGAATCCAGCAGCTGGTTCACCATCATTTTTCTCAGCTCCTGGTGGAGGGCGACGCAGAAGAAGATGATGCCGGAAATCAGGACCTGACACAGATCTGGGCCAACCTCAATGATCCTCAGTTTCTGCCGGACTCCATCGCCATCGCCGGCTATGAAGACCCGGACCAGGTGCTGTCCCTGCTTCGGTCACTTGCCGGCCATCCCAATACCCAGCGTCTGACGCCCAACGGCAGGCAGAAGCTGGCCCGGCTGGTGCCCCGTCTGGTGAAAAAGGCCGGAAGGGCATCCGATGCGAAGGCGGTGCTCAATAAGCTGATTGATCTGGTGATCACCATAGAACGCAGGACCTGTTATCTTTCCCTGCTGCTGGAAAATCAGGGGGCTTTGGACACCCTGGTGGTACTGGCCCGGAAGAGCCCCTGGATCATAACCTTCCTGAGCCGCCACCCTGCCCTGCTAGATGAACTCATGACTCCTGCCACATTATATGCGCCGCCCAAGCGGGAGGCACTGGAACAGGAGATGGCCACCCGCATGGAGAGAACGCCCAAAGGGGATCAGGAGTTTCTTTTGGAGGAGCTGAACATCTTCCGGCAGGTGAACACCCTGCGGGTTGCAGCGGCGGATGTCAGCGGGGATTATCCCCTGATGAAGGTCAGCGACCATCTCACCTATATTGCGGAAACCATTCTCAACCAGGTGGTTCTCTCCGCCTGGGAAACCGTTTCAGGCAAATACGGCCTGCCCGAAGGTAAAACGCCTGACGGCCTTGGGGGCACAGGCTTTGCCGTTGTGGCCTACGGCAAGGTGGGCGGACTTGAAATGGGATACAAGTCCGATCTGGACCTGGTCTTTCTCTTTGAGGCCGACCCGGGATATACCAAAGGAACAGACCGGTCCATCGATACCGTCCGTTTCTATTCCAACCTGGGGCAGCGCATCATCCATGCGTTGACCATGCATACCTCGGCCGGCACCCTCTATGGAGCGGATATGCGGCTGCGGCCCGGCGGGGATTCGGGCACCATCGTGTCACACATGGAGGCCTTTGAAGACTACCTGGAAAACCAGGCTTGGACCTGGGAACACCAGGCCCTGATCCGGGCGCGCCCCATTGCGGGAGATCCGGCGCTTTTTAAACGGTTCGAGCAGATCCGGGAGAAAATCCTTACCCGGAAACGGGACCCGGAGGACCTGCGGGCCGAAGTGGCGGATATGAGAGAAAAGATGCGTAAACAGCGGCTGAAACATGAACCGGGGGTTTTTGACCTCAAACAGGACCTGGGCGGCATTGTGGATATAGAATTCCTGGTGCAGTATCTCATTCTCCGTCATGCCGCGGACTATCCCGACATCACGGTCTGGACAGATAATATCCGCCTGATGGAGGGGTTGAGCGTTGAATCCCTGATTTCCGGAGAGGAAAGCCAGATATTGCAGGAATCCTATGTGGCCATGCGCAGGGTCATGCACCGTCTCACCCTGCAGGAAAGACCCCAGCAGGTGGATGAGGAGCTCTTTCGGGACAAGGCGGATGCCGTGGTAGAGATTTACCACAGGCACCTGGCATCTAAATAAAGCAGCGCATTGCCGGGACAAGAACGCAAATTGTGTCCGGGTGTTTTTTTTTTGCCGTTGTGCTACAATGTCAGATCTAACAACCCCATGACGAACAGGGAAATTCCTAAATTATGACGATTCGAGCGAAAATCGTCCTTGTTTTAATGCTGTTCTTTCTTTTTTTCGGTGCATTGGCGGGCGGTATTCAGCGCTATATCATCCTGCCTAGCTATATTGCCATAGAAGAGGAAGAGGCCTTGAAAAATTCAAGGCGGGTCAGCCAGGCCCTGGACCGTGAACGCCATCACCTGGATTCACTGCTCCATGACTGGTCGGCCTGGGACGAAACCTATGAATTTGTTGACTCCGGCACTCCTGAGTACATCGAGAACAACCTGCCCCCAAGCACCTTTACCGACAACCGGCTCAACCTGCTTTATATTGTCAACCGCAACGGCAGCGTGGTTTACGGTAAAATTTATGAGCTCGATGATATGGGGGAAATGAGATTAAAGGCATTTCCAGAGAAAGTGATTGACAAGGACCATCCCCTTTTGTCCTATCCCATTGAGGGCGTCCCCCTTTTAAATGCAGGCATTTCCGGTATATTCATTACGGAAAAAGGGCCTATGATTCTGGCGGTCAGACCCGTAATCAACAATGAGAATCAGGGGCCGGTCAGGGGAACCATGATCATGGGGCGGTTTTTAACCTCTGCCATGGTTGATCATCTGAAACGCCAGACCCAGGTGGATTTCAGTATCCTTCCCCTGGACGCCGGAGAAACACGCACCGTGATGGCACAACTGACCCAAAAAACGGCTACGCCTATGATTTCTACGGCTGCCGGCGGAGATTATCTAAATATTTTTGAACCTGTTCAGGATGTGATGGGCGAGCCGGCATTGGTGGTGAAAACGGAGATTCCAAAACAAATATCCGAAAGGGGCCGGAAAACCATGCGGTACTCCCTGGCGCTGTTCGCCCTGGCCGGATGTTGCGCCATTGTGGTGGTTCTGTCGTTTTTTCAGCGGGTTGTGTTCAAGCCTGTGAAATCATTGATCCGCCGTACGGAAGGGTTGGCCGTTGCCGATGTTTCCAAGGATATGGGACTGCCCGGGGGAAAAGACGAAATAGAGATTCTTGAATTGACCCTGGCGAACATGTTCAACCGGCTTGAAGAACGGTCTGAAGCGTTGGTTGCGGCCAACCGGAAGCTCAAGCAGGACATGAAGCGGCGGCAGGAAGAAGAGGCGGAAAAGATCAGGGTGCAGGCGCTTGTGGCCGAGCAAAAAAAATATGCCCTGGTGGGGCAGATCGCCGGTAAAATGGCCCATGATTTCAACAATGTCCTGGGGATCATCATGGGAAACGTCGAACTGATGATGATGGATTGCAGGGACAAAAAAATGTGCAATGCCCTCCAGCTTGTGATTGATCAGACCATACGCGGAAAGAACCTGACCAAGAACCTGGTGGCCTTTGCCAAAGACCAGGAGCCCCGGCATGTATTTTTTGATGTCAACGAGAAACTGGAACTGGCTGTAAACCTGATGAAAAAGGATACGGACAAGGTGGTGTTTCATTTGGAGCACGGCCGTATCCCCAAATTGTTCGCAGATCCGGGCATGATTGAGCACGCCCTTGTCAATCTGCTTCAAAATGCCATTCATGCCGTAAGCAAAACGCCCTCTGCCGAAGTGTTCTGGCGGTCGTGGGTTGAGGGCGGCAGCATCTGTTTTGAAATTGAAGATAACGGCTGCGGCATACCTGAGGCCTATCTGGACCGTGTTTTTGAGCCCGGATTCACCCTCAAGGGAGGCAGGGATTTAAGCGGTGCATATGAAAGAGGCATCAAAGGGACAGGGTACGGTCTGTCAAATGTGGAGAAATACGTGACACAACACGGTGGAAGCGTCCGGGTCCGGTCACAGGTCAATGCGGGGGCGGTAGTCACCATCTGCCTGCCTCTGGTGGAAAAAGACCTGACAACGTCGGAAAAGGAAGAGCTTGTGGCCGAACGTCTCTATAGCGGCAAATCCATCCTTTTGGTGGAGGATGAATTTCCCATCTCGGATATCCAGCAAAGAATGCTTGCGCACCCTCCCTTTGGCCACCAGGTGGATGTTGCCGTTGACGGAGCCGAGGCGATTCGCCTGTTGGACCACAACACCTATGATTGCGTGAGCCTGGACTATATTCTGCCCGGCACCATAAACGGAATGGACGTATACAACCACATCAGAAAGCGCGATGAGCAGCTTCCCGTGCTTTTTGTCTCAGGGAATCTGGAGTTTCTTGAGTCCGTCAAGGAGTTGAAACTTCGGGATAAGATGGTGGATCATGTTTCAAAGCCCTGCCCCAACCGGGTATACGTGGAACGGATCAACCTGCTGATAGGAAAAACAGACTCAAGCCCGGCCAGTAGGTGATGACCAGGACAGAGAGGAGCAGAACCAGCATAAAGGGGATGGTGGCCCGGTAAATATCCACGATGGGCTTTTCAAAGCGGTAGCCGGCAATAAAAAGATTCATGCCCACCGGCGGGGTGAAGTAGCCGATCTGCATATTGGCCAGGAAGATGATCCCTAAATGGACCGGATGAATGCCATACTCCAGGGCCACGGGAAGCATCAGGGGCACCATGATGATGATGGCCGAAAAGATGTCCAGCATGGCGCCCAGGACCAGCAGGAAAAGGTTGAGCAGGATGAGAAAAACAAGCTTGCTCTCCACAACGCTCTGGCAGAGCCTGAACAGCTTCATGGGGGCTTCGATGTCGATGAGGAAATTGGTGAAGGCCAGGGAAACCCCCAGGATCAGAAGGATGCCGCCCACCATGATCATGGACTCCCGGATGATGCCGGGCAACCGGGTTACGGAAATTTCTTTGTAAATCAACATTTCTACCACCAGTACATACATGGCCGTTACGGCCGCCGCCTCTGACACGGCAAAAAACCCCGAATAAATTCCTGCAAACACAAATATGGGCAAGGGGATCTCCCAGATGGATTCCCTGATGGCAGCGGCGCAGCCTTTTAGGGAAAAAGGCGTCAGGGGGACCGGTGTCTTTCTGTTGGCCCAGATGCTCCATGCCGACAGCATGAGGATCATCAGCAGGGCCGGCAGGATACCGGCCACAAATAGATCTTCAATGGAGATATCCGCCCCTTCGCTCATTTGCTGGGCAATGATGCCGTATAAGATCAGGGGCAGGGAGGGGGGCAAAAGCAGACCGAGGCTGCCGGAGGTGGTCACCAGGCCGAGGCTGAAGTCTTCGGCATAACCGGCCTGCTTCAGGGCCGGGTAGAGCAGGGCGCCCATGGCAACGATGGTGACACCGGACGCACCGGTGAATGCTGTGAATAGCGCACAGACCACAAAGGCGACGATGGCAAGGCCGCCGGGCATCCAGCCCATGAAGGCCCGGGTCAGTCGGACCAGCCGGTGTGAGGTGTTGCTCTCTCCCAGCACATAGCCGGCAAAGGTGAATAGGGGCAGGGCCAGAAGGATCGGTGTGTCGGCGATTCTGTAGAGTTCAATGGCCATGACTGACAGGTCAATGTCTGATGCGTGGAATCCCAGCATGGCAGCGGCAATGATCACGGTAAAAAGCGGGGCACCCAGAAGGGCAAGGAGGATGAGGCCGCCGATGATGGTAAAAATCATTGGGTCCGCCCCGTGATGCGAAACAGTTGATGGCAGAAGAACAGGGTGTAGCGGATGCAGATGATGGCAAAGGCAACCGGAATGATGGCTTCGCAGATCCATGCCGGAACGCCTGCAAAGGCGGCCATTTTATCCATGCGTTCCATCTGGACAAACCGAAAGCTATGCCATGCCATGAGACCGCAGATGACGGCGGTAAAAATATAGACCGTCAGGCTGGTGAATTGTTTCACTTTGGAGGGCAGAAACCTGGAGATGATGTCAATACTGATATGGTTATCCGTCCGTGAGGCGGCCATGGCACCGATCAGTCCGATCCAGAGCACCAGTACCCGGACCAGCGGGTCCGCCCAGATGATGCCGGCGTCAAAGAAGTTCCTTAAAAAAATCTGGAAAACCGCCATTCCGATCATGACCAGCATCAGGGAAACCAGAATCCCGTCTTCGATCTTCTGTAAGAATGTTGTAA
>CAJWHT010000111.1 GCA_913041495.1 uncultured Desulfobacteraceae bacterium | reverse complement strand
GGACGCCCAAACTGCGTGCGCTCCTTGGCGTAACGCAAACCGACGTCGTAGCAGTCGAGAGCCGCACCGATGGCGCCCCACGCGATGCCGTAACGCGCGCTGTCCAGGCAGCTGAGCGGCGCACCCAAGCCGGAACGGCCTGGCAAAATGTTGGCCTTGGGCACCCGGACGTTGTCAAAGTAAAGTTCCGCCGTGTTGGAGGCCCGCCACATCATCTTTTGATGCATGGGCACGGCTTTAAACCCGGGGGTGCCTGCTTCCACCAGGATGCAGGAATATTCGGGCTTCCCGTTTTCACGTTCTCCTGTTACCGCCTGCACCGTTACCCCCATGGTCAGGTCGCAGGCCGCATTGGTGATGAATATCTTAGATCCGTTAATCACCCATTCGTCCCCGTCCAGCACTGCCGTGGTTTTAGAACCGCCGGCATCGGAGCCGGCCGTGGGTTCGGTGAGACCGAACCCCCACAGGCCTTCTCCGGCGCAGAGTTTGGGCAGGTACTTTTGTTTTTGCTCTTCGGTGCCGAAGTAGAAGATGGGGCCGATCCCCAGGGAATTGCCCGCTGCGATGGTGGCGGCCTGGGAGCCGTCGATCCGGGCGATCTCCTCCACGGCAATGATATAGGAAATGTAATCCATGGCCTGGCCTTCATACTCCTCGGATACAAACATGCCGAACAGGCCGATTTCCCCCATCTTCCGGGTCAGGTCTTCGGAAAATTCCTCTTTTTCGTCAAGTTCTCCTGCTATGGGGGCGATTTCCTTCCGGGCAAACTTTCGGACTTCTTTACGGATCATTTCCTGTTCTTTGGTAAGGTCAAAATCCACCCTGGCCTCCTTGTGGGTTACGGGTTAAGTCTCTTTGGCGGTACAGAATCAGCGGAACATGCTCGGAGAATCACGGGACTGATCGAGCGCTCAGTCTTTGTGTTTTTGAGCATATATTCAAAAAAATAACTTTGTCAAACACTTTTTATTATTATGAAAAAAATGAAGAGAATTCATAGAAAAAGCATTGACAAGATCTTCAAAATAAAATTAATATCAAACTGTGACCGAGCGCTCGTTCACAATGCTTTTATCAAGCAATACAGGCATATCAAAACAAAGGAGCAACGAAAAAAGGACAGCAACCCAACGACATCTCTAATTCTGAACCGCAGCCATCCTTAAATTTCGATCTGACTTTTTATCCGTAAATAAAGGGGAGGGGAAAATGACAGCGCTTTACATTGCCAAGGATCAATTGAAAGGTAAAAAAGTAGAATTAAGCGATATCAGTATTAGAGACGGCCTGCAGTCGCTTGAGACCATAATTGATACGGACACCAAGGTCAAATACCTTGAGGGGTTGATTCTGGCAGGGTTTAAACGGATGGAAGCCACCAACTACGGCCATCCCAAATTCGTTCCCTTTTTCCCCGATGCCACGGAAGTGTTAAAACGGCTTTTGAACAGCGAAACCCGTGCACCGGACGGCAGAACCATCGGCGAGATGATGAAACGCAACGGCGGCGATGTGGAACTGACCGCCGTTGCCATCCATGAGAGTGGCGCCGAAAGGGCCTTTAGGGATTTTGACGCCGGCCATGGCCCGGACCGCATTCTGCAAATGACCTCCACCTGCCCGGAACATCAGAAGGCCAACTCCGGCAAGACCCATGACCAGTATTTCGAGATGACTGAGCAGACCATTAAAGCTGCCCACAGCAGAGGGATGGTGGTAAACGGCACGGTGAGCACCATTTGGGGAAGCCCCTTTGAGGCATTCAACAAGCAGTACAGTATGGCGGAAAAACTGGATATCGCCATCCGCTTTGTGAAACGGTATCTGGATTGCGGTGCTGACGATATAGAACTTGCCGACCATGACGGTTCAGTGACGGATTATCATAAATCCTATGAATTTTTCAGCCGCGTGCTGGACCCCAAGGAAATGGGCACGGGGCCGGACGGCCGGGACTATGCCGACCCCAGTCTTTACATCGCCCACTTTCACACGAAAAACATGGCCTCCGCCCTCAGAAATGCCGCCGCCGCCCTGAAAGCCGGTATCATCCGGTTTGAATCCTGCCTGTCCGGTATCGGCGGACAGCCGGCCAATACGGTTGACGGCGTGCCCATAGAAGGGCGTGAAGGCGATTATTACAGTGATCATTTTAACCACGGGCTGATTTCCACAGAAGATATGGTGGCAATGTTTCATGACCTCGGGGTGGACACCGGCATCGACCAGGACAAATTGCTGACGCTGGGGAAACACTTCAAAGCCGATGTGGTGGACACCTTTGCGGCAAACCAGAAAAAATATAACCGCGAGTCCATGCCCTGCCGTTCGTTTATGATCACAAAGGGGAAATTGCCCGAAAGTGTTACAAGATTGTACGCCGGGTAATACGTTGAAAAACAGGGGCGCAAAGCCGCCCTGCTGAAAGGGTCAACGCTGAAGAGGGCGTTGGCCCTTTCATTGTTTTGGGCGGTATGACATATACGGGTTATGAACCGGAAAAGAAGAAAAAAATAGGCAATTAGGGTGCCGGGTCAGGCATGTTTGATAAATTTTGTCACCTGGCCGCGATGGATCCGCCAGACCTTTTTTTCGTCCTGTACACCTTTGAGAAAACCTGTGCGCAAAAAGTTTTTGATTCTGGCTGATGTCAGGCCCGAAAGTTTCGAGAATTCTTCCACGGAGATGGTTTCATCCAGCAGGAGCTTTGACGTTTTTTTCGCTGGTTTGTTTCTGCGGGGGCGGTAGCCCGATATCTTGAACAGTTCTTTTTCAGGGATATGCCATTGGCGGTTGGAAATTTTTTTGCCGTTCAAAAAACCTGTTTTTAACAGGCGTCTGACCTTGATGGGGTCCATGCGGACCTCTTTTGCAAAGATATCCACCGAGACGTAGCCTTCCGGCGCCTTGACTTCCGTCATGGTGTCCTGCTGGAAATCCTCTTCAATACGCAGGAGAGAGGCTTCGATATGGAATTTGCCCGCCTTGGTGTCAAAGGGGACGATGATGATAGGCTTTTTTTTCATATATCCCGGGATCTCCGGGGTGGTATGGCTGATCCTGGGGACGGCCACGTCAAAAAAGTAGCCGCGTTTGGACAATTCGGCCTTGGCGGAGCCTGTGATCATGTTGGTCAGCTCCCCGGCAAGGTCGTTGATCTCTTCTTCGCTTGCGCTGGTGTGATCAAAGATGCCGGCCAGGATTTCCGTGAGAAAACCCGTGGAAAAATTGATGATGAAATAGCCGTTGATGCCGTGGCCGTTCAGGGTGATAAAGCCGTTGACGTCTTTGCTCGTAAGGGGGCTGAGGCGAACGGACGGCCTGCCTGGGCGGGATTTTACACCGGCAAAGGTGGAAAAGACATCCATTGATGCCGCTATAAAAGGATTAATATATTTTACGTCCATGTGTGTCCGCTTATTGTTCAAAAAACCACAGGTTAATATACGCCTCACCGGGACGATTTACAAGAAAATATGGCAGCCTTTTGCCCCAAAACGCCGGAATCGCCCGAAGGCCGGGCCAAATGGAAACCCGGCTTGAAAATTAGGGTCAACTTAAATCGAAAATTAGGGTATAATAGGTCAACGGATTACTTGTGTTCGTTTGTTTCTTCTCATCTCTCCTGAGCCAAACAACAAACAAAAGATCCGGTCCGGCCGGATCTGAAAGGGGGTATGATGAAATTCGATAAAATCCTGAACCCGGTGGACGGGTCCGAACATTCCCGGCATTCCACGGCCTATGCCATTGAACTGGCAAAACAGTTCGGTTCAAAGATTATTCTGCTCCACTGCCACAGCCGGTTCCCGGTGGTGCTGTCCGAGCCCTACTTCCAGCAGGCAGTCAATGAAATCATGAAGGCATCGGAGACCCTGGTGGAACCGTTTGAGGAAATGCTGACCGAGGCGGGGGTGGACTTTGAAGCACGCATACTCGAAGGCCTTCCCGGTTCCACCATCGCTGAGGTGGTGAGGATCGAGAAAGTTGATCTTGTGGTCATGGGATCCCGGGGCGTCTCGGATTTTGAAGGCTTATTCCTGGGCTCTGTGGCCCATCAGGTGCTGCATAAGTCCGATTGTCCCGTATTTATCACCAAGTAATTGTTTTTTTAATCTAATCCGGCCTTTATCCGTTCTATTTGGGTGAACGGATAAAGGCTTTTTAGTATTGATTATCGCTTTTCCTTCGTGTAATGGTTGGGCCTGTTCCATAAAAAAAACGGGATGAAAACACCGTTACCCCTAACCATGTTAAGGAAATGCGACACCTATGACTTATCTGATACTCTATCTGCTCCTGGGGGCCGTGGCCGGCGTCCTGGCAGGACTTCTGGGCATCGGCGGCGGCCTTGTGATCGTGCCAATGCTCACCTTTGTGTTCACAGCCCAGGGCATGGCCCATGATATTATCCTTCATGTGGCATTGGGCACGTCCCTTGCCAGCATCATGTTTACTTCCCTGTCCAGTATGCGGTCCCACCACAGGCACGGTGCCGTGATCTGGCCTGTGGTTTTCCGTATTACACCGGGAATTCTCGTGGGGACCTTTACCGGCACCTGGATTGCCGCCATGCTCTCCACCAACTTTCTCAAAGGTTTTTTCGGCTGCTTTTTGCTTTATGTGGCCACACAGATGCTCATGGGCATCAAACCCAAACCCACCCGTGACATTCCCGGCACCGCAGGCATTTTTGCGGCGGGCAGTATTATCGGCATCTTTTCCAGCCTGGTGGGCATCGGCGGCGGCACCCTTTCGGTACCTTTTCTGACCTGGTGCAACACGAAGATCCACAGGGCCATCGGCACCTCCGCCGCCATCGGCCTGCCCATTGCCGTGGCAGGTACCCTGGGCTATATCATTAACGGTCTCGGCGCAGAGGGCTTGCGGCCGTTGTCCTTAGGATTTGTGGATATAAAGGTGCTTTTCGGCCTGGTGGCGGCCAGTGTGCTGACGGCCCCCCTTGGTGCCCGTTTGGCACACAGTCTTCCCATCGACAAGCTCAAACGGATTTTTGCCCTGCTGCTCTACGTGGTGGGCACCAGAATGATTCTGTCTGTATTCTTTTGAACCGCTCGCCGGCCGGTCATCCCGCAACTGTCTGGGCCAGAAGAACACCGGCCATGATGTAGAGTAAAATTCTAAGCCACCGCCGGTATGTCTCCTCCGGCAGCCGGTTGCGGATTTTCATGGCGGCCAGCATCAAAGGAAGGCTCAGGGCGGCCAGGGGGACGGCGGATTTTAAGATTTCCGCGGTCAGGAGGCCGGCGCTGACAAACACCGCCCCCTGGGTCAGTTTCCCGAAAAGAAAGCAGAAATTGAAGACCTGGATCATGGCGGTTTTGTCCATCCGGATTTCAAGGGCAAAGATCACCAGGGCGGGCAGCATCACATTGACGGTGCCCCCCAGAAGGCCGGCAAGGGTGCCGAATACGGCTGCGGCGATCCGGGGGTGGGAGCGGACCCAGGAAAACCCCACCCCGATGCGCTCCGCATTGAGATATAAAATCATGGCCGCCGCCAGCACCGGACGGAATACCTCGGCAGGCACCACGATCAGAAGCTGTGTGCCCAAATAACTGCCACCCATGCCGTAGAGCGCCAGGGGCCAGTATCGGGCAATACTTTTTCCCCATCTTCCCCCGTGAAGCATATTGGCAATATTCAAAAGAATTGTGGGCAATACCAGGATCAGTATGGCACTGCGTACATCGGTGATCATGGCCATAAGCGGGGTGGCCACCAGGGGAAATCCGATACCGGCGGCACCGTGGACCAGGGCGGCAAATCCCGTGATAAGGGCAAACAGGGCCGGGGTAAGATACGTTTCCATAGCGGATTGACTCTACCCTGTTTGCCTTAGAAAATCCATGGCCGTGTTCTGATTCCCCAGTAAAGGTGGCCTCTATCTTGATCTTTGCCGGGATTCTCTTTAATATCTAAAAAAAAGGATAGGCGACCGCAGTCCATTGTAATAATATAAAATTTGTCCATTGGGCCATACGAAAGTATGGTGTGGGGAGGGGTGATGAAAATAATCCTGGGAATCCTGTTGGCGCTGATGCTGGTGTCCGGGGCAACAGGTGAAACACTCTCCCTGGTTACCCTGGAAAGTCCGCCGGCCGAGTTTATCGAAAACGGGGAAAGCCGGGGCCGGAACGTGGATATCGCCCGGGAATGCCTGAAACGGATAGGGTTTGACTGCGCTGTGAAAATTATTCCCTGGAAGCGGGCGCTGATCATGGTGGAAAACGGGATCGCCGACGGGATCATCGATGCGGCCTATACTTTCAAGCGGTCAAAATTTTTATATTTTCCTGAAGAGGCAATTTACGTGGAGGAGTGGTATCTTTTCCGGCGCACCGGGGAAAGGATTACCCTGGACAGAGGGCTTGTAAATGCAGGCAGCTTTGATCTGGGGATTTCGCGGGGATTCCAATACGGCGGCATTATTCAGGAAGCCATCAACAACAGGTGGTTTAAATCCATCCAGGAAGTGGTCAACAACGAGATGAACATCATGAAGCTTGTCAAGGGACGGTTTGATGTCTTTGTCGGGGTGAAAATGACCATCAGGCACCTGTCCCGGAAGCTGGGGGTGGCCGAGCAAATCCAAATCGTACCCATGACCGAAACCGGGAAACCCTACCTTCTCAGTTCTTCCAAGACCTATGTGGCATTTTCTAAAAAGACCATGACCCGGGACATTGCCGAGCAGTTTTCCGATGCCCTGAAAGCAATGAAAACCGACGGCACGGTTGAGAAGATCGAATCCCGGTATTATTAAAAGACAAAGGCATCCCGAAATATCCGGGCTAAACTTGTTTTTTTAGTTCAAGTGATTAACTTCCCTCCATAAGATTTCGTTTCAATTTGTCTTGTCACACAGGGACTTGGTTCCCAGGTCCCGGGAAAAAAAGAGAGGAGAACTTATGGAAACCTATCATCTGACCGGCGATATCGCCGAGCGCCTGACGACTGTTGCCCGGGCCATGGTGGCCCCCGGTAAAGGCATTCTTGCGGCAGACGAGAGTACGCCCACCATCAAAAAACGCTTTGATACCATCGGTGTCGAATCCACCGAAGAAAACCGGCGGACCTACCGGGATATCCTGTTCACCGCGCCGGAGGTTCAAGATTATATTTCAGGCGTGATCCTGTTTGAGGAAACCCTGGGGCAGGCGGGTATGGACGGCACCCCGTTTCCGGATCTGCTGACATCCCGGGGCATCATTCCGGGCATCAAAGTGGACAAGGGGTTGGCTCCTATTCCCGGCACCCGGGAGGAAAAGGCCACCCAGGGGCTGGACGGCCTGGCAAAGCGTCTGGCAGTCTACAGGGAGGCGGGCGCAGCATTCGCCAAATGGCGGGCCGTCATTACCATCGGCAACCATAAGCCCACACAACTCGCCGTGGATGTCAACGCCCATGGCCTGGCCCGGTATGCCGCCCTTTGCCAGGCAGCCGGCCTGGTTCCCATTGTGGAACCCGAGATCCTCATGAACGGCAGCCATGATATCGACACCTGTGAACGGGTGAGTGAATGGGTGCTGAGACGAGTATTTGAAGAGTTGGCCCATCATAAGGTGCTGCTTGAAGGCATGGTATTGAAACCCAGCATGGTGACGTCCGGTGACACCTGTCCGGAACAGGCCGATGTGGAAACTGTTGCTGCAACCACGGTAGCTGTGTTCAAACGGGTGGTTCCTGCAGCGGTGCCGGGCATTGCATTTCTGTCCGGCGGCCAGAGCTCGGAATTGGCCACCGCCCATCTCAACGCCATGAACCGTTTAGGCCCCCATCCCTGGGAACTGAGTTTTTCCTACGGCAGGGCCCTCCAGGAGCAACCGCTGAACGTCTGGGCCGGTAAGGATGCAAACCGGGAAGATGCCCAGGCGGCACTTCTGAAAAGAGCCCGGTGCAACGGTGCCGCCCGGTTCGGAAAATATTCACCGGATATGGAAGCCAAATAGCCTGTCAAATACAACCGATCCGGTTCAAACATCGCCTACGCTTTTTTCCGGAAGAAGGCGTATACCCATTTCCAGGGAACCAGCGGGGATACCCGGCGCTGATAGTCCCGGTACCGGTCTTTGAAGATAAGGACTAGTTTTCGTTCCTCAAGCCGGATTCCGATGAACAGGTAGACGGTAAGGACGATATTTTCCACAACCATGGACAGGTGGATGTTACGGGACCGGATCCATAAAAATACCAGGGCGGCCAGATACCAAGGGTGGCGGGTGATCCCCAGGATGCCGCCGGTGTTCAGCGTCTGGTCTGCGGCCGGGACGTTTCCGGTGGGCGGTGACATGGCCTGGGCCATACCTGTAAATTGCCCCATATCATAGGCCCTGGCCCCTTGGACTGTGAGGATAAGAGTTACTCCCCAGAGCAGCAGCCAGGGCAATGTGAGCATGCGGTGCCAGGTGAATACAACTAAGGTTCTCAGACCCTGGCTGTATATCAGGACCGGGATGAGGGTGAGCAGGGCAATACCGTTGTACACCAGGCGGAAATACCGGAAGCTGTCTCCAAGGTTCTGTTTCAACCGCCGGGTGGCAGGCACGGAGACCAGCGCGCTGTGGAGGGTGCACCAGGCAACCCAGACCAGGACAAGGGGAAGGTATGTCATTTGTCTCACTCCGGAAAATGGGTGTTGATCGTAAATGTAATTACCATTGTGTCGTCATTTTGTCCAATTCAGTTCACCCGTCATCCCCTTACCGTCTGATATTCCCGGGATAAGTCCTTGACAACCCGGCGGAACCATGACAAAAAAATAGGAGACCGAGCGCTCGTTCAATAGAACTGTGCCACCCTGATACCCAAAGAAGGAGTCCCCATTGGCCAAAAAAAAAGCGGTTTCCCTAAGCGACGGTGAGGTCCCGACCCAGATCAAGAATCCAGAACTGGTCCGGGAGCGGCGGCGGCATATCATTGATTCCACGGTGCAGCTCTTTATCGAGCACGGGTATCACAAAACCACCACGCGGATGATCGCCAAGGCAGCCAATTTTTCCATCGGTTCCCTTTACGAATACGTCAGTTCCAAGGAAGATCTGCTCTACCTGGTTTGCAAGACCATCCATGAAGAGGTCCAGGATGCCGTGGAAGATGCCCTGGCAGCCAATACCCGGGAAAAAGAGCAGCTTGCCGAAGTGATCCGCAAGTATTTCACGGTCTGCGACAAGATGGCCGATCATATCCTGCTCATGTATCAGGTGACCCAGTTTCTGCCGGATAAGTGGAAGGAGCGGGTGCTGGTGAACGAACTTGGGATTACGAATATTTTTGTGGAAACCCTGGCGGGAATGTCCGGGAAAAACAATTTTCCCGAACTGGATGAAAAGATCGTCAACCTGGTGGGGCACAACATTTCCGTTCTGGGGCAGATGTGGGCCTTTCGGCGCTGGCATGTGAAAAAGCAATTCACCCTGGACGAGTATATTTCCATTCAAACGGATTTTATCCTGGGCCTGCTGTTCTAACAGCACCTTTGCGACCGAGCGACAGTTCGGTTTAAAAACCATTAAGGACGCGGCTTTCGGGTAAATCTTCTAAAAAAAATCAAACATTTCTCAAAATTATCATTTATTTTTCCGGGGATATATGCCACTACAATAGTATATATAAACTCTGTTTAGTTTAGTCAAACTTTTCGGTATTATAAAGAAGGAGATGTTATGAGCGCAGAACCTGAAGTATATACCCCCAAGAACTCGGTGAAAGTCGTCACTGCCACTTCTCTTTTCGACGGCCACGATGCCTCCATCAATATCATGCGGCGAATTTTGCAAGACTCCGGTGCCGAGGTGATTCACATCGGCCATAACCGGTCGGCCCAGGAGGTGGTGGATGCGGCCATCGAGGAAGATGCCCAGGGTATTGCCGTATCCTCCTACCAGGGCGGCCACATGGAGTACTTCAAATACATGGTGGACATGCTTCGGGAAAAGGGCGCGGATCATATCAAGATTTTCGGCGGCGGTGGGGGCGTCATTATTCCTTCGGAAATGGACGAACTCCACGCCTACGGCGTCACACGCATCTACTCCCCGGAAGACGGGGCCAAGATGGGGCTCCAGGGCATCATCAATGACAAGCTTCAAGACATGGATCATCCCTGCGTGGATTTTAACGCCCTGGATTATGAGGGACTGACCCTTGAGAACAAACGGGTGACGGCAAATTTCATCTCCGCCGTTCAGGAGGCGGCAGCCCAGGATAAGGGCCAGCTTGATACCATCATGGCCCGGATTGGTGAAATGGCAGCTGGAAAAGATGTGCCTGTCATCGGCCTTACCGGTACCGGCGGTGCGGGCAAGTCCTCTCTGACCGACGAATTGATCATCCGGATCCTGAGGGATCTCACCGATGTCAACATCGCCATCATCTCCTGCGATCCTTCCCGCCGGAAAACCGGCGGGGCGCTTTTGGGTGACCGTATCCGGATGAACTCCATCGAGTCCGGCCGGGTTTACATGCGGTCTCTGGCCACCCGGCGTTCCCAGACCGAACTGCCCGAGGCGCTTCCCCATGCCGTGGAGGTGGCCAAGGCCGCCGGTTACGACATCGTCATCGTGGAAACCGCCGGCATCGGCCAGGGGGATTCCAGGGTGGTGGATCTGGTGGATATTTCCATCTATGTCATGACAGCGGAATTCGGAGCGCCTTCCCAGCTTGAAAAGATCGATATGCTGGACTATGCCGATATCGTCGTGGTCAACAAGTACGAGAAGAAGGGCAGCGAAGATGCCCTGCGGGACGTCCGCAAACAGGTGCAGCGCAACCGCAAAGCCTTTGATAAAGATCCCAAGGATATGCCGGTATTCGGCACCATCGCCTCCAAGTTCAACGACGACGGGGTCACGGCATTTTATCACTGCCTTCTGGACACCATTGAAGAGAGAAAAGGCATCCAATATGATTCCACCATCCCCAGGGTGGATGTGAAGGAATCTTCGTCCAAAACCATTATTATCCCGGGGGAACGGGTCCGGTACCTGGCTGAGATTGCCGATACCGTCCGGCAGTACCATAAAGACACCGAGGCTCAGGCTGAGGCCCTCCGCCGGCACTGGCACCTGGACGAAACACTCCAGGCGCTGGAAGCCTCCGGAAAGGACGGGCTGGATGAACTGAAAGCCGCCATTGAATCGGCGGCAGAACTCGTGGAAAAAGAAACCAGCGACACCGTCGGTGCCTATGCCCACTGCCATGAGATGTACCAGAAGGAAGAACTGGTTTACAAGGTCAGGGACAAGGAATTCAGGCTGCCTCTTTACAGTGAATCTCTCTCCCATTCCAAGATTCCCAAAGTGGCCGTACCCGGATTCACCGATCCCGGAGATCAATATACCTGGATGCGCAAAGAAAACTTTGCCGGCAGTTTCCCTTACACCGCCGGTGTCTTCCCCCTGAAACGGGCGGACGAAGATCCCACCCGGATGTTTGCCGGCGAAGGCGGGCCCGGAGACACCAATGCACGGTTCAAGCTGCTCTCTTCAGCCTATCCGGCCAAACGGCTCTCCACGGCATTCGACTCCGTCACCCTGTATGGGTTTGACCCGGACCGCCGGCCGGACATTTACGGCAAGATCGGTACCTCAGGGGTGAGTATCTGCACCCTGGACGATGTAAAGCTGCTTTACGACGGTTTTGATCTCTGTGCCCCCAACACCTCGGTATCCATGACCATTAACGGGCCCGCTCCCATGATGCTGGCCATGTTCATGAATACGGCCATTGCCCAGCAGATGGACAAATTCCGTGAAGAGAACGGCCGGGAGCCCAATGAGGCGGAAGCCAAAGACGTTAAGGCCTATGCCCTGTCCAACGTCAGGGGGACGGTCCAGGCGGATATCCTCAAAGAAGACCAGGGCCAGAACACCTGTATCTTCTCCATTGAGTTCGCCCTGAAGATGATGGGGGATATCCAGCAGTACTTCATTGATCACAACGTGAGAAATTTTTACTCCGTCTCCATCTCCGGTTACCACATTGCCGAAGCCGGGGCCAACCCCATCACCCAGCTGGCCCTGACCTTGGCCAACGGGTTTACCTACGTGGAATATTACCTGTCCCGCGGCATGGACATTGATGATTTCGCCCCGAACCTCTCCTTTTTCTTCTCCAACGGCATGGATCCGGAATACACGGTGATCGGCCGGGTGGCGCGGAGAATTTGGGCTGTGGCCATGCGGTACAAGTACGGCGGAAACGAAAAATCCCAGAAACTGAAATATCACATCCAGACGTCGGGCCGTTCCCTGCATTCCCAGGATATCCAGTTCAACGATATCCGGACCACCCTCCAGGGGCTGTGCGCCATCTATGACAATTGCAACAGTCTTCACACCAATGCCTTTGATGAGGCCATCACCACGCCCTCCGAAGAATCCGTACGCAGGGCTCTGGCCATCCAGCTTATCATCAACCGGGAATGGGGACTGGCCAAAAATGAGAATCCCCTCCAGGGCTCCTTTATCGTGGATGAGCTCACCGATCTGGTGGAAGAGGCCGTTCTCGTGGAGTTCGAGCGGATCACCGAACGCGGCGGTGTCCTGGGCGCCATGGAGACCGGCTACCAGCGCGGTAAAATCCAGGAAGAGTCCATGTACTACGAGTATCTCAAACATACCGGCAAGTATCCCATTGTCGGGGTCAACACCTTCCAGGACCCGGAAGCCGATTATGCGGAAATGGCCAATCATCTGGAACTTGCCCGTGCCACCAACGATCAGAAGGATGAACAGCTGGACCGCCTGGCCGCATTCAAGGATGCCCACAGCGAAGACGTTGATCCTGCTCTGGCAGCCCTTCAGGAGACAGCGCTCAACGGCGGCAACATGTTTGAACAGCTCATGGAAACCGTTCAAAGCTGTTCCCTTGGCACAATTACCAACGCCCTGTACGAAGTGGGTGGAAAATACCGCAGAAATATGTAATAGAAGCGGGGTTTGAATTATTCCGTACATTTTTTTGATATATACAAGGAGTTAAATCATGAATAAAGCGGTTATCGTCAGTGCAACCCGTACTCCCCTGGGCAGCTTCGGGGGGACTTTAAGCAAAATCGGCGCAACTGATTTGGGTGCCGTCGTGATAGAAGAAGCCATCAAACGGGCCAATATCCAGAAAAGTGACGTGGACGAATGCATCATGGGCCAGGTCCTGCCCTGCGGCTACGGCCAGAACCCGGGCAAACAGGCCGTCATCAAAGCCGGCCTGCCCTGGCAGGTGTGCGCCATTACCGTGAACAAGGTCTGCGGCTCATCCCTGAAGGCGGTAATGCTGGCAGCCCAGGCCATCCAATGCGGTGACGCCGATGTGGTGGTGGCCGGCGGCATGGAAAACATGAGCATGGCACCCTACTACATGCCCAAAGCCCGGTGGGGACACCGCATGGGGCCGGGGACGCTGGAAGACCATATGATCCATGACGGCCTTTGGGATATTGTCAACGACTTCCACATGGGCATGTCCAACGAACTTTGCTCCGAAAATTGGGACATCAGCCGTGACGAGCAGGATAATTATGCGGCTGAATCCTATCGAAGGGCCAATGCCGCCATTGCTGCGGGAAAGTTTAAAGAAGAGATCGTACCGGTGGCGGTGCCCCAGAGAAAGGGTGATCCCAAAATCTTCGACACGGACGAATGTGTCCAGGATACAGGGTTGGACTTTCTGGCCAAGATGAAGCCCGCCTTTAAGAAAGACGGTGTGGGTACGGCCGGCAACGCCTCCATCATTTCCGACGGTGCCTCGGCACTTGTGCTCATGAGCGAGCAGAAAGCCAAGGAACTGGGCTGTGAAATCATGGCCGAAATCGGCGCCCAGTGCTCGGCGGGCATCGAACTGCAGTATGTGCTGATGGCACCCATTCATGCCATCCCGCAAGTCCTCAAAAAGCAGGGCATCGCCATCAATGATGTGGACCTGTTCGAGATCAACGAAGCTTTCTCCGGCACCTCCTGCGGCATCAACAAGGTGCTGGAACTGGACCCTGCAAAAGTCAACGTCAACGGTGGTTCTGTGGCCTTAGGCCATCCCATCGGGGCTTCCGGGGCACGGGTTTTGACCACACTGATTCACGAGATGATCAAACAGGATAAGAATACAGGCCTTGCCTCCCTGTGCCTGGGCGGGGGGGAGGCGGTTTCCCTGGTGATCAACCGGTAATGAATTGAAGCGTAAACCATACACCAGAACACTGAGTTAAGGAGAATACAATGGAAGTTAAAACTTTTGGCGTCATCGGTTCCGGCCAGATGGGCAACGGCATTGCCCAGGTGGCAGCCGCCGCCGGCCTGAACGTGATCATGAGCGACATTAAAGAAGAATTCTGTGAAAAGGGCATGGCCACCATTGCAGGTTCCCTGGGCCGCCTGGTGAAGAAAGGCAAGATGAAAGAGGCGGATAAAGAGGCCATCCTGGGCCGGATCAAAACCACCACAGACCTTAAAGATATGGCCCAGGCCGATTTTGTTGTGGAAGCTGCCGTGGAGCGCGAAGACCTGAAATTCAAGATCTTCCGGGACCTGGACGAGATTTGCCCTGAGCATGTCATCCTGTCCACCAACACCTCTTCTATTCCCATCGGCAGGATTGCCGCACAGACTTCCCGTCCTGAAAAGGTCATCGGCATGCACTTCATGAACCCGGTCCCCCTGATGAAACTGGTTGAGGTCATCAAGGGTATCGCCACTTCCGAAGAGACCTTCAAGCTGACCTGGGAACTGTCCGAGAAATTCGGCAAGGTGCCGGCAGAGGCCAACGACTATCCCGGCTTCATCGCCAACCGTATCCTCATGCCCATGATCAACGAAGCCGTTTTCTGTCTTTACCAGAGCGTGGGTAAACCCGAAGACATCGACACCGTTATGAAGCTGGGGATGAACCATCCCATGGGCCCCTTGGCCCTGGCCGACCTCATCGGCCTGGATACCTGCCTGGCCATTATGGAAACCCTGTATGACGGGTTCAAAGATTCCAAATACAGGCCCTGCCCCCTGCTGAGAAAATACGTGGAAGCCGGCTGGCTGGGACGGAAAACCGGAAAAGGGTTCTATGATTACAGCTGATTAGACCGCTCTTTTTTTTTATTATTCAACGCTGCAGCAGGCCGGCCGGAAGGCGCATAAGGACTGTTGCAGCGTTTTTTATTTGGGGAGATATGTCATGGCAACAGAATACCGGCAGGTGTTTTTGGAAGAGGAGATAACCTCAAGAATTAAGGGGCTTAAGGAGCGCATTGCAAAAGAAAATCTGGATGCGGCTTTGATCGTACAAAAGGCGGATCGTTATTACTACACCGGCACCACTCAGCAGGGCTGGCTGTATGTCCCGGTTGACCGGGCACCAGTGTTTATGGTGTTCAAGGATGCGGAACGGGCCGCTGCCGAATCTGTCCTGGAAGACATTATCCCCCTGCTTTCCCCGAAAAAAATTCCCGATGTTTTAAATGAGCGGGGCATCGCTTTGCCCAAACGGCTGGGGCTGGAGCTGGATGTCATGCCGGCCAATACCTTCTTCATGTTCAACTCCATCTTTGGGTCGGCTGAGATTCATGATGTTTCACCTTCCATCCGCCTTCAGCGGGCGGTGAAATCCGGATTTGAGATTGAATGTATCCGAAAGTCTTCAGCCCTTGCAGACAAGGTGGCGGCAAGTGTGCCCGAACTTGCGAAACCGGGCATCACAGAGGTGGAACTGGCCGGCCTTGTGGAGGCCCGTGCCCGGAAGCTGGGGCATCAGGGAACCATCCGCATGCGCATGTGGGACAATGACCTGTTCTACGGTCATATCATGTGCGGCCCTGAAGCGGCCGTTCCCGGTTCTCTGGCATCTCCCACGGCTGGGGCGGGCATGAATCCCTTTGTGGGCCAGGGGCCTTCATTCAAACCCCTTGAGCGCCACCAGCCCCTGCTGGTGGATTATGTCTTTGCCAGGGACGGCTATCTGTCCGACCATGCCCGGATTTTTTCCCTGGGAGAACTGGACGATGAATTTTACAAGGCCCATGAAGCCATGCGCGGTATCCAGGACATGGTAAAACAGATGGCCGTGCCGGGTGCCGTCACCGGGGAGATTTATGCGGCCATGGTGGATATGGCCAAGGAATCGGGATATGGCGCGGAATTCATGGGCGCCGCACCGCCAAAGATCCGGTTCACCGGCCACGGGGTCGGTATTGAACTGGACGAGTTCCCATTTATTGCACAGGGCCAGACGCTACCGCTCGAATCCGGTATGGTCATTGCCCTGGAACCCAAGGTCATCCTCCCGGGCAAAGGGGTGGTGGGTGTTGAGAACACCTGCCTGGTCACCCCGGACGGACTTGAGATGCTGACCCGTTATCCGGAGGGCATCACCCGGATTGATTAGGACGAACGCGTTTTTTCTTTTTTAAAGACGGGCGAGTATGGCCTTGGCCTCATTGGCCCCGTTGAAATCCTTGCTTATTTTCAGCGCAGCCGTCAGCGCAGCTTTTGCCTTCTCCGGCCGTCCCATTTTATCGTAGGCCAGGCCCAGGTGGTAATGGAAAATGGGATTGCCGGGTTCCTGCTCAGTGCAGGTGAGAAACTCCTGGGCCGCACTTTCGTACAGCTCTTTTTTGTAGTACACCCAGCCCAGGGTATCCATGACGGCCGGGATCCGTCCCAGCCGTTCTTTGGCCTGCCGGGCCAGTTCAAGGGCCTTGTTCAGTTCCCTGTCCTGCTGGGCGTATTGATAGGCAAGGTTGTTGACTGCCGGGATATGGTCCGGATCAACTGCCAGGGCCTTCAGGTACATGGCTTCGGCCTGGTCCGATTTCCCCATCCGTTCGTACAGCGTGCCCAAAAGGCCGTAGGGCAATGCCTGGTCCTGGCGCTGGGCCACCAAATCCAGGTATACTTTTTCCATTTTATCCCAGTCCTCCCGGGCACCGTGGAGTTTGGCCAAAGTCAGGTAAGGGGTTATATACCTGGGGTTGTTCTGTATGGCTGCGTTATAGGCATCCACTGCCGCCGGACGGTCCTGCTTGGACAAGAGGATATTCCCCTTCAGGTTGAGCATGATGGCTGCCGTGATCGTGTTGCCGTCCAGTTTTTTCATGTGGTTGTCAATGGCGTTAAGGGCCTTGTCATAGTTGCCCTGGATGGCATGAACAGATATAATGCTGGAAAAAACATCCATAAGCGAGGGGTTGAGTTCAAGGGCCCGGGTCAGGTTCCGGAGGGCCTCGTCATACTTTTGTTCGGATCTTGCCAGCAGTCCCAGGCGGTAATAGGCCGTGGGGGTATTGGGGGCTGACTGGATCATTTTTTCAAATATCTGCCGGGCGTCTGCATTGTTTTTGCCTGCCATGAGGATATTGCCCATGAGCAGGTTGGCATTGTAATGGCCGGGCCGTGTGGCCAGCACTTTTTTCACGTTGTCCTCCGCCAGATAGAGATCTCCCTGGCGGAAGTGGATCGTGGCCATCAGTATCCGTGCCTGCGTATGGCCGGGGTCATTGGCCAGCACGGTGGACAGGGAGGATTTGGCCCGTGCAATTTCTCCTTTTTCAAAGAGGGCGGAGCCCAGGAGAAAATGATAGGACGGTGAATCCGGCTCTTCTTTGATCAATTCCGAGAAGAGACGCACTGCCCCTTCGAAGTCCCGTTTCCGGGACAGGATTTTTCCCTTTAAGACTTTTGCCGAAGGGAAATTGGGGCGGGCGGACAGGATTTCATCCACCAAGGTTAAGGCCTTGTCAAGGTCATCATGGCTGAAGTGGAATTCCGCGTAGGCGTTTTTCACCGTATAGTTGTCCGGGGAAGCTGCCAGCGCTTTTTTGATATATCCTTCTGCTTTACCGGCATCTCCCTGGGCATTGAAGACCCGTGCCAGCAGCATGTGGGCATTGAGGTTGGCAGGGGCCTTTTCAATGGCTTTTTCAAAGGCTGCTTTGGCGTTCTCCAGGTCCCCGGTTCCCATGTAATAGTTTCCCAGGAAGATATAAGGATCGGCCTGGTCCGGTTTGGTGCGGATCAGTTCTTCCAGCACGCCCCGGGCGTCATCCGGATTGTTCCGGGACATGTAAAATTCAAACAGACCTTTGTATATGTTGGTGTTGTCCGGGGAAATAGCCAGGGCTTTTTTCAGTTCTGCTTCGGCTTTTTCCGGCAGGTTTTGGGTCGTGAAAATACGCGAGAGGGCAAGATGTGCCCGGGTCTGGTTCGGATCAAGGGAAAGAATGCGGGTATAAATTTTTTCGATCTGTTCCAGGTTGTCACGATTCCCGCTGAGCAGCCCTGCTTTCAGGTACCGGGCCTGGATAAGGTCGGGGTTCTCATTCAGGAT
>CAJWHT010000110.1 GCA_913041495.1 uncultured Desulfobacteraceae bacterium | reverse complement strand
GTGGTCCCCCCGATGCTCACCCCCAGAAAGAACTCCTTGTTATCAATGACAAAGGACTGCTGCAGGGAACGGCGGATCCGTTCGATGATGCCAATGATCACTTCGGTCTCATTGGTGTCCGGGATCAGGACGATGAACTCATCACCGCCGTACCGGGCAACGGTATCCTGTTCACGGACACAGTCCAGCAGGCGTGCGGCCAGTTGCTGGAGAAGCAGATCGCCCTTGACGTGCCCCAGGGTATCGTTCACATGCTTAAAATTGTCCATATCCAGGAAGATCAGGGCCAGACCGTGGTTCCGGCGGGCCACACGGCGCACCGCCATTTCGATGCGGTCCCGAAGCAGGGTCCGGTTCGGCAGTCCGGTGAGTGCATCGTAATTGGCCTGGAACTTGAGTTGTTCCTCCCGTTCCCGGATATCGCTCAAATCGTTGAATACCGACATATACCGGACGGTTTCGCCCTTCTGGTTGGTAATGGCGGTGATGGACAGCCACTCCGGATACGCCTCGCCGCTTTTACGCCGGTTCCAGATCTCACCGGACCAATGGCCGTCCCTGTCCAGAGCTTCCCACATTTCGTTGTAAAACCTGCGGTCGTGACGGTCCGATTTAAGAAGGCTGGGATTTTTACCGATGGCTTCGGCCTCAGTATATCCGGTGATGGTGGTAAATCCCTTGTTGACGAACTCAATGGTACCGTCCCGGCCCGTTACCACCACCCCTTCAACGGCGTTGTCAAATACTTTTCTGGCCAGCTCGATCTCATCACGAAACTTTTTCTGTTCGGTGATATCCTGCACGATACCTGCAATTTTGCTGGGGTTTCCAATCTCATCCAGAACCACTTCACCGATTTCGTTGACAATGCGCTCCTGGCCGTTTGCAGGGAGGATACGATACTCCAGGTCATAGGAGGATTTGGATTGGACGGCATTGTCAATGGCTGTTTCCACGTAGTCCTTGTCATCCGGATGGAGAACATCCAGAAAATCCTGGTACCCCGGACATATGGCCGGAGACCAGCCGAAAATCCGGTAGAGCTGATCGGAACAGGACAGGCTTCGGGTATGGACGTCCCGTTCACAGTCTCCGAGTTTGGCGATGCGCTGGGCCTCTTTGAGGCGTGCTTCATTGGATACCAGCGCAGCTTCTGCAAGCTTCTGCTCGGAAATATCTGTTGAGGCGCCGATGATTCTGAAGACCCGGCCGGACTCATTCCGCATGGGGCTGAGCCGTGTCAGCCAATAGTGTTTTCCGGTTTCGTCCCGGGTTTCCTCCATGAAGCGCAGACTGCGGCCCTCCCGGACACTCTGTTCCACCCGGGTTTTCAGCAGCTCAAGCTCGTCCGGGTCCATCCGTCCGGCCAGGCTGTCCAGAGACCGTCCGACAACCTGACCCTGGGCAATATTTCTGAGGGTTTCATAGGGTTGATTTACGTTTTCAAACAGCACCAGTCCGTTCTTCCTGACGGCCAGTACAAAAATGGCGATATCCACCCCATCGAACACGTTTTCCAGAAATTGTTCCTGTTCCACCAGACGATTCTGGTTCTGCCGGTGGCCGATGGCCACGGCCAGCGCCTCTCCCACATGGGACATCAGGTTGGCTTCCCAGGTGGACCAGCGCTTTGGCTCAAGGGCGTAAAGAAAGATCAGTCCCATCAAGCGCCGACCCTGCTGCAGGGGAACTGCGATCCCCGAACGTACGCCGGTTTCGGCAACAAAAGCATCCAGCCCCCTATTGTCGGACGATCGTTCAGTATCGCAGAAAATATGGGGTTTGAAATCCGCCACCAGTTCCTTGAAAAAGGGCCGGGCATTTGCCACATCAAGGGGGGTTCCGGTCAGATCGGGCAGGCCTTCACAGGCCCTTGCATAATCCAGTTTCAAAAGGGTGGCCCCCGGTGTGACCCGGATATACGCAGCCCCGCAGGGTGAAAATATGCCGATCAGCTCGGCCAGTACCTGGTGGATGATATGGCCTTCGGATTTATCCTGGATAATGCAGTTTGAAATGGTGTTGAGTACCTGAAGACGGTTCCGGCTGCCAGTGAGTTCCCGGGTCCGTTCACTCACCAGGGATTCCAGGTTGCGCCGGTGGTTGAATAGTTCGGATTCCATGGCTTTGAGCCGGGTGATATCGTTGCCCACACATAGAATTTCAACCAACCGGCCATCGTCATCAAAGATGCCCTGGTTGGACCAGGAGATCCAGACACGTGAGCCGTCTTTTTTGCAGTTCTCGTTGGTATGGTTGGCAAATTTTTCCGGATCATTGAGGATGGCTGGCAGGTCCAGTGCCCCGGTGCCATCTGGGGTGCCATCTGGGGTGCCAGCCGGGACAATGGTTTCCAGGGGAGAACGCCCTATAATTTCGTCAGGTTCGAATCCGAAAAACGAAAGGCCGAAGGGATTGATGTAGGAAATCGCACCCCGGGTATCCATGCTCAAAATAATGCTGTTGGCCGCCTCAACCAGTCCCCGGTAGTTGGGTGTAACCCGGACGCTGTCCGCCCTCTTTTCTGTCGCTTTTATATGGTCGGACCGCTTACCCATGCCTGTTTTTTTCCAAAATCCCTTGAATGCCGCATCCTTGGTTCGCCCGGGCTTGCCCCGGCCGAAGATGGTCTTATGCGTTTAACCCGTCCAGTATATCCTGGTAGCTCCGGCGGTCCTTGTCCTTGAAAAATACACCCACACCGAAAGGCTGATTCTCGGCGGCCCGCATGGCGGTTTCCATATTATCGGCTTCCGGGCTCATTCTCAGGGGATGGACATTTTCCTTCAGATTCTTCCAGGTTCTGTTGCTTTTGTCAAATGTCACGCAGGGGGTCAGAATCTGGATAAAGGAAAACCCCGGATGTTTGGTCCCTTCCATGATGACCTCTTTCATCCCTTCCGGGTCTCCGGCATATCCCCTGGCCACAAAAGAGGCACCGTAGGACAGGGCCAGCCGGATGGGGTTCAGGGGGGAATCCGGATTGCCCACCGGATGGGAGTTGGTCTTCATTTCGTAAGGGGTGGTGGACGACGACTGCCCTTTGGTCAGGCCGTAAATGGAGTTGTCAAACAGGATAAAGGTAATGTCGATGTTTTTGCGGGCCACGTGGGGCAGGTGCCCGCCGCCGATCCCTAAAGCATCCCCGTCCCCTGCCACGGCAAATACCGTAAGATCCGGGCGGGCCAGTTTAAGGCCGGAGGCCACGGGAATGGACCGGCCGTGAAGGGTGTGAAACCCGTAGGAGTTGATAAAAATCGGGGTGCGCCCGGAACAGCCGATGCCGCTGACTGTGCATATATTCTCATGCTTGAGTTCCATCTGCCTGCAGGCCTTGTAAAAGGCGTCCATGATGCCGAAATACCCGCACCCCGGGCACCAGGTTGGCAGATCCCCGGATCTGTACTGCAGAAAATCCATGGCGCGGACCTGGTCCAGCTTCTCATCCAAGTATTTAGACTGTATTTCTACCATTACATCTCCCTCATCTTGTCAAGAATATCCTCAGCCGCCATGGGCCGGCCCGTGATAAAGTTCAGCCGGGTGACCTCGCGTTTGATGACACCCTGGGCATAATCCGCAAACTGTCCCTGGAAGTTGAGTTCCGGGATCAGAATGTTGTCGCACCTGCCGGCAAATTCAATCAGCGCCTCATCGGGAAAGGGATAGAGCATCACCGATGAAAAGGAGGCGGCATTTATCCCCTCTTTTTTAGCCGTTGCCACTGCCTCATGGGCGGCCCCTGCGGAAGAGCCCCATGAAATAACGCCGATATCCGCCCTGTCGCCGTCAAAATCGGAGATAACGGGGGCCGGCGCCTCTTTCAGCACTGAGGCGTGTTTTCTGTAACGTTTTTCACTCATGGCCAGGTGTCCTTTATCCGAGTAATCGGGGCGGCCCCGTTCGTCGTGTTCCAGGCCGGTGTAAAAAGAGATGCCCCCCGGCGTTCCGGGAATGGCCCTGGGAGAGATACCGTCATCGGTGAATTTGTAGCGCTTGTAATCCTTGAGGTCTTCTTCGGTGGGATTCACGTTGGCGTTCAGCATCTGTGGCCCGGGTTTCTTTGGGGTGTCAATATTCCGGATGGAGTTGGACAGAAAAAAGTCCAGCAGGATCACCACCAGGGTCTGGTACTTTTCGGCCAGGTAAAGCCCAAGTACGGTGGCATCGTAGCAGGACGCCGTATCCGTGGGCGCCAGCACCACCCTGGGACAGTCCCCGGTACCGCTGTACAGGGCCGCGTTAAAATCACTTTGTTCGGTCTTTGTGGGAATACCCGTGGAGGGTCCGCCCCGCTGGGAGTCCACGATAACGGCAGGGACTTCCGCCATCACCGACAGTCCGGTGAACTCGGTCATCAGGGCAAAACCGGGACCGGAGGTGGCGGTCATCGCCCGGATGCCGCCGTAGCCTGCCCCCACCACCGCACCGATGGCCGAAATCTCGTCCTCGGTCTGCAGCAGGGTTCCGCCGTAGCCGGGCAGTTCCTTGCTCAGGATCTCCATAATCTTGGTGGCAGGCGTTATGGGATAGCCCGCGTAAAACTTGAGATCCGCATCCAGGGCGGCCTGGGCAACCAGCTGGTTGCCGTTGATGATCAGTTTTTCTCCCCGGGGTTCAAGGGAGACCCCGTCAAAGGTAAAGGTATCCTTTTTCTCGATATGGTCTTTGGTCCAGTCGAAGCCTTCCAGAAAAGAGTTGACGTTGGAATCGATGACGATCTGTTTTTTCTTTGCGTACCGCGCCTTTATGGAATCGGTAAAGCCCTCCCGGTCCAGATCGAACAAGGCGGCGATGGCACCGAGTGCCACCATGTTTCTGCCCCGAAGATTTCCTGCCGCCTTCTGGGCCAGCATGGCAAGAGGCACACCGTAGGAAACCACCGAGGGATCGGCCCAGCCGAGTACGCTTTTATCCTCTTCATGGGGTTTGGCCGGCTGGCTGTCGTAAATCAGGATACCGCCCTTTTTCAGGGCGGAAAGCTGGGATATGGAATGCCCGTCGTTCAGGGCGATGAGCACGTCTGCCAGTTTCCCCGGAGAATTGATCACCGAGGAAGATATCCGGGTATGGGCCACACATTTGCCGAATCCGCGGATCTCCGCCGGATAGGAGTCAAAGGACATGATCTCATACCCCTGACTGCTCATGAACCGGCTTAAGATCTCACCGGCGGAAATGGTACCTTCCCCTGCACTGCCGCAGATTTCAATGACGATGTTGATATCTTTCATAGATTTAGAATTCCTCGTATTTGAATTGGGACTTACGCACGTTCCTCAATGTCTTCCCACCAGGTGGTCTTAACCTTTACCCCCTCCAGGTCAAAATATTTGCGGCCTGCGGATTCGATCACCTTGTGATCCCCCAGAAGATTCATGGCCGCCACTTCCCCCTGGGCCACGGCGTTGGGCCACCCGATGGAGGTGGTGTAGGTATTGATGTCCGGGTTATAAATCTGGGCGCAACTGCCGCAGGCATAAATGTCCGGGATATTGGTCTGCATGGTTTCGCTCACCAGGATACCATGATCGATATCCAGACCGCATCCCCTGGCAAACTCCACAGAGGGTATCAATCCGTTAAAGGAAAAGACCATGTCCACATTAAGTTCTTTTCCCTTCGTGGTCCGCACCCGGTATCCGTTGCCGGATTCTGCAATGGCCTTGATGTCGTCTTTAACCAAAAGGTCTACGGACAGCCCTTTTAAGGACTGGGCAATGGCGGCCTCCATCTCCTCGTTGAGGTTGAAGGGCCAAAAAGCGTTGGGATAGATCAGAAGCGATACCTGCTTATTCATTTTGGAAAGCAGCCGGACAAAGGTAAAGGCCACCAGATCACCGCCGAATATAAAAAACCGTTTTGCCTGTTTGATATCGTCTTTATATTCCATCACCTGGTCGTAACTGGAGATAAATTTAAGACAATCCGAATAAGAGCGCATGGTGGGTAAAACCCTTGCCCTGGAACCCGTTGCAATAATTAATTTTGTGTAGTGAATTTCCTCCTTATGATGGAGAAATACCGTTTTGGAATCGGGGTCAATCCGGTCCACCGGCTGCCCCAGGCGAAGACGGATTCCGCTGTCGCTGTAACTGGACAATTGTTTTACCATCAGATCCTTGGCATCAATTTCGTCCAGGATATACCGGGTGAGCCGTGGTTTATAGTAAAAGGGAATGGCCTCGTCAGAGACGATGGTGATTTTAGCGTCCTTATCCTTGTCTCTCAGGGTGGATGCGGCGTGGTTTCCGGCCGGACCGTTCCCGATAATGACATAATGATCGTTGGCTGGCATACTTCCTCCGAATCGTTTTATTACTCGTCCACATCCATCTCAATGAATTCCGTCTTTGTCACGGAGATACAGTCCATGGGACAGGCAGCATAACACTGGCCGCAACGGATACAGGCATCGTTGTCTATGGTGATGGAGGTCACCTGGTCCCACTGGGAGCTTTCCTGGTATTCGCCATAGGTGCCGTTCGCGTTCACGGGAATCGCCTCCACCATCTTGATGCAGTCCTTGGGGGCCACGTCTATGCAGGCAGAACAATAGATGCAGCGCAGGGGATCGATTTCATACTTCAGGTTACACAGGTAGCACCGTTTGGATTCCTCGTGTGCCTGTTCGTCATCGTAGCCGGTTTCCACCTCGTTGGTGGCCTCGGCCAGGCGGTCCTCCATGTCGATGGTGGGCATGGGCACCTTTCGGATGAAATCATAGGACCTGGGCCGGTCGGTGGTGGCGTAGGACTCCAGACGGACCACTTGTTTTTTTCGTTCCAGGCCTGTCAGGAAGACATCTGCGGCCAGTGCCGCCTTACGGCCTCCGGCAATGGCTGAAATCACGTCGGAAGCCCCGGTGACAAAATCCCCGGCGGCAAAGACCCCGTCCATGGGGGTGGTGTTCCCTTCACGGTCCAGGCCTTCAAGCTTTTCGGTCAGGACACCTGGGTCCGGACTCTGGCCCAGGGCGGCGATCACGCTGTCGCAGGGCACACAGAACTGGGAATCCTCAATGGGGACGGAAACCCGGTAAGGCGGCTCGTCAATGGTTTCAAGGCGGGTCCGGGTGAATTCAATGCCCGTTACCTTTCCGTCTTTGCCCAGGATTTTGGACGGCTGGACCAGGGTATGGGTGACGATGCCCTCGAATTGCGCCTCATGTTTTTCGGTTTCGTCGATTCGCATGTATTCCAGGGTTTTACGGATGTTGATTTTCACGTCCGTTGCCCCCAGGCGAATGGCGGACCTGGCGCAGTCCACGGCGGTGAAGCCGGCGCCGATGACCACCACCCGGTCACCCACGTAAGGTTTTTCGCCGGCATTGATCATCCCCATGAAATCCAGGCCATGGTAGAGATTTTCCAGGTCTTCACCGTCCACGCCAAGGGTCCGGGGGCGGGTGCAGCCGGCGGCCACCACCACGGCATCGTATTTATTCCGAAGGTCGTCCAGGGTGAAGTCCTTTCCGATGGTCCGGCCGGTTTTCAGTTCAACCCCCAAACGGAGAATATTGTTGATCTCGGTCATCAATAGTTCCCTGGGCAGGCGAAATTCAGGAATACCATACATGAGCATCCCACCAGGCTTTTCCCAGGCCTCGTAAATCACGGCCTTGTGTCCGAGGATCGCAAGATCGTGGGCCGCGGCCAGGCCGGCGGGGCCCGCCCCGATCACGGCCACATTTTTCCCGGTGGGTGCGTACAGCCCCTCAAGGATCCTATGCATGGGAGATTTATGGTCTGCGCAGGACCGCTTCAGGTGGCAGATGCCTACGCTTTCCCCGTTATCGGGTTCACCGTGACGGCAGGCAGCCTCACAGGGGCGAGAGCAGATCCGGCCCAGCACCCCCGGCAGGATATTGGCCCCCCGGTTCAGTTCGTAGGCCCGGCCGTAGCGTTTTTCATTAATGCAGCGGATGTATCCGGGTATATTGGTTTTGGCAGGACAGGCGGCCTGGCAGGGAACACTTGTGGCCACCTGGCCGAAGTCCCTGGGATCCGTGGAATATGCGATCTGGGTCACGGAATGAGCCGAATAGATCTTTGTACCGTCCTGGTGGACGCGTTGCTCTTTGGAATAGAGATCTTTTTTCTTCAATGTTTACCCCACGATAAAAGTTGCAGAAAAAGAAAAGACGAATCTAAATTTAGCCTTTTCCCATCTTTGTGTCAAAGCTTTTATGCGAATCGGACCGCCTGGAAAACCGCCCGGTCCGACGGTGAATCGGAAGATCTATGCGTGTATGAACGTTAAAAAACAAAAAAGGCGCTGAATTTGCGCAGTGCTGCAGGTCCTGGTATAAAGTACGGCTGTGGCTGAAAAAACAACATTCAGGGTATCGGTAAGGGATCTTGCCGCTTCGGTCTGCCAGCCGGACAGCCTGTCAAAAGGCTTTTCCGGCAGGAACAGGGCAATGGAGGGGATCCGTGAGCATATCCGCCTCCAGGAGACCTGGCCCGAAGGCTGGGACAGCGAGGTACAGGTTTCTTTGACCGTTGAAAATGCCAGCTTTGACCTGGAAATTTTCGGACGCATGGACGGATGCAGGGTCACGGACGCAGGTCTGGCCGTGGAGGAAATTAAAACCTGCCGTAAAGATCCCTCCGTGCCGGCAAGGGACCCGGATCACCGCCACCTGGCCCAGCTAAAATGCTACGGGTATATGGCCGCAAGGGAACATGACAGGCAGTCCGCGGATCTGCGTCTCACCTATGCCAGGCCGTCGGACGGGGCCACCGCCACCTTTGAACTCAGCCTTGGCATTGAGGACCTGGAAACCTTTTTCACCGACCTGGTCTCCCAATATATCGGCCTGCTGGGCACTCGGGCCGCCTGGGAAAGAATCCGCAACCAGTCCATTGACACCCTGCCCTTTCCCTACCACGGGTTTCGAAACGGACAGCGGGACCTTGCCGAAGCATCCTATAAAGTCATCAAACACGGACGGATCCTGTTTGCCCGCGCCCCCACCGGCACCGGTAAAACCATGGCCACCCTTTTTCCGGCCGTCAAAGCCATGGGCCTTGGGCACACGGACAAAATATTTTACCTGACCGCCAAAAGCCCGGGCCGCACCGTGGCCCAAAAGGCGGTAAAGGACCTGGCCCTGGCCGGTGCCAGACTGAAATGCGTCACCATCACGGCCAAGCAGAAAACCTGCTTTACGCCGGACATCCCCTGCGACATGGAAACCTGTTCCTTTGCCTTGGGGTATTACGTCAAGCTGGCCCGGGCATTGGCCCATGCCGGCACCCACGACCACTTCGACCAGGAACGCATCGAAGATATGGCTCGAAAGTTCGATATCTGCCCCTTTGAACTCTCCTTGGATCTGTCCTTGAACTGCGACATTATCATCTGCGATCTCAACTACGCCTTTGATCCCAGGGTCTACCTGAAACGGTTTTTCGACCGGAACATCCAGAACCTCACCTTTCTTGTGGACGAGGCACATAACCTGCCGGACCGCCTCCGGTCCATGTACTCGGCGGAATTGTCCAAGACATGGATCCTGGCCCTCCAGGAAGTCTTGCGGGATACCGCCCCCGGCCTGTCCCGGGCCCTGGTCACCATCCACAAGGAAATGATCCGCCTGAAGACCCTGTATCTGGACACCACCGCAGAGCCCCACCCGCCGGGATTCCGAGCCCTCTCAGAACTTTCTGACACCTTTATGGAAGCCCTGAACGAATTTGCAGAGCGGGCGGATATCTGGCTGGACGACCACCCCAAATCCCCCTTAAGGGAAACCGTTCTGGAAGGGTTTTACACGGTGAACGGGTTTTTAAACATGGCCCGGTATTTCGGGGAAAACTACCGTTTCCTTCTGGCATCAGATGCGGAATTCAGCCTTACCGTCCGCCTGTTCTGCATGGACCCCAGTCCCATATTTGCCAAGCTGATCCGACGGTGTGAAAGTGCCGTCCTCTTTTCCGCCACCTTTTTCCCCTTTCCCTACTATGCCCAGGTGCTGCTGGGGATTAAAATGGAAGATCAAATAGTGGCAAACCAGGAAAAAACAAAAGACGAAGAAAAAGACCCGCCCGCCAAAAAAGACCGGGACCTTATCCCGTACACCATTGCCCTGCCCTCCCCCTTTTCGGAAGAAAACTTCGCGCTTCTGGTGCACCCCGGCATCAAAACCACATACCGCCAGCGAAACAGATATTACAGGGCCGTGGCCGATGTCATCACCCGGACCATCACCCGCCGTCCCGGCAACTATCTCATATTTTTCTCATCCTATGCCTACATGGCATCGGTGCTGGACGAACTTGATCCGGATGTTCTGCCCGCCGACATCCGGGTGCAGACCCAGGGCATGACAGAATCGGAGCGGGCACAATTTCTGGACAATTTCACCGAAGACAGCCGCACAGCCGGTTTCGCTGTCATGGGGGGCATCTTCGGTGAGGGTATCGACCTTTCCGGTAACCGCCTGATCGGCGTCATCGTGGTGGGGGTGGGCCTGCCCCAGGTGAGCCATGAACAAAATGAAATCCGCAGCTACTACGATGCCATGGGACATGACGGTTTTTTCTTTGCCTACCAGATGCCCGGTTTCAGCAGGGTCCTCCAGGCCACCGGCCGCCTCATCCGCGGCCACGCAGACCGCGGGGTGGCCCAGCTTTTGGACGAACGCTTCCTGCGGCCGGATTACCAGTCGCTTTTTCCCACAGAGTGGTCCGGATTCAAAATCGTCCGGGCAGCAGAGGACTGGGACCGGATGCTTGACACATTCTGGAAGCCCTCTGCACCATCATAAACGCCCCCAAAAAGCCCTCAAAAAATCAATGTTTTATCATCTCTGCAATCTGAAAGGCCACTTCCAGGCTCTGTTCAGCGTTCAACCGCGGATCACAGGTGGTGTGATACCGGTTAGGCAACTCTTCGCTGACGATATTTCTGGCACCGCCCACGCACTCGGTGACGTCCTTGCCGGTCATTTCAAGATGAACGCCGCCAGGAATCGTGCCCTCGGCCCAGTGAATTTCGAAGAAGTTGACAATTTCCTTTAAGATATCGCTGAAATTCCGGGTCTTGTGACCGGATTCAGAGGTATAGGTATTGGCATGCATGGGATCGCAACTCCACACGATACGATACCCCTCCTTTTTCGCCTCCCGCAGCAGGGGGGCCAGGGAGGTGCCAATATTGTCACTGCCCATCCGGGTGATCAGGGTCAACCTGCCGGCTTCATTTTCCGGATTGAGTGCGTCAATGAGCCGCTTGACATCATCAACATCATGATCCGGCCCGATCTTCACCCCAATGGGGTTGAGCACCCCTTTTAAAAAGGCCACGTGGGCACCGTCCACCTGCCGGGTCCGTTCCCCGATCCAAAGCATATGTGCCGAACAATCATACCATCCGCCGGTGGTGGAATCGATCCGGGTCAACGCCTCCTCATAGGGCAGCAACAGGGCCTCATGGGAGGTGAAGAACTGGGTCTGGTTGATCTGGGGAATATCCGTGGGGATACCGATGGTATTCATAAACTTGATGGCCTGATCAATCTGCTCGGCCAGACGGTCATAGGAACGGCCCATGGGAGACTGGGCCACAAACTCCTGGTTCCAGGCCTGCACCCGGTGCAAGGTGGCGTACCCGCCCCGGGTAAAGGCCCGCAGCAGATTCAGGGTGGACGCCGCCATGTGGTAGCCCTTGAGCATATACTTGGGATTGGGGGTCCGGTCCTTGAGGGTGGGGGTGATTTTATTGACCATGTCCCCGCGATAGGAGGGCAGTTCAACCCCGTCCACAATCTCGGTATCGGAGGAACGGGGCTTGGCAAACTGGCCGGCGATCCGCCCCACTTTAATGGTGGGTTTTCCGCCGGCATAGGTCATCACAACGGCCATCTGCAGCAAGACCTTCAATGTTTCCCTGATAATGGGCGCCGTGACCTGGGAGAAATCTTCCGAACAATCCCCCCCCTGAAGCAGAAATGCATCCCCTTTGGAGGCCTTGGCCAGCATCTCTTTTAAAGTCCGTATTTCCCCGGCGAACACCAGGGGCGGCAGCAGTGACAGGTCACGTGTAACGCGATCAAGTTTATCCGGATCCGGCCAGTTGGGCTGTTGAAGCGCCGTATGGTTCCGCCAGCCAGACTTTGTCCACTCGTTGTGATTTTCCATATCTTGTACTCTCTTACCTTCAATTTATGTTTGGTATCGCCATATCTATCAACCCTGCCCCGTTTACGCAAGGCTGACCCGCACCCGCCCCTATTATATTTTTGATTCCGTTTTTGTACATTCACGTGGCTGCCGTGCGTGATGGGGTACCGATTTTGGCCGGATATGATAGGTCCCCTGCCGGCCGAAATCTTTGGGAAGCTGAATATCCCCCACATATTCAAAGGCATAGTCATCCCGGGCGGCCACCACAAGCATTGCGGCGAACTGCTCGCTGGCATAGATACAGCCGGGAACGGTCACCGGCTCCATTCTTGCCGCCCGGTTGATGTGGGCCCCGTAGGCGTTGGGCCTGCCGATCACGGGATCATCCCCCCGGAACACGGGGCCTGCGTGCAGGGCGATGCGGATATTGATATCACAGGGCAGGTGGGATGAGTTGCGTCCGATACGATGGACCATATCCCTTAAGCAAAATGCAAACCTTGCCATATCCCGGGCATCCTCATACACGGCAAACAGGGCGTCCCCCCAGGTGTTTAAAATTTCCGGCCGGGGGTCAACGGCATCCAGTTCCCCGGCCAGCGCCCTTAAAAATTCGTACATGAAATAGGGCGTCTGCGCCTCTTCCAACTTGCTGAACCCTGTGATATCCGCAAAAAGGATGCACTTGAGCCCCCGTTGAATACCAAAGGGAATGACCGGTCTTTCCGGTGCAGGGGATACGGCGGATGCCTTTTTTTCCAAAAAACGGCCCTCTTGCCCGAGCTTTGACAGATCAATCATTGCTGCGGTTTCCGGCTCCGGCCAGGCAGACACCACATCTGCGGTTCCCCCTTCAGGGGATATGGGCAACCCCTCTTGCCCCATATCCAGCAGCGCCAGGAGCGCAGGACGGGTATGCATGGCATCCGCCCTCAGGATCGCCGTACCCTGGAGCACGGTTCCGGTGAAGGCAAACAGGTCATCATCTCCGAAATACCCCTCTTCGGTAACGAAAGTCACGGAGGCGGCCTGATCCAGAGCGCTTTTGTACCTGTCCCTCCAATGCTCTCCTGCGAAGCTTACGCTGGTTTCTAAAAAATCCGACTCACGAAAGGGCAGGACCACGTTGACTTCAGCCCCCCGTTCGATCATGGCTTCAATGAAAAGGATATCACCGCCGCAGGCCGCTGACACATAGCCAATTCCGGCCTCCAGCCGGTCCAGCGCCGCCCGGATCGCAGCCTTTGCCGGTTCAGCCAGGTGTTCCGGGAATCTGGGCGCCCGCCGGGAGGGATGATCGATCATATGGCCGGTAAACACCACAATCCCCGGGGGGGTCAGGATCTTTTTGACGGTTTCCGGCACCTCAAGATACGCGGCCAGGAGATTCAACTGCCGAAAAGAACTGTTGATGTCCCCGTACCGGTTGCCCGCTTTTGCCACGGCCTTCTTGTAGTAATCGGCCGCCCTGGAGACGTCCCCCATGATCAGGTAGCCTTCACCCAGGGTGGCCAGCGTCCAATAGTCGTTATCCCCGGCACTGCAGGCCTGTATCACCTCTTGTGCGATCCGTATAGCGCTCTTTGCCTGCCCCACAACCAGCGACATGGTTGCAGCGTTAATCCCCGGATAAGGATCACCGGTTTCCCCAAAGCCCTTAAGATACGTATCCCGGGACATCACCGCAAATCGGTCATCACCTGTCTTCTGCCAGAGATCTTTATAGATTCGTCCCATGATACCCGCCGTTTCCGAATCCCCCGGTGCCTTCCGGTAAAAGGGTTCCAGACAGGCCCGTGCCCTGCGGGTTGCACCGAGGCGGGCCAGGGCAAGGGCATAGAGACGGGCAATCGTTACATCATCCGGTAAGCGGTCCAAGAGCCGTGCGGACCGGTTCTGGGCCTCCCAGAGTTGCGCCCGGTTCAAACAGGTCTGGATGACAGCAATTTCATTTTCCGCATCCCGTGGCCGGTCAGTCATGGTTTTCTCCTTAACTTGCGTATCTTATTCCCGGATCGCCTTAAAACAGATCATCCAACCCGGGTATCTGCTCCGGTGTTTCGGGAACTTGCTTTACCCTGAAATAAAATCTTTCTTTCCGGCCGCATCCCTCACACACCGCATCCGCCTCAAACCATCCCTTCTCCTTGGCGGGAAACAATCTGACGGGAAGAAAGGCACTGCCGTGCGGGCAGGCTTCCCCGGACAGCCAGGCATGCGCCAGCGGGTCAAGATGTGAAATGCCGGGCAGATCCTGCTCCCCCTCTTCCGGATCAAGAAAACTCGGTACCTCACGTATAAGCACCACCGGCAGTTCCGGGCTGCTATGAAAATCAAACCGGCAATCCTGCACATCCAGGGCCTCTTGGGCCTGCGGGAGCAATCGTTGCGGTGGACGATACGGCGGGGGAAGCGTTACACCCTCCGGCCTTAAAAATATCCCCCCGCCGGTATAATCGCCTATGGCAAGGGTCCGCCCGTCCGGAGATACAGCCATGGCCCAGGCCCCGGCCGGCAGGTGATAGCTTGCCGTCACCCCGCCCGTTTCGGTATCCCAAAGCCGCCAAACCCGGTCATACCCCAGGGAAGCCACGTGGGTGCCGCAGGGCAAAAATGTTACCCCAGCTATCATTCCCCCGTGTCCTTCCAGGTGCAGGGGGAAGTCACCTGTGGCAATTTTCCAAATCTTGAGGCTCCCGTCTGCCGATCCTGTTGCCGCAAGTGTCCCGTCGGGTGAGATGGCGCATGCCGAGACCCGGTCCTTGTGCCCGGACAGGGTGTTAACAGGCCGGCAGATGGACGATTGCCCCCGCCTCAACGCATCCAGATCCCAGATGGCTGCGGTGCCGTCTTCCGATGCGCTCACGCAGTAGCGGCCGTCCCCAGATACATCCACGTCCGTCACCGTTCCTTTATGGCCGTTCAACGATGCCACCGGCACCGGCCGTCCCGCAGAAACCACTGCAAGACCGTCCCCGTCCTTTACCATGCCTCGGCCTGCAACCAGGAGGAGCCGGCCGCAGGGAGAATAAACAATCGATGCGGGATAGACAAAGGGAAGGTGAAACCCGAGCCGTTCCAGGGAGCCCGGTTTCAGCGTATGGATGCGTCCCCCCGACTGGGCCAGTGTCACCCGCTTTCCGTCCGGAGACCAGGCACAGGCCGTAAGCTTTCCTTGAATCGCGGGAAAAATATTTTCCGGAGCGGCCTTGCCCACATCCCAGATCCGTGCCCTGCCGTCATCGGATACGGTGAGCAGCCGCCTTCCGTCAGGAGAAAACGCGCAGTCGTTAACGGCGGCCCTGTTTTCCCGGACCCTATCCGCTGCGGCCAGAGCACCTGTGTCCCAGATTTTGAGTTCCCCGTAGGCTGCTGTGACAAGACGCAGACCATCCGGGGAAAAGGCACAGGCGGTCATGGGACTGCCGTGCCCCTGCACGGTCACCGGTCGCCCCTTTTCCGTCATTGTGAGGTGTGTGTTTGAAACGGATGCCACCCGGCTGCCGTCCGGGGACACGCCGCAGCCCCGGATATGGTCCTCACAGGTAAGTATAATCTCCCTGCCCCCGGCTTTGCCACAGGATATCCCGTACCGTTCAAGCCTGTTGTCCACGGCCAGGGTCAGGGTACGGCCCTGATCGGTAAAGGCACCGCTGTGGATGCCCTGGCCTCCGGGACGGACATCTCCGGTCATCTCCCATGGGTCGGCCAGCCAGCGGTGAATTTTTTTGCCGTTAAAAAGCCTCCAGATACAGGCATAGTACTGGTCATCCCCGGCAAACAGAACGCTGCCGTCCGGGGAGTACAGGCAGCAGGTCACGGCACTGAAGGTGCCTTTGAGTTCACGGATCAGCGTTCCGGACATCACATCCAGCACCCGGACACCATCGATGCCGCTGCCGCCCACGGCCACCTGCAGGTTGTCCGGAGAGAGGCCAAGGGTGTAAATCACACGCCCCCGTTCAAACCAGTCGATCAACTCCCCTGTGTCTGCATTCCAGATACTAAGTCCGTCTGCTGCGGTAAAAAAACGGCGGCCGTCGTCTGAAAACAGGCAGGCCTTCACCGGCCATCCCGAAGGCGTTTCGACGGTCAGAATATCACCGCCGTTAACGGTGTCCCACAGGGTGGCCGTACCATCTTTTGCCCCGGAAACCACACGCCGGCCCCCGGGGGAAAACGCACAGGCACCGACCTGGCTGGCCGGACCCGAAAGATTCAGCAGGCAGGGATCAAGATAAATGGGCTTGTTCAGCCTGCGCATCCAGGTAACGCCCCCCCGCAGCTTCAGCCTTGCGGTGGCGGCCCGGCAGGGGGATGAGGTATCGGGCCAGTTTGCCGCCTGCTGAAATACGAGATCCGGCTGGGCACGGATGATGTGCAGTTCCCTTCTGACAAATTCCCCGAATTCCCTGAGACGGCTCTCCGGACAGAACCGGCCGGGCGCCTGGCCGGCCCCTCCCGGCAATGACCTGCCGGCCCCCACCCTTTGATAATCGGCCAGCAGGTCATCTGCACATCCGGCAGCACACTTGGCCGTGATAAAATCAAGATCGCAGAGCACAACGCTCAACCCCTGGTAATCTCCTGCCTTAAAGAGGTGGTAGGGCAGTTCGGAAACGGTGTGGGCATATCCGTACCCCCTCCCAGACAGATACCTTGCAACTGCCGCATGGGTTTGAACCACGGCATCCCGTCTGCTCAGATACCGATGCATGACCGCTGTTCTAAGTTCCCGGTGGAAAAAATCCTGGGCATTGCCCCGCAGGGTCAGATGCCACCTGAGCTGGCGAAGCACCGCAGCCGTTTCCCAGCCCTTATCATGGCCGCCGGCAAGATCCTTGAGGGCCTTTTCCGGCAGGCCGAACCGGGCACATCCCAGAGCCTTTAAAACCGCCCGGACAAGCCCTGTGCCAAAGTCCTCTTCAAGGCGCTCGATGACCTGGCCGTAGAGCGCAACCGTCGCATCTTCTCCTTGGGGAAACGACCGTATCCGGTCACTGATCTGTTCAAAGGAACCGAATCCCCGTAATTCCTCCAGCGCGGTCTGAAGGTAGAGGGGATTCTGCGTAGACAGGTTACCCAGAAGCAATTGGATCTGCTCTGTGTCCAGGGCTTTTGCCGATATGGACGGTAACGCGCGAATCATCTCCAGCCGTTCGCTGTCTGTCAGCGGGGTCATGGACAGAGGAATGCACTTGCGTCGCAACAGCGTTTTTGACACATCGTCCGCTTTTTTCCCTCCCTCGATGCAGGAGAGGATAAGTTTCAGTCCCCGGGGAAGCCTTGCCGGAAGCCAGTGCAGGTCCCTGGCCCGGAAGGCAGGTTCAAGCTGGTCCAGGGCATCAATCATCAGCAGGATGTTTTTGTCATCTGGCCAGGTTTCCAACAGGGCTTTAAACCGGATGACGGCTGTTTGGGGGCGTTTTTCTTCCCCGGGTTCAGGCGTGTGGGAAACGGTCGTTTCTGACGCCGTCCCTGCCCCCATCCCAACTCTCGTTATCAGGGTAGATAGCTGCGAACAGATCCTGTCCAGCATCTGGTGCAGGTTTCCCGAACCGGGGCCTGCCCCGATAACATGATATACGGTAAATGGTGCGGCACCGGATTTTTCCATCATCGTAAAAAACCGGGAGAGGAGCGCAGATTTTCCCGAACCCGGAGGACCGTGCACCACCAAAGGCACCCGGTCCGGTCCTGCAAGGTAATCGGTCATCGCCGAAAGCAGCTTTTCCCGCCCCACAAAGACCTGGGTTCTGGACTCAACAAACCTGTCTATCTCCCCGGGGGGATTCCCAAGGCCCACGGCAACTCCGCCAGCCTCCCTGAAATTTTCATGGACCGGCGGTTGGCGGACCTCAGGGAATTCACGGCAAATGCCTTCCCATAGATCCTGTCCTACCTGCTCTCCAAAGGCATCAAGGGCTGTGAGTTCAACAGTGCCCCGGGCAGCGATAAAACATTTTAGTTCGGCATCAAGCAAGGAAAACCCTTCAGGTGAAATCCGTCCCGAAGGGGCTGCGATTGAAAGCCTTTGCCTCTGATCGGAATTTAACTTCTGCATCGCAAGACGCCTGTTAACCCGTACGCCCCCATACCGGCAGGGATAATTTTCCATGGGAGGTGCAAGGTTGGGGGTTTCCCTGATGGCCTGTTTCAGACGGGCAAGCTTTTTGGCTGAATCCCTGTTCTCCGCTGCCATGGCAGGACG
>CAJWHT010000109.1 GCA_913041495.1 uncultured Desulfobacteraceae bacterium | reverse complement strand
TGGTTTGTTGTGGGCACGGCGCATGACGTTCATGGGCGGCCCATGGCCGTTATTCAGATTCGTCCACCAACGCCTCCCCGGCCAGCCATTGAAGTGTCATTTTAATTGACAGGTGTATTAAAAGACAACAATCGGCCATCCAACTGTAATCATTATAAAAACCCAAGAGAGTGTAAAATAAAATGACACCCTGTATTTCTATCCGGCCTTTTTTAAGAAGATTCACAGAGGCCAGTCCCACGTTTGCATGCCAAAGTGATATCCAACCAACTGATATTACTACGATTATTAAATCCTTAATTTCTCTGGCACGCAAGGTGCTACATGCATGGACAGATAAAAACAATTATTTACATCACACCGGAGGGCAACAAATGACTATAAAAAAATATAAAACCGCATTGGTCTCATTGATTTCACTTCTTTATTTTGTCCCCTCGGCATCCCTTGCCACAACCATGGCGGACCTTGTGTTCGTGGTGGATCAATCCGGGAGCATGTACAATGAATTTAACTGGATCAGCAACAGCCTGGCACAAATCGATGCCACAATCCAAAGCAAAGGCATTACCGCCAACTACGGCTTGGCAGGCTTTGAATACACCGCCGGCAGCCAGATCGCAATGTACGGGAAAAATGCGTGGGTTGATATTCCGTCTGACATATCTAACGTTGTTGATGAGGCCGACTGGGCTGCCCAAAATTTATACGGCGGTTTTGAAAGAAGCTATCATGCCGTGGACTGGGCTGCGGACAATTTCTCCTGGACCGGAGGGGATCATGCCAAGGTAATGATCATGATCACGGATGAAGAGGGCAATGAAAACGATGCCTATACCTATGGGGGGCTTTCCGGAGAAAGTGCCTTAAAACAGAAAATGAAAGATGAAGATATTCTTCTCAATGTGATAACCCACACGGCCTTCTTTTCGGTCTGGGATGATGTCGCCTTTGCAAAGGACGACTATATCGGCTTGTTTGATCTGGATATGCTCAAGAATGAATCCCAGCGTTTCACCGATTATTTCACGGCTGCAAAAATAAATGAAATCATAGAACATGATCCTTTAGCACCGGTTCCCGAACCGGGCACAATGCTTTTGCTGGGGTTCGGCCTCCTTTTCCTGGGGCGTCTGTGCCGAAAGACAAATTTTTTTATGACAGGTCTAAGTTCTCAGGTCTGAAAAAGAGCCATTTGAAAAGCCTTGTCCAAAACGTGCCAAAAATGTTCACCCCGGAAAAACTGATTCTGTAACACAGGAGGGTTAACGATCATGGGAGTCCCGCATTTAAGAGTTGTTGATGAATCTTTTGTTCCGGAGAAACCTGCCCAGATAGACGAATTAATCAAGGAACTGTCCGAACTAAATACGGCCATTAATGCCAAACGGCAGGGCAATCGTCCCCCCATTGCCTTCGATGCATTGATGAATGAATTAACCGGATTCGATTATAACTCTTTTGTTCCTGCCAAACCCACGCAAGCCGACGAGTTGTTCAAAGAGCTATCCGAATTAAATAAAACCGTTAACGTCAAGCGACGGGTCAACCGCAACCCCATAGCGTTCGATTCGCTAATGAACGAATTAAGCGGATTTGATCGGGTTATTCAATTTGCCCCCCGGCAACCGCCTAAGGTCAGGCCTGCAAAAAAAATATTTGTGATTCCCAATGAAACGGAACTTCTCAGGAATAGGCATGGCAATGAGATACTCTCCTCATATATTAAAAAAATAACCGGATGTACCCGTGTTAAATTAAAGGAAATTTTTTACAACAAAGACTATAGACTTTCCGTCGAGGCGCGTATTTCCTGAGCCCCTTACGCCTTTACTGCCACAATCAACAATCCTTTCACCGGAGTGCCGGACTGGGTCCTGATATCTGTTCTGCGGATTTCTTTGATCCGCAGGCCGTGCCGGCTCAGGCAGGCGTCGATATACGCCTGGGTATGGGCATAACGGCCGCTGGGATAAAGTTTATAATCCGTAGCGTCATCCTGCAGTTCTTCCACTGAAAAGGCAAGGGTCCCGCCGGAAACAAGATACGCCGATGCGGAGCTGATGATTCTGTCCAGATTGCCGAAATAGACAAAGACATCAGAGCTGTATATCAGGTGGAATTTTTCCGGAAATGTCCATTCCTTGAGGACATCAAACATCTCAAGACGGTCATAGATGTTCTTTTTTAAGGCTTTTTCAAGCATTTTGGCGGAGACGTCAACCCCTGTGAGGTGCGCTGCAAAGGGCCGGTATAGCGCGGCGCCAAGACCTGTGCCGCAGCCCAGGTCCAGGATACGCATCTTTTCAGTCAGACAGGGGCGGACCAGGTCAAAAAGGCGTTCAGGGGTTTTGTATGCCAGATCTTCCACCAGGATGGTTTCAAAATTTTCAGCGCACTGGTCGAAAATACTGCGGACATGCTCAACCGGAGCGGCATCCGGGGGTTTATCCCCTTTGATGCTGTGACGCATGAAATTAGCGATCTCATTGTCCGGTTGCAGGCGAAGCACCTCAGTGTAGTGGGTTTCTGCCGCTTGGAACTGCTTTTTCTTTTGAAGTAAAATCCCGAGGTTTAAATGGGGGGAGGCGTAGGCCGGCTTTATCTCTATGGCCTTTTTGTAGGAGGCCATGGCTTTATCCGCAAGATCCTGCTCATCCTGGGCCACACCGAGATTGTTCCAGGCCTCTGCCATATCCGGTGCAAACCTTACGGCCGTAAGAAAACTTTCCATGGCCTTATCCTGCTGCCCGGTTTCCCGGTAGGCCACCCCCAGGTTATTCCAGGCAGGGCCGATGGCGGGCTGCGCTTCCAGCATCCGTTTGTAAAGATCTATGGCACCAGCATGATCAGCGTCCATTTGCAACAACCGCCCCAGGTTGTAGCATGCTGATAGATCCGGAGGATTGAGGCCTGCGGCTTTTTCAAATACGGGTTTGGCTTTTTCCGGCAATCCCTGGTCCAGGTAAAGATTGCCAAGTGCTGAAAGTACCCGGCCCCAGTCCGGTTGTTCCTTCAACAGTTTTTCGTAGCCTGCTTCAGCTTCTTCCAGCCGGCCGTTTCTGTGGGCGGTAAAATAGGTGGTAAACCTGCGCTGAAGATCCTCCGAATGGAGATCACCGGTCTCATTTTTCATTTGCCAATTCCCTTTTCAGGCAATTCTTGCAGACCCCGTCCAGCCGCATCTCCAGTTTGTCGATCCGGCCGGGAAAGGTATCGGCGAACCGCCGGAATTCCACGTTCAGCGCCCCGGGGTCCAGGCAGTCCATCTGGCCGCAGGCCGTACAGTAAAAGTGGGGATGGGCCCGGTGGTGGCTGTTGGGGGCAAGGCCGTAATAGGCAGCCCTTCCTCCGGTGCTGATGCGGTCCACCACCCCTTTTTCCACCAAAAGATCCAGAATGCGGTAAACGGTGACGCGGTTGATGGGGGTGGTCCGCTCCAGGGTGTCGTGGATATCCGAGACAGACAGGGGGAAACTGTTGTTGCCGATGACTTCTAAAACCCGGAGACGGTTTCGGGTGGGGTCCAGGCTTGCGGTATTCAATATCTCATTATAATCACAATGCATGCACATGGGTGATACTATCCTTCACGGGCGTCGGACAGGGATGTGGGCGCAGTGCCGGTGCCTGTCCCGTCCGTCTGTCCTTTTTTCAGTCTTTTGTTCCGTGTTGTTGATGTGAGTTGTTCCAGCAGAAGGGAGGCCAGAAATCCCATGCCGGCCACCATGATGATGGCGGCACCAGAGGTGAGGTCAAACCTGTAGGAGAGCCATAGGCCGCAAATGGTGAAAACAGCCCCAAGGATCGCCGCTCCCACCATCATGCCAGCCAGGGATTTGGCATATTTTTCCATGATAAAAGGAGGGATGGTCATCAGGGCAATGACCATGATCAGCCCCACCACCTGGATTACCATGACCACGGTGAGGCCCAGCATGGCGATGAGGCCAAAGTAAATCCGGGTCACGGGTACGCCGCGGATCCGGGCAAATTCCTCGTCGTAGGATACGGCCAGGATCTCCTTGTAGTAGACAGCCGTAAGCCCGGTGATGAATACGCCCATCCCCGCCATGATCAGCAGGTCTGTCCGGGGGACGGTGAGGATGCTCCCGAAAAGATAACTCATGAGGTCCACGTTGTATCCCGGGGTAAGATCCACCATGATGATGCCGAAGGCCATGCCCAGGGCCCAGATAACCCCGATGATGGTATCTGCCCTGTGCCTGGCTTTCAGGGTGACGGCGGCCATAAGCATGGAGGCGGCCAGGGAAAACCCCATGGTGCCCAGCATCACCGGCCATTTAAAGTAAAAGGCCAGACCGATGCCGCCGTAGGCGGCGTGGGCGATGCCGCCGGAAAGAAAAACGATACGGTTGACCACCACAAGGGAGCCCATGATGCCGCAGATCACGGCGGTGAGCAGGCCTGCGGCAATGGCGTTCTGCATGAATTCGAACTGGAGTATATCCATCTTCAGGCCTCCTTTCCGGTCCGGGCGTTTTTCGGCATGCCCCGGGCAATGACATGGGCCCGGCAGACATCCTCCACCGAGCAGGAATACATGGTTTCCAGCATATCACCGGTGAGGGCCTCATGGGAGTGGTAGTGAAGCCCCTTGTTGACACAGGCCACGTTTTTGACATGTTGGGAAACGATGACCAGGTCATGGCTTACCACCATGATGGCCACGTCCCGGTTCAGGGTCTTAAGGAGTTTATAAAAATCGGTCTGTCCTTTGGTATCGATGCTGGCCGTGGGCTCGTCCAGCAATAGAAGCCGGGGATGGGTCATAAGGGATCTTGCGATGAACACCCGCTGCCGCTGGCCGCCGGACATTTCCCCGATCCGTTTATGGACGTGGCCGGCCATGTTCAGCCGGTCCAGAATCTCCATGGCCGCCTCCCGCTCCTGCTCCTTAGAAATCCTTGGCCGGTTGCGGCCGGGATCCAGGCACCCCATGAGCACCACGTCCAGGGCCGTGATGGGGAACTTCTCGTTGATGTGGACATTCTGGGGGACATAACCGATGGCCGGGGAAAACTTACCCGGCGCCCCGCCCATGACCCGGATCTTTCCGCGGTCCGGCTTAATCAGCCCCAGCACCAGCTTGAGCAGAGTGGATTTCCCCCCGCCGTTGGGGCCAATGACGGCAATGAAATCCTTTTCCCGGATGGTGAAGTTGACGTCCGACAACACGGTCTGGCCGTTGTAGGAGAAGTCAACGCCCTCGATCTCGACGATGGCTTTTTCAAGTATCTGGCTTATTTTAGGGCCTCCTTGAATTGCGCTGTGATGGTCAGTATATTTTCTTTCCAGTTTTCTGACAGGGGATCGGCTTTGACCACCTGGCCGCCAATCTCCCCTGCCACCAATTTCGCACTTTTGGAAGAAAACTGGGGCTGAACAAAGATCACGTTTATCTGCTCTTCCCTGGCATGTTGGATCAGCTCTTTAAGCTGGGCCGGCTTTGGATTCTTGCCTTCCACTTCAATGGGGACCTGGACCAGGCCGTAGTCGTGGGCCAGATATCCCCAGGCCGGATGGAAGACCATAACCCTCATCCCCCGGCTGTTTTTGAATATATCCCGCAATTCCCGGTCCAGCTGACGCAGTTCCTTTACAAAGGCCTCATGGTTCCGGTCGTAGTATTGCCGGTTGTCAGGATCCGCTTTCACCAGGGCCTGGAGGGTATTTTCGGCCAGCATCACGACCCGTTCGGGGGAGGTCCATACATGGGGGTCCAGCCCTTCGTGGCCGTGGGTATCTTCAGCATGGTCGTCGTTATGGATCGCATCGTGGTGTTCACCGTCATGATGATCACCTGCGTGGTGCCCGTCTTCATGGTGTTCGCCTTCATGATGACCGCGTTCTTTTTCCCCATCATGATGGTGGGTGGCCATTGCAATTTTTTTAATGCCCGCATCGGTGTGGACGATGGTCATCTTCGAATTGGTTGCGGCAAATTTGTCCAGCCAGAAGTTTTCAAAGGGTACCCCGATGGCAAAATAAATCCGGGCTTTTGACAGTTTGGCCATCTGGGAGGGCTTGGGTTCGTAGGTGTGCGGATCGGCGCCGGGCTGCACCATCACCGACACATCCACACGCTCCCCGCCAATTTGTTGCACGATATATTTCTGGGGCAGGATACTGACGAATACGGGGACAGGCTCTGCAGCCAGCACGGACTGGGCAGCGAAAACCATCGAAAATACAATACATATTTTTATGGCCATTTGCTTCATAGCGTATTTCCTTTCATTAGGGTATACGTGTCATGAACCGGATTTTCAAAAAAATTTTCACGGGGCACACCGGATACCGTTTGAACGTGGCAGGCCTCATATGCAACTTTATTGCATTTGATATCTTTGTCAAGCATAGCCTTAAATTAAAGTTCATTAAATGGAAAACCAAATGCATCTGCCCAGCCACCTGCCCGCAACAATTTTGCACCAATCTTTTCCCATATGGCTTTGCGAAGGTTCAAAAGTATTGGCATGCACCGGACTTTAGTGATATGGGGAAACCTGATCAAACCTACGGGAGGACGTATCCATGCGGTCAACAAAAGTGATTCATACGGTAAGCTGCCATGCAGAGGGGGAAGTGGGGGATGTCATTGTGGGCGGGGTGGCACCGCCACCGGGAGAGACGCTCTGGGAACAGTCCAGATGGATCGCAAAAGACGAGACCCTTCGCAACTTCATGCTCAACGAGCCCAGGGGCGGGGTATTCCGCCATGTGAACCTCCTGGTGCCGCCCAAGCATCCCGACGCCCAGATGGGATGGATCATCATGGAACCTGCGGATACGCCCCCCATGTCCGGCTCCAACAGTATCTGCGTATCCACCGTCCTTCTGGAGGCCGGTATCCTGCCCATGGAAGAACCCCGGACCGTTCTGACCCTTGAAGCCCCGGGCGGCCTTATCAAAGCCGTGGCTGACTGCAGGGATGGGAAAGTGCAGCAGATGACCGTGCACAACGTCCCCTCCTTTGCCCAACGGCTGGACGCACCCCTTGAAGTGGAAGGGGTGGGCACCCTCACCGTTGATACGGCCTACGGCGGGGACAGCTTTGTCATCGTAAACGCAAAGGATCTGGGATTTGAAGTAACCCCGGACGAGGCCAGGGAAATGGCAGAGATGGGTATCAAAATCACCAATGCCGCCACCGAGCAACTGGGATTTGTCCACCCTGAAAATCCGGACTGGACCCACATATCCTTCTGCCAGATCGCAGCGCCGTTAACCCGGGAAAACGGAATACTCAAAGGAAAAAACACCGTGGTCATCCAGCCCGGCAAACTGGACAGGTCCCCCACGGGGACCGGCTGTTCCGCGAGAATGGCTGTACTTGCCAGACGGGGAGAACTCAAAACCGGCGACCGCTTTATCGGGGAATCGGTAATCGGCTCCCGGTTTAACTGCCGGCTGGAAGCCCTCACCCGTATCGGGGATTTGGAGGCGATTATCCCGGCGATCTCCGGCCGGGCCTGGGTCACCGGCACCCACCAGCATATGCTGGACCCGGACGATCCCTGGCCGGAAGGCTACCGTGTGGCAGACACCTGGCCAAGGCATAAGCCCTAGTTCAAATCTTCGTTTTCCTTCTTTTTGACCGGGACCTTAAAGACCTGTACCCCTTCTTTTTCAAGGGTCTTTTCCTCTTCCTGGGTGGTAGTGCCCCGAATGTTGCGGAACTCTTTGGCACCGTAATGCATCTTAAGGGCTTCCTTGGCAAAGGAGCCCCCCACATCCTCGTAGTGTTTCTCCACGAAATCCGCCACCCGTTCGGTGAATTCGGCCAGCACCTCCTGGTTGGCGTGGAAGGCCTGCTGGGCCTGTCGCAAAGAAGGTGAAGACGAGGTGCGAACCGCCACGGCGGACAGTTTGGGGGAAACGGAAAAGCTTTCGCACACCGGGCATTGGAGAAGGCCGTCTTCCTGCTGCCGGTCGAGATCGGCGCGGTCTTCGAACCACCCTTCAAAGGTGTGGCCGTTTACGCATTCAAGGTCAAATACGATCATAGCTTTTTACATAACTCCGGGGTTGTCTTCAGTTGGCCGCCCTGCCCCTTGCAGGACCCTCCTCCGAATGATTTACCAACAAATATAGGTCGGATATAAGCTATTTCGGGTTTTTTTTCAATTGGGAAATCCGCGCCAGATCCTGGGCAGACCGGACGCAGGGATAGAGGCTGTTGTTGGTGAGGCCGGGGTGGGCGGTGATGTCCAGACGGGCATGGCGGACCGCGTCCTCCCACATGGGGGTGTGGGGAATGGGGGTGTAATAAGCCAGCACCGGCAGGATGCCGGACTGCCTGACGATATCCATGGAAGTTTCCACCTCGTCCAGATCCTGTCCGGGCAGGCCGCAAAGAAGATAGGCCCCGAGCTGATCCCGGCGGAAGCCGGCGGAAAGAAGGCTGTCCACGGCCCGGAAGAATTCAGTTGCCTTAACCTTGTGGTCATGGTGGCGTTCCGGGGAAAAATCTGCGGTTTCCAGACCCAGCCGGATCGCCTTAAAACCGGCCCTGAACATCAGGTCTGCCGCCTTGGGGGTGATCTCCCGGATATGCACCGCATTGGGGGTGTGAAAGTTCAGGTCCAGATCCGACGCGATCACCCGTTCAAACAGGGGAAAGGCATATCGTTCCGGATCGATCATCAGGGCATCGTCGTAAAAGGCAAAGTTCCTTACGCCGTAATTGTCATGCCAATGCCTGATCTCCCCGAAGACATGGTCCGGGGACCTCCGGCGCATCCGGGGTTCCAGAAAATCGGAGGCGCAATACTCGCAGGAGAAGGGACACCCCTTGGTGGTCTGGATAGGCGCGTAGGCCAGGTGGTCCTGGAGATCCAGGGCCGGATAAGGATAGGTGTCGAGGTCAGCCGGGTCCGGCACCCGTTCCAGCCGGTACCCGGTGTGGGCAAACACCAGGTCCGCCAATTGGTCCTCCCCGGGCCCCACCACCACATGGTCTGCCCCGGAATGCGCCCTGGCATGGTCTTCGTACAGGGTGGCGTAGATCCCACCCAGCACCACCGGCACATCCGGAAACACATCCTTAACCAGGTCTATGGTCTCAGCCACACCGGTGGCCCAATAGGTCATCAGCGAAGTTACCAGGATAAGGTCCGGCCGGCCGTACTGTTGCCGATCTTCTTTCCGGGCAAAGGCCGCAAGATCCCGGGCCGCCCATTCCTTTGGGATTCCGTAACGGCAGAAGGCCTTTGTCTCGTCCGAAAGATGCGGGGCCATGGCCTCTGGAAAGGGAATCTGAAACTTGTCAAAGGGACCGCGGCCGTCCCAGTCCACCTTGGGGGGCTCGGTGCGGTTGGGGTGAAACCGGTTCAGGCAGTCCAGGAAACTGACCCGGACATTGTTGTCCCGCAGGACGGCGGCAAGGGCCAGCACCCCTAAGGGGCGGGCCCAGAAATCAAAGGCGGCAAAATCGTGGATCCAGGGATTGACGCAGAGAATATGGGGCGGATCAGTCTTCAAAATACTTCATGGAGGTTTTTTTCAGCTCCTGGCGGGAAAACAGCAGGGAATATTTGTCTTCGTTGATGGCTTCGGACACCCGCCTGGCAATATCGTAGCACTCCTCCTCGGTGGCCCCGTGAACCATGGTGTAAAGGTTGTTGTCCCAGCCCGGTGCGGGATTCCTGCGGTAGCAGTGGGTGATTTCCCTGAAGGAAGCCATGATGGGGCCCACTTCCTCCACCCGGTCTTCCGGGATCTGCCAGGCCACCATGGCATTGGCCTTGTACCCGGATTTCTGATGTTTGAGGGTGGCGCCGAACCTGCGGATCATGTTCCGGTCGTTCAGGTCGTTCAATACCTTTAAAAATTCGTCTTCGGTGATACCGATCTTTTCCGCCATTTCAAGGAAGGGGCGTTCCACCACGGGAATATCGGTCTGCAGCAGGGCGATGATCTTCTTTTCCAGGTCTGTAAGGGTGCTCATATGGGCGTATATTTGCTTTCTTTATGGTTGCGCATTAATGAACTGATAATGTGGCCTTTTCACTTGCAATTGTCAAGCCCGGTGCGGTCAGGTTTTATCCTCAAGATCCCTGAACCAGGGCTCGTCGCCGTAATAGTCCTGGGCGCAGTCCGGGCACATGCTGTGGCTGAACAGGGCGTCGGAATGGGTCTCGATATAGGTTTCAAGGGCCTGCCAATACCCCTGGTCATCACGGATTTTCTTGCATGCGGAGCAGATGGGCAGCATGCCCCCCAGGGTTTTGATCTGGGCAAGGGCCGTTTCCAGTTCATGGATCAGTTTGATTTTCTCCGCCTCGGCATTTTTCAGATCGGTGATGTCGAAAACCACCCCCATAATGCCCTGGACCTCCCCGGACTTGTCCGAAAATGTGGATTTGTGGAAGATCACGTTCCGCTCGCCGCCCTCCGGAATAACCACCCGGCTTTCATAGACCTGCTTTCCCGGATTATCGATGAGGGCTTTATCCTTCTCATAATAGATGTCAGCCACTTCTTTTGGGGCGATCTCATAGACAGTCCTGCCGATGATATCTTCCCTGGGGGTACGGAGCATGGCTTCAAAGGCGCGGTTGCACCCCTGGTAACGTCCGCGGACATCCTTGAAGAAAAAGGGGTTGGGCAGGGTTTCCAGAAGGCTGGAAAGAAAGTCCTTTTGCTTCACAATTTCCTCGTTCTGCCGGAACAATTCCTCTTCATAGCTTTTCCGGGTGGCCTCATAGGCCCAGGCCATGGTTGACACAAGGACATAGACGATAAAAAAGCGCACAACCAGATGCTTGTCGTAGACATGGGTATCGTAAATATCCGGCCTTACAAGCAGCAGCAAAAGACCTGCGGTAGTGACAGCCATAAAGAGGGTTGCCGTCCTCAGGTCCAGCAATATGTAAAAGACCATGGGCAACAGAAAGAACCAGAAAATATTGTGCGGGGCGCCGGTGCCTGTGGCCAGAATCAGCAGGAAAATCATCGTCAGGAACCCGGTTCCCAAAAGATAGGTAAGGCGATGAATTCCCTTTCTGATGCCCAGCCGGCTGGTGAATAGAAGCAGGGCAATGGCAAGGCCGAAATAATAACCGTCCCGGCGTTCCATATAGGCATACAGCCCTGCGAACATCAGGGAAATGGGAATCCCCACCAGGGTGATGGCTTTAATAAAGCGAATTTTGCGTTGCTCATTCGGGGACATGGGCGGGCGCTTTGTTAAGGGGTCCTTAGGGTTACTATTCATTAATAGCAGAAAACCCAAGGTATGGGCAACCGTATGGCGATAAAACACCCTTATTTTTAATCATCCCGCTGATTTTCAACGGCCTTGGGGAACAGTTGCTTCAGCGCATCCCGATGCCGTTTTTACCCCAGATGCATCCGATCCTAAAGGGATCTTTTTTTCATCAGGCAGTGCCAGCTTCTGGCCGGGGTTTCCCGCTGGGAATCAAAAACAGCGGAGGTCAGGGATAGAATTTCAAACCAGGGTTCCACCGCGGTGACGATATCCCGCGCCGAGCGCGTGGGCGGCCCCTCGTTGGTGGACGGCGCATCGGCATTCCCAAGAAAACTGAGCCACAGGCCGTTTTCTCCCAAGTGACCGTGGGCGTTTTTGGCAAAGGCGGCCCGCTGGTCAGGCCCGTCAAAGGAATGGAAACATCCCCGGTCAAAGAGAAACATGAAGGTATCATCCCCCGCAGTCCCCGAGAGGAAATCCAGTACCATGAAACGGATGTGGCGGCAGGCCTTTGTTGCATTTTTTTCGGCCTGCCGCACAGCCAGGTAGGAGAAGTCGGCACCGGTGACCTCAAAGCCCTGCTCGCTGAGCCAGATGGCGTTGAATCCCGTGCCGCATCCGATGTCCAGTGCCTTGCAGGGTGGTATGGGCCAGTCCCGGACCCATTGAATCAGAGATTTATCCGGCCGGTTCAGCTCCCATGGGGTTTCCCCGGTCTCATACAGGCGGTTGAAGCGGGCCTGCTTGGAGTGAGATGGTTTGGATTGGGATGATGACATGGCAGCCTCCGGTTTCATATTTTTTTAACTGATCTCTTTAGCTGGTCTTTTTATCTAAATCTTTTTAACTGATCTTTTTATCTAATCTTCTTATCTGGGAACAACCCCAGAATGGCCTCCTCAGATGCCTCACAGATGCCGCGCTCCGTGATAAACCCGGTCACCAGCCTGCGGGGGGTCACGTCAAAGGCATGATTGGCGGCGGGGCTGTCTTCAGGGGGTACCAGGACGCTTTGGACCTTGCCGTCGCAAAGCCCCTGGACGTAGCGGATTTCATCCGGGTCCCGCTCTTCAATGGGAATATCCTTGATACCGTCCGTGATCTCCCAGTCAAAGGTGGATGAAGGCAGGGCCACGTAGAAAGGAATATTGTTGTCCCGGGCCGCCAGGGCCTTGAGATAAGTGCCGATCTTGTTGGCCACGTCCCCGGCCCGGGTGGTCCGGTCCGTACCCACGATGACCAGGTCCACCATGCCGTGCTGCATGAGGTGGCCGCCGGCATTGTCGGTGATGACGGTGTGCTTGATGCCGTGTTTGCCCAGTTCCCATGCCGTAAGGCGGGATCCCTGGTTCAGGGGACGGGTCTCATCCACCCAGATGTGGATGTCGATCCCCGCATCAAAGGCGGTGTACATGGGGGCGGTGGCGGTGCCGTATTCAATGCAGGCCAGCCAGCCGGCGTTGCAGTGGGTGAGGATGTTCACCGGCCCCCCGTTTTTCTTTTCAGCGATTTCCTTGATGATGGAAAGGCCGTACTCACCGATCTTTTTACAGTTGACGGCCTCTTCTTCCACCACCTGCAGGGCTTCGGTCAATGCGGCGTTTACCCGGGCGTCGTAACCGGCCTCTTTCAGGGCGGCGTTCATGACCCGGTCAGCGCCCCATACCAGGTTGGTGGCCGTGGGTCTGGCAGCTTTGAGACGGTCGCATTGCGCACAAAACCACGCATCATCCACGCCTTTGTTGCCGTCCTGCACCAGGATCACGTAAGCACCCAGGGCACCGGTGGCACCGATGAGAGGGGCGCCTCTCACAAACATCTCCTTGATGGCATAGATGACCTCATCCACGGTGGTCAGGTCTTCGATAATCAATTTATGGGGAAGAAAACGCTGGTCAATCACCTGGACCGTTTCGGTGTCCGTATTAAACCAGATCGGCCTCATTTCTTTTCCATCCACGTTCATAAAATCAGGTCTCCAAATTTTGGGGGTTGGTTTAAGATATCTTTGCTAAAAGGTCTTTATAAAATTGTCCGCCGCCCGGATGGAGCGGTTCATATCCTGGATCAATGCCGTGACCTCCTGTTCGATGGAAACCACTTCACTGCCCAGTGCCCCGACTGCCCTGGCATTGAGATTGTGCTTGAGGTAAAGGACATAGTCGTTGAGCTTGGCCAGCACCGGGTACATGCCCTTGGTGGACTGGTTCATGGCGTAGGACAATTTTTGATATTTGGCCTTGGCCTCTGCCAGGGAGGCCTTTGAGGAAGACTTAAGCCGCGTGTCGTTGATCTGGCCGATTTCAGTCTGCCATTCGGCAAAGAGGTCGGCGGCGACGGTTTCTACTTTATCGATCCTTTTTTCAATCTCGGCAGCCCGGTCATTGCAGTCTTCGTAGCTGGACTTCAGCCGGTTGTAAAAGCTCTCCAGCTCTCCGCCCTTAAAACCGGTGATCTCCTTGATACGGGTCAGGGCATCCTTGAACTCTTCCTGGGCCTTGGTCTGGCTTTCCTGGACATCTTCCACGTTGTCTTTGAGCAGGTGGCGTTTCTCCTTGCCCAATTTTTCCATGGTGGCGTAGTAGGCGGAAGAACAGCTGCCAAGAACACAGGCACACAGGATAATCATCAAAAGTTTTGCAGGTCCGGTTTGCATGGGATATCTCCTAAAACGCTTAAGGTTAATTCAGAAAAGTTAAGGTTCTTATACCAGATCGTTTGGAGAATATTAATTCTTTTCTCTCCGGATGCGGGCGGATCGGGCAGAAGATACGTCCTTAGCAAAAACAATGAGATGGGCAAAACGGTTTGGAAATGATTTTTCTTGCGGGCCAGGACTTGACATCGGGGCAAAAATCCATTTACCTGGAGCCATCAAGGCTGCCCCGTCTTATGCGGCATATCCCAAAAGCTGCCGCAAAGAAAGGACGAAGGCCCTACCCTTAGCACGGACACACGATCATGCTGACACACACATTATCCCCGGACAGGGATCCTTTGGGCGCTATGCTCACGGACTATATGGACGGACAGTCAGACGCCTTTGTCCGGGTGGACTCATCCCTGCTGGAGATGTCTGAAATGACCGGGGATATCATGTTCCGGAACCAAGAGGAGATGAACGACCTGGAAACCGTGGCGCTGTCCCTGTGCCAAGGAAAAATACTTGACGTGGGGGCGGGCAGCGGCTGTCACAGCCTTGCCCTCCAAGCGATAGGACATGACGTCACCGCCATGGATATTTCCCCGGGCTGCCTGCGCGTCATGGAACGGCGGGGGGTGGAAAAACGCCTGTTTAACAGTCTTTTCCGCCTGAAGGAAGACCGCTTCAACACCCTGCTGATGCTCATGAACGGCATCGGCATCTGCGGCACCATCGAAGGGCTGAACTTTTTCCTTCAGCATATCCGGGGGATCCTGGCCCACGGCGGACAGGTGCTTGCCGATTCCACGGATCTTTCGGCCCGATACACCAACCTGGCCCTGGTACCGGGGCAAGAAGAAGACTACTACGGTGAAACGGAATTTACCATGGCCTACGAGGATATCCGGGGCGAGCCCTTTGAATGGCTGTACATTGATTATGCCACCCTGGCGTTTTATGCGGAATTCCACGGCTGGCGGTGCGAGCAGGTCTTAAAACGGTCCGACGGAAAATTTCTGGCCCGGATTTATTGATTCGGGATTTACCCAAAAGCGATTTGTGGTGTATAATTTCCAAAAGAATTTTTGACGAGATAAAGGAGACGTTTTATGGCTATTTCTTCTTTTGATACCAGGGAAAAATTCGAAGTCCAGGCATATGCCAAAAGGGAAAATGTGGACAGAAAAACCCACATCCCCTTTTCCGGATCCCCCCGGCAGCATCCCTATGATCCGGAACGTTTTATCCTGGTGGCAGATCCCTTCACCAACAATACCTTTTATTACGAGTTCAAGATTTCAGATATCGGCTGCGCCGAGGAACTGCCCAACCTGACCAATATTGACGGGGAAGGGGTGCCCATGGCCCGGATCTGGGTAAAAAAAGGGAGTGTGGGCATCCGCAGCACCCCCTTTCTTGTGGATGAACTCAACTAGTAAAGGTCGTTTAACGCATCAGGCTTCTGATAAAGGGGGCGGTGGCATCCACCCCCTTTTCCTCCACTTCCCGGATGGTCTGGGAGCCCACCACCGCGATATCGGCCTTTCCCTTAAGAAATGCGATATCACTCCTGTCCTTCACACCGAACCCCACGGCCAGGGGCAGGTTTGTGGCCTGTTTGCACCTCCTAAGGTAATCGGCCATGTCCTGGGTGAAATCAGTGTTCTTTCCTGTCACCCCTTTTCTGGCCAGGCAGTAGATAAAACCTTTGGAAACCGCATCAATGGTTTTCATCCGGGCGTCAGACGTCTCAGGTGAATAGATATAGATGGGCGCCAGGTTATGGGCGGCCATGGCGGTAAGGTAGTCGTCGGCCTCTTCCGGCGGCAGGTCTGGTACGATGGCCCCGGCCAGGCCCAGGTTCGCCATCTTTTGTGCAAACCTGTCCATGCCATACTTATACAGAATATTGGCATAACTCATGAATAAAAAAGGAATGTTGAAATCCGCGGCCACCCGCTTGGCGAACGCCATGCATTTTTCCACGGTGGAGCCGCTTTCAATGGCCTTCTGGTTGGCCTTCAGGATCACCGGGCCGTCGGCCATGGGCTCGGAAAAGGGGATCTGGAGTTCCATGAGGTCCACCCCTTCTTCCACCATCTGCCGGACGATCTGGTAGGAGGCTTCAAAGGAGGGGTATCCCATCACGATGTGGGTCATGAGAAGAATCTGCTTTTCCTTGCGCCGATTCCTGATATAGGGCTCAAGCCCCTGAAATTCAGTCATTTTGATATTCTCCTGCTTTAGCGCATATAAAGTCTTTCCATTTGGGATCGTCAAAAGCGTCGGCCACGGTGAAGATATCCTTGTCCCCCCGGCCGGACTGGTTGATGATGATGATGTCGTCCCCGGACATCTCAGGGGCTTCCTTAAACGCCCTGGCAAAGGCATGGGAGGATTCCAGGGCCGGGATGATGCCTTCCTTTTGCATGGTCAGCTTCAGGGCCGCCACCACCTCGTCGTCTGTGGCGTATTCAAACCGTGCCTTTCCCTGGTCATGCATCTCGGCCAGGATGGGGGAGACTCCCACATAATCCAGGCCGGCGGAGATGGAATGGGTTTCCTTCATCTGTCCGTCATCGTCCTGGAGAAAATAGGTTTTATAGCCCTGGGCAATACCGGGGCTGGCGTCGTTAGAGCAGAGGCGTGAGGCATGGAGCCCCGATTCAATGCCTTTGCCGCCGGCTTCCACCCCCACGAGTTCCACGGGATCGTCAAAGAAGCCGGAAAAAAGTCCCATGGCGTTGGAACCGCCCCCCACGCAGGCATAGACCCGTGCCGGCAGGCGGCCTTCCGTCTCAAGGATCTGTTTTCTGGCCTCTTTGCCGATGATGGACTGGAAATAGGAGACCATTTCAGGGAAGGGATGGGGGCCGCAGGCCGTTCCCAGGACATAGTGGGTGTCGTCCATGTTGGTGACCCAGTCCCTGAAGGCCTCGTTGATGGCGTCCTTGAGAATCCGGGTGCCGTCGGTGACCGGAACGACGGTGGCACCGAGCTGCTCCATCCAGAAGACGTTGGGCCGCTGGCGGATGACATCCACCTCCCCCATGTATATGGTGCAGTCAAAGCCGAACTTGGCGGCCATGGTGGCGGTGGCCACCCCGTGCTGCCCGGCGCCGGTTTCCGCGATCACCCGGCGCTTGCCCATCCGTTTGACCATCAGCCCCTGACCCATGACGTTGTTGGCCTTATGGGCACCGGTGTGGTTCAGGTCTTCCCGCTTGATATAGATCTTTGCCCCGCCGAAATGCGCGGTCAGGTTCTCGGCAAAGGTCAATGGGGTGGCCCTGCAGGAATAAGAGGACATCAGAGAGACGTATTCCTCCCAGAATGCGGGGTCACCCTTGATTTCCCTGAACCGGGATTCCAGTTCATCAAAGGTGGCCACGAGGATCTCGGGGAGAAATGCCCCGCCAAAGGGGCCGTAGTATCCGCGGTGTTTCATATATGGGTCTCCAAATGTAATGGGTTGGTTTTGAAAATGGTCATCATCCCTGCCCGCCGGAAGCGCCGCTGCCCGCCTGGATGGTCTGGGAAAAGGCATACCGGTCGGTGCGGCAATATAGATTCGAGAAAATGGCGCCCGGCGCATCCGGAAAGTTCAGCTCCCGGCGCACCACAAGCACAGGCACTTTTGGGGGCAGGGCCATTAATTCCGCCCGTTTGGCCCCGGGCAGCTCCACCTTGAAGGTCTGGGCCCCATCCTCGGGGGTGAGATAATAATGCTCGGACACCACCTGGGCCAGGGACCGGTTGGCAAGATCCATCTCATCGATACCGGCGAACAGCTCCGGATCCATGAAAATCTCTTCCAGAAGCACCGGCTGGTCCTCAGCCAGGGTCAGCCGGGCCATGAAAAAGGCCGCGCGTCCGTGAAAGGGATTGGTCACATCCTGGTCCACGGTTTCCTTTAAGATGGGTGTGATAATCCTCGTTTCCACGGGTATTCCCCGGGTTAAAAACGCCTGGGAGGTGCCCGCAAGGGAGAAAAGATCAATGCTGGGAGACGGCTTTTTAACAAAGGTGCCGGCCCCCCGGCGGCGCTGGATCAAGCCCTTTTGCACCAAAAGATTCATGGCCTGCCGCACCGTGGGCCTGCCGATGCCGTAGTGCTGTGCCAGGCCGATCTCGGACGGCAGCATTTCACCGGGGCCGTAGGTGCCGGAACGGATCCTGTCCTGAAGGATCTCCGCCAATTGATGGTAAAGGGGGATGGGGGATTGGGAATTGAGCATGTCTGACTCTTTTTTTTCAGGTTAATTTCCCGTAAAGGGTAAAGTGAACCTGTCAAGTTGTCAAGACATTTTAACAAATACGTGCGAGGGTCACCCTACAATTTGTCCCATTCCAGAATAATGGACGACACCAGCCGGATGAACTTATCTTTCACCGTTTCGCCGGCCCGGATAACGTCCCCGTGTCTTACGGGTTTTCCGCTGATGCCCGTGGCCATGTTGGTGATACAGGACAGGCCCATGACCTTCATGCCGCCGTGGGCCCCCACAATGACCTCGGGCACCGTGGACATGCCCACGGCATTTGCCCCTAAAATGTTGATGGCCCGCACTTCGCTGGCAGTTTCATAGCTGGGGCCTGCAAAGTAATAGTATACGCCTTCTTTCAGGAAGATGCCGAGAGTATCGGCGCATTTTTTGGCCAGTTCCCGGATCTCTCCGGTATAGGGATCTGACATATCGTTGAACCGGGGGCCGAATTCATCGATGTTCGGTCCCCGCAACGGGCTGTCCCCATGAAATTTGATATGATCCCGGATGAGCATGAGGTCGCCGGGTTCATAGTTTTCATCGACACTGCCGGCAGCATTTGTCACAATGAGGTTGGGGATGTTCATGTAGCGCATGCACCGGATGGGAAAGGTGACCTCATCCATGGAATACCCCTCATAGTAGTGAAACCGCCCCTGGAGCACCAACAGCACCACCCCTTTGTAATCCCCGATCACCATCCGCCCCTCATGGCCCTCCACCGTGGAGACCGGGAAATGGGGGATCTCCTCAAACCCGATACTGACTTTATGCGTCAACTGGTCTGCAAAGGAGCCCAGACCGGAGCCCAGCACAAGGCCGAATTTGGGCCTGCGGCATTCAGAGGTATGGCTGATCCTGCTGCTGATGAACTCAGCCGCCTTGCGAATTTGTTCCAACGTCGTCTTTTCCACCGGCATCATTGTCCACCTTTGTCAAAAATAAGTGATGCCGGACCGGCCC
>CAJWHT010000108.1 GCA_913041495.1 uncultured Desulfobacteraceae bacterium | reverse complement strand
CCATCAATGAGGTCATTGCCAATGCCAAGGCCTTCGGGATGCAGACCTTTGACCAGCATATCCTGGACCTGTTCAAAGAGGAAACCATCACCGAGGAAACCGCCTTTGCCTATTGTTCCCACCGTAACGTGCTGTCCCAGAGTATGGATGTACTCAAACGTGAGAAGGGCCAGAAAACCTCCGAGATTGAAGGGCTCACCATTGACTGGAAAGCTGATGAATCCGACACGGATGAGGAAAATGAAGGAAACCAAGGAGAAAAAGAAAGCGAGGATAACAAATGATCACCCAATGTCCCCATTGCAGCAACCCCTTAAAATTTTCCGACGCCCATAAGGACAAACTGGTCAAGGCCCTGGACAACCTCGCCCCGGGACGGTCCCTGAAGTTCGGGTGCCCCAAATGTAAAACCCCCATCGAACTAGATAAATCAGGCAATCCGGTGGCCAAGGCCCCGGCCGGTCCGCAAAAGCCGGAAGCGCCCGGAGTATCCAAGAGTATCGTCCCCCCGAAAGCCCCGGATATTGCCTGGCTCACCGAAGGGGAGAGAGAAGAGGTGGACGTCATTGAAGATGTCCCAACGGCGATGGTCCTGGTGGATGATGCCGCCCTGAAAGAGAAAGCGGTGGAGTCCCTAAAGGAGAACCAGTATCAGATCGTGGTCCCTGAAGATGTGGATGCCGCCATCGACAGTATGCGGTTCAAGGATTATGCCGTGGTGGTATTTTTAAGCACCTACGGCGGCGGAACCCTTCACACCCAGGATTTCCACAAGTTCATGATGCACATGAGCATGAAAAAAAGACGGAATATCTTCTATATCCTCATCGGTCCTGAATTCAACACCCTGTACGATCTTCAGGCCCTGACGCTCAGCGCCAACCTGGTGGTGAATACAGCACAGATGGATCATTTTTCCACCCTGATCAAAAAGGGGATGAAGGATTACGAGGCCTTGTTTGCCCCCTATCTTTCCACGCTTAAGCGGCATGGAAAAAATTAAAATTAAGGAAACGCCCATGTCAATTTACATGTATCGGCAAAGATCCGGCCGACGGTTCCCGATCTGGTTCGGCTTCAGCCTGTTGGTTTTTTTGTGGCTTATAAATTCGGCGGCCTGTGCACATGCGGCCGAAACAAAGGTTTCGGGACGGCTGGTGAACGGGTTTCGCATTCTGGATACGCAAAATCATCCGGACACATCTGAGTTTACCGTGTATCGCGGAGATTATATCAAATTTGTTCCCGGTGAAAACAAACCTGCGGTATTGTCCGTCCCCGCCCTGGACATTGAGGCGGAGTTGACCCCGGTGCTTTCCGACGCCCCGTACTTCAAAATGAAGGAGGTCGGCACATTTGATTTCTTCATTAATACCACCCCCGGCACCATACAGGTGGTGGAATATACCGGAATCCGATACCAGGCGGTGTCGGCAACGGAAGCCGCCGCCATCATCAAAGCCCAGAATCCCCTGGTGCTGGATGTCAGAACGCCCCGGGAATATGCCGTCGGCCATCTGCCTGACGTTACATTGATTCCCGTTCAGGAACTGCAGCGCCGCATAGGAGAACTTGCCACCCACAAAGATGCCCCGGTCCTGATTTATTGTGCGTCTGGAAACCGCAGTACCGTGGCATCCAAAATACTCATAGACCAGGGGTTCTCACGAATTTACAACTTGGAAAAAGGGATCAAGGGCTGGGCTAAGCAGGGCTTGCCGGTGGTGAAATAAATCCCGATACAGGTAACAGGCCAATGGGTTGCGGGGCTTTCCTTAAGGCTTTTCGGGTCACTGCCTGAACCGCGACATGTCCAGATCCAGGCGTTTGATGATCTTTTGAATTGATGCCCGTTCCAGGCCGCTGCGCCGTGAGGTTTCGGAGATATTGCCCCGGGTTTCCTCGAACATCCGGGTCAGATAATCCCTTGAGAAAATGTCCAGGGCTTCCTTTTTTGCATCCTTGTATCGCATACGGGTAAATTGGCCCGGGTTGATCCCGCCGCTGCCGTACTCGGTGCCATCACTTCCAAGATCGTTGTCCACCATTTTTATCAGCGGCAGGTCGATGGTCTGGCCGTTGGAAAAAACGGTGAGCCTGCGGACATAGTTGAGCAGTTCCCGGACATTACCGGGCCAGGGCTGCCGGGCCAGGTAGGCCATGGCGGACGGGTGGATCTCCATGGGCGGCAGGTTCATTTCCCGGCTGGTCTGTCCGATGAATTTCCTGACCAGGATCGGGATATCTTCCCGCCGATCCCTTAGGGGCGGAACCACAATGGACAACACATTCAGGCGGTAGAAAAGATCCTGGCGGAAGCTGTTATCCCTGATCTTTTCTTCCAGGTTGCGGTTGGTCAGGGCGATAATCCTGACATCTGTGATTTTGGGGCTTGAAGATCCGACGGGTTTCACCTCTTTGTCCTGGAGAAACTTGAGCAGTTTGGCCTGGATGGGCAGGGATATATCCCCGATTTCATCGAGAATCAGGGTGCCCTTGTCCGCAGCCAGGAAAAATCCTTCCCGGTTCCGCTCCGCACCGGTAAATGCCCCTTTGACATGACCGAACAATTCGCTTTCCAGAAGCTGTTCCGGGATGGCCGGGCAGTTCAGGGCGTGGCATGCCGCAGGCGACCGGTGGGATAATCTGTGGATCTCCCTGGCAATAAATTCCTTGCCGGCACCTGATTCTCCGGTGACAAGAACGGTGTAATCCGTTATTGCGATGGCGGAGATTTTTTCCTGGAGCTGCTTCATGGCACGGCTTTCCCAGGTCGGGGACAGGTCCGAAGACAGATCCGACACCAATGCCTTTAGCCGTTTGTTTTCCCTGGCAAGGGTGTAATGCTGGACCGCCTTTTCCACGGTGAGATAGAGGGTATCCCGGTCCAGGGGTTTGGTGATAAAATCCCAGGCCCCTGCCTTCAGGGCCTGAACCGCTGCTTCCACGGTGGCGTAGCCTGTGATCATCACCGTGCAGATTCTCGGGTTGATCCCGGCGGCTTTTTCAAGGAGTTCGTGACCGGAAAGCCCGGGCATGCGAAGGTCGGACAGCAGCACCCCCACCTCTGAGGACGAAATGATTTCAAGGGCTGCCCGGCCGTCGCAGGCACCGATGATCGGCACCGGGTCGAACCGTTTTTTCAGATGGCGTATAATCCCGTTAAGAAAATCCGTATCATCATCCACCACAAGGATAGAAAATTCTGTCATGTTTGCTCCTGTTCCTGCCGGGGTGATGCGGCAGTAGGGAAGAAAATATCGAATCGGGTGACCGGATGATTGTCCGCCGTGATGCGTCCGCCCAGTTCGGTGATGAATCCATAAATCACGGAAAGCCCTAGACCGGTTCCTTTTCCCACCTCTTTGGTGGTGAAAAAGGGGTCAAAAATCTGGGGCAGAAGGTCATCTTTAATTCCGGCACCGTTATCGGTAACCGTTAGACAGATCTCACCGTCGCCGGTGAGGCGGGTGGCCAGGGTAAACCGGTCTCCTCGATCCTTGAGGGCGTCCAGGGCGTTGAGCCAGAGGTTGGTCAGAATTTGTCCGGCAATCGCCGCATCGCACCGGATCATGGGAAGGTCCGGGGCAAGATCCGTTGAAATCTTGATGGCCCTGTCCCTTGCCTGGGTTTTAAACACATCCAGTTCTGAAATGATGCGCCGGTTGATATCGCAGGTGCCCGTGAGGGTTTTGGGCGGCCGTGACAGGTTCAACAGGTTGCGGACAACCGTTTGGGCGGTGCGGGTGTGCTTGAGGATCACCTCCACGTCCTTTACGGTATCCGGGTCTGAGATACCGTCCTTTATGAGGTCTGCGTATACCTGGATGACACCTAAGGGATTGTTGATCTCATGGGCAACGCCGGCGGCCATCCGTCCGATGGCAGACAGGCGTTCGGCCTGGTGCATCCGTTCCAGCATCTCTTTTTCCTGGGTGATCTCCCTGGCGTATAACACCATGCGCATGCCGGTCTGGCCCTGCCGGTCAAGGGGGTACAGGTCCACATCAAAAAAGCGGTTGTCCGCTGTTTTTACCTCATCTTTTACCGGTCGGTCGGAGCTGACCACCTGGGTCAGGATATCGCAGGTGTCCTTTGTCTCGCTTCCCATGCACAAAAAGCTGCGCAGGGCCTTTTCACGATCCGCCCGTTTGTCCTGGGGAAAAATGAGGCGGCTGCCCTCGTTGGCAATGATGATGTGGCAGTCTTCATCGATGAGCATCAAGGGATCAGAAATTCCCTTGAATACGGACTGTAGCATGTCGTGTTGAAACCGGATGTTTGAAAAGGCATGGATATTTTCAATGAGAATGGCCACTTGCTGACCCAGGGCCAGGAGGATGTCCTGGTCCAGGTCGTCCGGATCAGGCGGGGTATCCCATGAGAGGCAGAGTATGCCCCAGTGGCTCTCCGGGGATTTGACAGGGATATAAAGCTGCCTGCCCATGCGAAGCGTTTCGTCTTTCCAAAGCAGCTCCCGGATATTCTCGGACAGGGGGGATACCTTTTCAGGGGGTTGCCATGCATAGTAATTTTCAGAGGCTACCGTACAGTGGTAAACGGCCTGGACAGCGCCGTAGCGTTTGCCCACACTTTCAAGCAGGCTGGAGATGAGCTCCCGGGTATCCAAAGAATTGCCGAATCCCGACAGCAGGTCCACAAATAGCCGGGCGTCTCCCAGGTGTTTTTTGGCCTTGAGATCCAGGGCGCGGGTCCGGTCCGCCACGCGGACCTCAAGGTTCTGGGTGTAGTCTTCCAGTTCCTGCCTGGCATCTGAAAGGCAGACCGCCAACTCATCCACCCCTTCCACCAGGCCTTCGATTTCATCTTTTTTCCCCAGCCGTTCGATGATGCTTTGTTCCTGCACCCCGGAAAACCGGGTTTTGAAGATCCGGGTCAGGTGCTGCAGGTTTTTCATCACCAGATGGTCGAAAAAAAGGCTGATCAGGCCGGCAAAGCAAAGTATTCCCAAAAGGTAAAGGCTGAGGTACTGGAGGGTCAATTCCCTGGCGGGGCTCTTAATCATATCCACGGGAAATCCTGCCACCACAACCCCTCCCACTTCTCCCACCTTGTAGTGAAATCCGTTTTCGGCACCGTATATCTTGATGAGTTCTTCCGGGGCATCGGTTGGTTCGCCGTGGCATTGCATGCATGAGGATTTGAAGGTAACGGGCCGGGCCACCAGGTGGTATGCCACACCGTTCACCTGCGTGGTATCTTCCCAGAACGTCAGGTCTTTTTCTTCGTCGAATGTACGGATGAGGTCCGTTTCGAAAGCATCCGGTGCGGAGGCCGGGTTCCTGGGGTTCCGGCTCACCCGCCGGTAATGGTAGTTGGAGGCATCCCGGGTATTCAGCCGGGCCATCACCTGTCTTGATATATAGGAGGATGACATGGCCTGGAGGATAAACCGGCCCTCTGGAAGGGTTTTGAACATCTCCGGGCGCAGGACTGTTTTTACGTAGTCTTGAACCGCATCGGACTGGGCCAGCAACATCCTTGAGCGCTGGCTGATTTCGGACTCCATGATGGAGTTGTAGTGGAAATACATGATCACACTGATGCAGATGCCCAGTGCCGTGGCAAACATCACCAGCCCGATAATGAATTTAAGGCGCAGGTTGATTGATCTTACGCGCATTTAATTTTCTCTTTGAATTGCAATGGCTTTTCTGGCAGCTTTGTATGTCGGGCTTTCCATGATTGCAGCCTGGCTTTTATCAAACTGTTCCACCGTGATATGCCCCCTTTCCACTTGGGTTGTCAGTACTGCCATATTCTTTTCCACCACTGCCATATACGTCTGCAGTTTTTTTGGGTTCTCCTGAAAATAGGCCACATCTCTTACGGGCTCCGTATTTGTGCACCCCCAAAAAGCCAGGATCATGAATATGCCTGCCAGGAAAATATAGGGTCTCATGTCCCCCCTCTTTTTTGATTCATTATTCTGTAAACATGCGTATTATACATGAAAGTTATCAATTTCTAACCATAAAAAAAGGCCGGAGCGCTAATGGGTCCGCGCTCCGGCCTCTGGCAGGGGCGATTACCCCCTTATGGGTTATTCAGGAAGGGTTTTAAAACCAATGATCAGAATCAGCAGGCAGATGACCATCCCGGATATAAAGGGCATGGTAAACCCATACTGCTTGGGGGCTTTCAAGGCAATGGAGCCCAGCAATTCCCGTTGTCCGTCATAGGAGGCATCAATTTCCGTATAGAAATAGGCACCGGAGTCTATGTCCCGTGCTTCAATTGTCTCCACAATGGTGTTGAACATGGGAATATGCTTTTCCCCATAAGGTCCGATCACCATGGCAAAAAGCCAAAGCGCCGCCATGGTCCCCATGAGGATGATCCACGCTTTTGCCTTTGATTTTGGTGTATTGGTTTTCATATGATTTATCTTCCTTTTTGTTATTGCCCTATATTGAACGCTTTAGATAGTGGCGGTCAGTTCGGGGAAGATCAGGTAGAACACAATGTATGCCATGATCAGTGTCAGACACAGGTTGAACGACTGGCCAAAGACATAGAGAATCAGGGGTTTTCCGCCTGAGAAATGTTCTTTGAGCTCTCTGAAGTTTGTGGCCAGACCAATGGATACAAATGAGAGGATAAAGAACCAGCCTCTGAACAGGTCACTCATACCCTTGATGGACCCCTTATCGATCATGGAATATCCCAGACCCGACACTTCTGCATTGTAGCTTGAGTAGATCATGGAGAAAATCACAGATGCCGCGATAAATCCGAGAACGAATTTGGGGAATCTGTACCAGATTTCCATAAGGCCAACCTTGTGACCGGTTTCTGCAGCTTCTACCCTTGTGGTGAAGTAAATGGCCACAAAAAAGGCCATGACACCGATGAGCACGTTCTGGATCATTTTAATGGTGGCGGCAACGTTCAGGGCTTTTTCACCCAAGAAGGCACCGGCCGCAGCAACTGCACCCGTGGCATCAATGGTTCCGCCCATCCAGGCACCACCTAAGATTTCAACCTTATCCGCAGGGAAGAAACCGTGTATCACGGCCGGCATGGCAATCATCATAATAGAAGTGAAAACCAGGGAGAGACCAACCGCCAGGGTCAGGTGCTCTTTTTTGGCCTTACAGGCAGATGCTGCGGCAATGGCGGCAGACACACCGCAAACCGACATGTCAGAACAGATAACCGCATTCAGCCGCTTGGATTTCATCTTGATGACCTTCTGGCCGAACCAGAACGTGACCAGCCAGACAATGGGGGTAACCACCCAGGCCACAAAGATACCTGCGGTACCGATGGTAATGATTTTTTCAAAGAGGATCTTGGCCCCTAAGAGCACCAGGCCGGTCTTGATGTAGAACTCGGTCTGGATGGCCGGGAAAACCCATTTGGGGGTGCCCACGGTATTGGAGATGAGCATACCAAAGAAGATGGCCCAGGCTGCATATCCCACACCATAATGCTTCATGGTGGCCTGGGAAGCGAACATCCAGGAGAGTACGGCAATGGCAAAGATGAAGGTAAAGGCCTTGAGAAACTGGGTAAAGGAGTTGCCCATGGCTTTCATTCCGATACCAAAGAAGACAGCAAAGAAAACACCCAGGCCTAAAAGTTTGAAGATCTGGTTGTAGGGTTTGGCGGATTTAACTTTTTTCTTGGCCTTGCCTTCAATAAACTTGGCATTTCGCCAGTCCTGAATGGCACCCCTTGCTGCTTCGTTCAGCGCCTGATTTTTGAAGCCTGCAGCTTCAGCGGCCTGTTCCGCTGCCAGAGCCGTTGCAAAGAGTCCGGCTGTCTTGGCCTTGGCCGTATCATATTTGGCCTGGGCTTTGGCCTTTTTAGCATCGGCCTTTTCCTTGGACATAAAAAAGGCGTCAGCCGGATTGCTGCTCCACTTATGGGTTTTCTTGGTTACGGAACTGAGCCATTTACCGACATCAATATTTTTGGCCTGAACCTTGGCCTTGGCATCGGATAACTTATACCAGGCAATGGTTTTAAATGCATCCGTGCGGTTGGCAGCTTGACTGTATTCGGCTTCAGCCTGTTCCAGTTTGACTTTCATGTCACCTGAATGGGGGAAATAGACGAACATTCCTGCAATGAGAATGGCAAAACCAAGCCAGATGGCCCACCAATCCTCTTTTTTCCACATTTCCGACCATTCCCATTTTCCAATGTCTCTGACCACTTGTGAATTGTCAGACATAGGGTTTTCTCCTAATTTATTTTGGGGTTAAAATTATGCAACTCAATGCTGTCCGTATTGTATAGCAAAGGGTGTGCCATTATGATGTTGTGGGGTAAGTAATTGAAATTAATTGGTTTTTAATGAATTGCAAAATGGGCTGGTGTAAACTCGAGTTGGCAGGTATGAAACATAGAGGATTCAGTTTGATTTGCATTGAATAAAACAGGCGGCAAATTTCCGGCCGGACACGTACAAAGCGACCAAAGGTGGCAAGGAAAAAACACGGGGTTTTGGGATTGAAATTAAATTGAGGTTGAAAACTGAACTCAAAAGATATAATGTCGCTACAAAATAGACGATATCAGGCTATATCTAAGATAAGGCGTATCGGAGGGACCACCATCTCTTCATCTGAAACAGATAACAGAGAATGGATATTCATAGGAAACTACGACGAACCCAGATTGACTGAAATCAGTGAATTGTACCGGACGATCGGGTTTGAAGTGAAACACCTGCCATTTCTCCGGGAACAGGAGGCGCATTGCAGGCAATGCCTTGATCTTGACACCCAAAGGTTCTACGCTTTGTATACCAGGAAATCATGCCATCAAACCAATAGGACGACCAATGAACGACACAAGCATCAGGGATAAAAAGGGTCAGGAGTTAAAACCCAGGGCCCGGGTAAAGTTTGAAGTATACGGTGAGGAGATGATTGAAAAAGAGGTAAAATCTTCGGGCAACAGCGGCCGCATCTACCTGCCGCCAAACTGGGTGGGTCACACCGTTAAAATCATAAAGGTTGAATAACCTTATTGCCTTCCCCCAAAAAAATGAGCCGGACAGGAAAAAAACTTGTCCGGCTTTTTTATGTCTAACCCCATGTCTAACCCCATGAAAAAAAGGCGTGTGTTCGTATTTTGAGCCTGGGAATAACGGCCATGGGCCGTCCATGAGTGGTAGTCGGCGTGCCCACAACAAACCATGAAAGAATTCAACGAGTTGTTTGGTTCTTTCATATAAAAAACAAATGGGATGAAAAAAAGTTGGAAAAATTAAGGGTTTCCCTGATTGATTTGGAAAATGCCGAACTGATATAAATAGGATAAGCCTTAGCAATGCGAATATGATCACGCTTAAAAATAAGGATGGGCGTGACCGGCAAAACAGACAAGAGGAGGCTTCCAAAACCATGTTGGACCGCGTTAACCATAATCAAGTTCCAAAAAACCTCTGTGATCCAGGAAGAAAACAAAACAATCCTTTGGGAACCCTTGGAGGACTTTATGAAAGAACACTCAGGTAAAACACCCCCCGTTGGTAATGAGAATCCTTTGAATTCCCCTGTGAATTTTGACAGGGGCGCTCGGGATGCGTTTGATTTCTTGCGTGCCGGGGACAAACTGGCATGTCATGGCGGCCTTGGTAAATCCACCAATGGCAGCTTCCATTCTTACTCGACGGTGTCTTCGGATCATGGGCGCAAGGTAAAACATCTCTAAACTTTCATTTGTACCACTGTCCTAACGTTTCTTGCGCATCAGCAGGACCTTCGCTCCGGAGGCCTGCTGGTGCATTTTTTTGTACTTTTTTTCGCAACCGCCATACGAAATCTTAGCCGTTAGACGAACTGAATCACGGCAACCCGTCGTGAACCATGTTTTTGTGGCCGGTAAGAATCCGGTTGTCTTCGGTGATGAAATGCGCTATTAAGGCCTTTTTGGCCAACACGTTTCAAGGTAAAAGAAATGTCAAAGGGTCCGGTGCTCTATTTCCTTATTTGTCTGTTGGATCTTAAATAAAGGCATCACGAAAATAACTTGGTCCAGATATTAGTTGGCACTGTTCACGAAAATATAAGAGGTGTGAATATGACTGCGTTAACGTCCATTGAAGGTATTGCCTATGAATTCCCCGAAACGGTTGTGACTTCACAGCAGATTGAAGACCGGCTGGGACCGGCGGTACAGAAATTCGGTTTTGAGCCGGGGTACTTTGAGGCACTCACCGGCATAAAAGAGCGGCGGATCTGGGGGGATGAAATGAAGCCCAGTGATGCGGCCACACGGGCGGCTGAAAAACTGCTGGAAACCGCAGGGATAGACAGGGATGAGATCGGTTGTATCGTCAACACCTCTGTATGCCGGGATTATATCGAACCTTCCGTGGCCTGTCTGGTTCATGGAAACCTTCAGCTTCCTTCCTCCTGTCTGAACTTTGATGTTTCCAATGCCTGTCTGGGCTTTGTCAATGGCATCCACATTATTGATGCGTTGATGAAAACAAAACAGATAAAGTACGGGCTGATTGTCAACGGCGAGTGTTCCGGGCATTCCCTTGAAAGCACGTTGAAGCTGATGACAAGCCCCGAAGCCGACCTGGACACATTCCGGGAAAATTTTGCCACCCTCACCCTGGGCTCCGGGGCTGTTGCCATGCTGCTGGCCAGGGAAGATGTGGCCAAAGAAGGGCACATCGTTCGCGGTGCCGTCAGTCGTGCAGACACCCGCTACAACCGCATCTGTGTGGGTGAAATTGACCAGAGCCAAATGCGCTCCGATCCCCAGACCATGCTCAAAGCCGGTGTCGAACTCTGCATTGAAACCTGGAAAGACGCCACGGAAGTCATTCCCGGATGGAGTTCCCAGGGGATAGATGTGGTTGCCCCGCACCAGGTGAGTATCAAACATACCCAGGCCATGTGCGATGCGGTGGGACTGGACATGGCAAAGGTTTTCTTGAGCATTCAGACCACAGGTAACATCGGCCCTGCCGGGGTGCCCGTATCCATGCTGATGGCAGAAGAGCAAGGCAGACTTAAAAGAGGCGATTATCTGGCACTGCTCGGCGTCGGGTCCGGCCTCAATTGTATGGTGATGGGGGTTGACTGGTAACCGTCAGATACCCAAGCGAATTTACAGAATAAAAAAAGGCGTCGGTCCGGTGGGTTCACCGGACCGACGCCTTTATCGTTTTAAGCGCTTTTTAAGGATTACATACCCAGGTACGCTTTTTTCACATCCTCGTTTTCCAGGAGATTTTCACCCGTATCGGTCATGGTGATGGCACCGTTCTCCATAACATAACCGCGGTGGGCGGCTTTCAGTGCCAGGTTGGCATTCTGCTCCACGATAAATATGGTGGTTTTATGTTCCTGGTTGATCTTCTGGATAATGTCGAAGATCTGGCGGATGATAATCGGCGCAAGCCCCAGGGAGGGTTCATCCAGCAACAATACCTTGGGCCGGGACATCAGGGCGCGTGAGATGGCCAGCATCTGCTGTTCTCCGCCGGAAAGCGTTCCGCCGGACTGGTTGCGCCGGTTGGCAAGAATGGGGAAAAGACCGTAAACATAGTCCAGGTCCTCTTTGATTCCCTCCTTGTCATCCCTTAAAAAGGCGCCCATATCCAAGTTTTCAGCCACGGTAAGATAGGGGAATATTCTGCGCCCTTCGGGCACCTGGCAGATCCCCCGTTTAACGATGTCGTCCGGCGCCATCTGGGTGATGTCCTCCCCGTTTAATTCAACGGTGCCCCGTTTTGCCGGGACCACGCCGGAGGTGGTCATCAGGGTGGTGGATTTACCGGCGCCGTTGGCACCGATCAGGGAGATGATCTCTCCTTCTGATACTTCAATATTTATGCCTTTGAGCGCGTGAATATTGCCGTAATATGTATGTACGTCGGTTAGTTTAAGCATCGTCAGACTCGTCTCCCAGATAGGCCTTGATCACGTCCGGATTGTTCTTTACCTCTTCCGGTGTGCCTTCGGCGATTTTCTTGCCGTAATCCACCACGTGGATCCGGTCACTCAGGCTCATGACCAGTTTCATATCATGCTCAATGAGCAGGATGGTCAGGTCTTCGTTATCCCGCAACCAGATAATCAGATCGTCCAGGTCTTTGGTTTCCTGGGGGTTCATACCGGCAGCCGGTTCGTCTAAAAGCAGGATAAAGGGATTTGTGGCAAGGGCCCTGGCAATCTCCAGGCGGCGCTGGGCGCCGTAGGGAAGATTCACGGCCATCTCATTCACATATTTTTCCAGCCCGATTTTTTCCAGGATTTCATAGGAGTCGGACACCACCTTTTTTTCTTCCTCCCGCTGGCTTCCCGGCCGGAGCATGGCACTTAAAATGCCGGAATTCAAGCGGCAGTGGCGGCCGATCATGACGTTTTCCAGTACCGTCATCCCGTGAAAGAGACGGATATTCTGGAAGGTCCTGGACATGCCTTTTTCAGTGACGTGGTTGGGTTTGAGTCCTTTGATCCGCTCGGGACGTTTCCCCGGCGGGGTGATTTCAACGTACCCCTTGGTGGGGTCGTAGATGCCTGTGATACAGTTGAAAAAGGTGGTCTTGCCTGCGCCATTGGGACCGATGAGGGCGGCAATTTGCCCTTTTTCAACCGAAATATTCACATCGTCCAGGGCCTTGAGTCCCCCGAAATTCATTGTGAGGTTTTTTACGTTCAGTACCGGTTCCATATGCTATTTTTCCGCCCGTTCAAATTTATAGGTTTTTCTGACACTCTTGATCAGACCGTCCGGCCTGAATACCATCACGATGACCTGGAGCGCACCGAATACCAGCATCCGGTATTCCGCCACAGCCCTCAAGTATTCAGGCAGCAGGATAAGCACCAGGGCACCTGCAATAACGCCGATGGCCGAGCCCATACCGCCGATGACCACCACGCAGAGAATGGTGATGGACTCCCAGATGGTAAAGGACATGGGGTTGATATAGGAGGTCTTGGCGGCAAATACCACGCCCCCTAAGCTTGCCCATGTGGCACCCAAGGCAAAGGCGGTCAGCTTGGTTTTGAACTTGTCGATACCCATGGCCTGGCAGGCGATCTCATCATCTCTCAGGGCAATCCACGCCCGGCCGATCCGCGAGTTCTCCAGGCGGTTGACAAAGAAGATGGTGGTGAGTACCAGGGCGATCACGATGAAGTATATGTAGATTACCGTGGCATGCTGTCCCAACTCTATACCGAAAAGACCCGGCGGGGGAATATCGGGAATCCCCCTGGGGCCTTTGGAAAACTCGCTCCAGTTTTCCAGGACAATCCGGATAATTTCACCGAATCCCAGGGTGACGATGGCCAGGTAATCTCCCCGGAGCCTGAGCACCGGGTATCCCAGCAGGGTTCCGCATATGGCCCCAAGCACCGCAGCTATGGGCAGCACCACCCAGAAACTGATACCGAAGTGCAGATTCAAAAGGGCGTAGGCGTAGGCGCCCACGGCGTAAAAGGCCACATACCCAAGATCCAGAAGTCCCGCCAGTCCCACAACAATGTTCAGACCTAAGCCCAGCATCACATAGACCAGGGCGGAGATCATGATGGAGGTGTGGTACATGGGAAAGACAAAGGGATAGGCCAGGAAAAAGACCCCCACAGCCAGCAAAAAGGGTGTCCTGAACTGAGGCGTGTTCAAAAGCCTGTGAACGGTGGGTACATCATCTTTGATGTCCGCCCGTTTCTTTGATTCTTTTAAACGTAAAAAATAGTTCCAGATCAAAGACGCGAAAAAGGTACCCACACCGGTCCAAAACAGCGCCTGCCATCTGAAAATAACTTCATTTTTTATTGTGTTGACCTTGATCACCATGATGGGAAAGGTCAGCAGCATAAACCAAAACGCAATTACAACGGATTGCTTTATCTCTTTTTTTGTAACCATAGTTGATAACTTACCTGTTTAAACTTTCTGGGTTTCATGCTTGCCAAGGATGCCTGAAGGACGGAAGATCAAGATAATGACCAGGATAGTGAAGGCAAATACATCCTCATATTCACTCCAGAAATAGCCGGTGAAGAAGCTTTCGGAAATACCGAGGACCAGACTGCCGAGAACAGCGCCGGGGACAGACCCGATACCACCTAGGACGGCAGCGATAAAGGCTTTGAGTCCTGCGAGAAATCCGATGAAAAAGTTGATCTGACCCACATGGCAGGCAATGAGTACGCCGCCGATGGCTGCTGTGGCAGATCCCACCACAAAGGTGGTGGAAATAACGTTGTTGACGTTGATGCCCACAAGCGAAGACATGATTTTGTCCTGGGCTGTGGCCCGCATGGCCTTGCCGATTTTGGTGAACTTGATGAGCATGCCCAGAAGGATCATGACGACAACAGTGGTAATAATGATGGCGAGCTCAACAGAGGTGATAATATGGGCGTAGGGTTCCCAGAAGGCAAAATCCGGGATCAGACTTTCAAAGGGCTGAAATTCGGGGGTCTGGGCCAGCATCACGTAGTTCTGCAGAAACAGGCTCATCCCGATGGCCGAAATCAGGGCGGAAAGTCTTGGGGCGGTTCTCAGGGGTTTATAGGCAATCTTTTCAACGGTGAAGCCGTAAGCACAGGAATAGACAACAGCAAAAACAACAGCAAGAATGGCGATCACCGCAGAGTGCCAGCCCCAGAGTCCGAGAACCGAGGCAACGATCAGTGCTGTCATGGCACCGATCATATAAATTTCACCATGGGCAAAGTTGATCAACTGAATGATCCCGTACACCATGGTGTATCCAAGGGCAATCAGGGCGTAAATGCTGCCCCGGACCAGGCCCCCTAAGAATAGTTCCAAAAAGTAAACAGGGTCTGCCAGAAGCTCTCGGATACCATAGAATCCCAGTATCCCGGCAACGGCCAGACCCAATAATATATTAATCCAGCGCATGTTAATTAATTTAAAACTCCTAAACTCAGTTAAATTTAAATAAACTTATACGGCAAAAAACAGGAGCGCGGTGGTCCCGCGGCTCCTGTTTTTATCAGGAAGTCTTACGATTAATTAACCTGGGTGTATTTTCCGTCAATAACCTTGTAAACGGAGAAACCCGCGCCGATAACATCGCCTCTATCGTCAAAACCGATGGGACCCAGAGGAGAATCGATTTTGGTATCAAACATGGCGGCTCTCAGCTTGTCGTAATCTATGGAACCTGCTTTTTCTGCTGCGGCAGCCAGGGCCTGAACACAGGCATAACCGTTGTAGAAGAAGGTGCCGGGATCTTCGCCGTATTTTTTCTGATGTTTTACGGCCAGTTCCTTGTGCAGCGGGTTGTTGGAGGTATCGTTGGGGCCTGTGGCATATACGCCTTCAGAATATTTGCCGGCCAGGTTGGTGAAGTTGTCGCCGTACATGCCGTCACCACCGAAGAAGGTGGTTTTAACACGTTTTTTCTTCAGCAATTGAACAATTTTAGACGCGTCGGAATGGTAGCCGCCCCAGAGGGTAACTTCGGCTTTGGAGCGTTTGATTTTCTGAACGATGGCGGAAAAGTCAACCGCACCTGTGGTCACGCCTTCAAACAGAACGATCTCAACGCCGCCCATGGCTTCGAATTCTTTTTGAACCAGTTCCATCTGGCCCTTGCCGTAGTCGCCCTTGTCATGAACCAGGGCCACTGTTTTGGCCTTGAGTTCATTCTTTACAAAAGAAGACATCAGTTTGGCCTGGGCACCGTCATAGGCGATGGTTCTGAAAAAGTTGGGATGATCACCGCTCAGTGTGAGGGGATCGGCCGTGGAGGACGGAGACACGACAACGATATTCGCGTCTTTATAAATTTTGTTGGCGGCAATGGTACATCCGGAACAGATGTGGCCGACGATCATCTGAGCACCGTCGGAAACCAGTTTGGTGGCCATGTTGACCGCGATTTCAGGTTTGCAGACATCATCACCGGGCATCACTTCCAGTTTTTTGCCCAGAACGCCGCCGGCGGCGTTGATGTCATCAACTGCGATTTCAACACCCCTGAGGGCGGAAATACCGTAAGGTGCCAGGTCACCGGAGATAACCCCGGCGGAACCGATCTTGATGGTGTCGGCTGCAAACCCCTGTGCGGTGAAAACCGCCAGACCCAGTGCCGCAACGGCAATTGCTTTAAAAATAGATTTCATGTGTTTCTCCCCTTCATTAAAAAATTAAAAGTACAGCATACCTACAAATTAAATTGTGAGTGTTGCACAATATAAAAAACTCACCAATATATAGTCAAGTAAAAAAGGGAAAACCCGGTGAAAATGCACGCTTAGTCTTTGAAAATCCTTTTTACTGGCCGCATTATCTTGTATATACATGCACAATCAACCGAATTTTATTCGGAGATGAAACAGGAAGAATCCGGTGGATTGTGCATGTGGCATCTCAGGTGCTAAATCCGTTGGAAGTGGCAGGTGAAATGGCGCAGGAAACGGGTCTGATAGGTGATTTTATACCCGGGAATTTTTGCCCTGTTTTTCCATACATCGCGGATGACTTCCACCAGGTAGTCAAAATGACTTTGGGTGTACACCCGTCTCGGGAATGCCAGCCGCACCAGTTCCAGGGGGGAGGGCTGTTCATTGCCGTCCTCGTCAAAACTGCCGAACATCACGGACCCCAGTTCAACCGCCCGGATGCCGCCTTCCACGTAAAGCGCGTTAACCACCCCGATGCCGGGGTATTGAAGGTCCGGAATATGATCCAGCATCTTCCGGGCATCCAGAAACACCGCATGGCCGCCTGCCGGCCGGACAATGGGGACCCCCATATCCAGCAGCCGGTCACTCAGGTACCGGACCGTGGCCTGGCGGTAGACCTGGTAATCGTATTCCAGGGCTTCCATGAGCCCCACGGCAATGGCTTCAAGATCCCTTCCCGCAAGGCCGCCGTATGTGGGAAATCCTTCCCGGATAATCAAAAGATTCCTGAACTCCTCTGCCCAGCCGTCATCGTTGCAGATGAGAAAACCGCCGATATTGGCAAGACCGTCTTTCTTGCAGCTCATGGTGGCGCCGTCGGCATAGGAAAACATCTCCTGGGCAATTTCCAGAAGGGATTTTCCCCGAAAGCCTTCTTCCCGCTCATGGATGAAGTAGGCATTTTCCGCAAACCTGCAGGCGTCAATTACCAGGGGAATGCCCTGTTCGGACAACACCTTTTTTACAGCCCGGATATTGGCCATGGAAACCGGTTGGCCCCCGCCGGTGTTATTGGTCACCGTGATCATGGCAAAGGGAATGTTCTCCTTGCCGTGCTCGGCAATACAGGCCTTGAGCTTGTCTAAGTCCATATTCCCCTTAAAGGGGGACGTATCCGCCGTATCCGTGCCTTCCGCACAGAGCAGGTTGGCCGCAATTCCCCCCACATATTCGATGTTGGCTCGGGTGGTGTCGAAATGGGAGTTGTTGGGGATGACGTTGCCTTTTTTGATGAGGGTCTGGGCCAGGATGGCCTCGGCGGCCCGGCCCTGGTGGGTCGGAAGCACATGGGTGATGCCGGTAATCTGCTTCACCGTGCGTTCGAAGTGTTTCCAGGATTTGGAACCGGCATAGGATTCATCTCCGAGCATCATGGCCGCCCACTGCCGGGTGGACATGGCCCCTGTGCCCGAGTCAGTCAAAAGATCGATGCAGCAGTCTTCCGCATCCAGGAGAAATACATTTTGGTGGGCGGCCTCAAGTGCTTTCACCCGTTCTTCCCTGGAAATGATTTTTATGGGTTCCGTGGTTTTGATACGAAAGGGTTCAATAATGGTTTTCATGGATACATCCTTCAAGTTATCTGTCTGTTTGTGGGTGGCCGAATGGCACCGGAATCCGTGTAAAGAAAGAACATCCGGGTCAGCTCTGCCAGTTTTTCTTTATATGTCCCATCATCTAATGCCGGAATGATCTGGTGGCTGCCGATGTAAAAGCAGTACCGGATGATGGCAAACAGTTGTGCATGGTCCGGATCGTCTGTCATCAGCGAAAATAACTCCACCAGGAATTTGGCCCTGTGGGTGTCAATCCGTTCCTGGAATTCTCTGGCCAATGGATCTCTTAACGCCCAGGCGCGGATGGCCACTTCAATTTCGGGATCCATGGCTTTTTCAGACAGGTCCACCAGGGTCTGGTTGATGGCCTCAAAGGTCTTCTTCTGCTTGGATATCCGGATGATTTCATTGGCCTGGCGTTCTTCCCATAGTTCCAGCAGTTTTTTCGAATAGTCCTGCCGGTTTTTAAAATGATGGTAAAAGGCACCTTTGGTCCGGCCCATGGCTGTGGTGAGATTGTCAATGGTCAGGCCGGCGGCCCCCTGGTTTTTTAAAATACCAAACCCCTGGGTCAGCCATGCCTGTCTGCCGGTTTTTGTCTGAGAGGGCATATTGTCTCCGTGGTAATTCGTTGCAAACCATACCGTATGGTATGGGTGATATCACAACCCACGATGCCGGGCAAGTCAAAATGAAAGCCCCGGCCAGGATGAACCGCTTAAGGCATGAATAAGACGGCGTCAGGACCGTTGGCCCTGACGCCCGGAAACGTCTGTTATCAGGTGGCGGGCAGCATTACTGCAATCTTACGGCAGAGGTCTCATTGGAAAACAACGGGCAAATGGTAACGGAATTGTCTTCCCAGATTTCACCATCCAGCAGGGAATCTCCCAGGTGCTGTTTGACGATGTCTTCGGCTTCCGTCTGGGATCGGGCGCCGATGACTTTAAATACCAGGAACTCCCGCTCACTGGTGGAAAGCTTTGTGTAATGAATCATGCCACACCCCCTTGATTTGTGGAACTTCAATCCACGGTTACATTGACTGCGGCCGGTCCTTTCTGTCCGTGTTCAATGTCAAAGTTGACCCGGTCACCTTCTTTAAGCGACTTAAAGCCTTCGGCGTTGATACCGGAATAGTGAACAAATACATCCGGTTTTTCTGCTTCCTGCTGGATGAACCCAAATCCTTTACTGTCGTTGAACCACTTTACAATACCTTGAGCCATTGGGAACGATCTCCTTCACTTTGATTGTTAATACATGCGTCGGACAGGCCGGCCGGAGAAGCCTTTTGAACGGGAACCCTTGTGTTCCGGCGTCTAAAGGCTTATGAAATTATGCGTCCGATGAGGAATTCATCGGACAGCAGCCTGTGTTCGACAGTCGTAGGTATATTTTTCGAGAAGTTCGTCAAAATCTTCAAT